>CAZSBF010000019.1:0-51654 GCA_964605185.1 uncultured Planctomycetaceae bacterium
GGGGTTCACCCGGACCATCAACATAGACGTGATCGAGCACCCACAAGATCCCCATGTAAATCGCGAACCCCAGTGCGAAGGTGAACATACCAAGCAGGGCGTGCGGCGTCCCTTCCGCCAGGTCCTTGTGCCCATACATCTGAAAAGCGCCACTGCCGATCACCCGCAGCACGTTGCAGAAAATCGCCACCGGCACCACCGACACCGCCATCACCAGTCGCTGCCACATCGGCCGCGGCGTGAAATAGGCCGTCATCAAACCAAGCGCCACAAACGCCATCAGCGATCGCATTCCACTACACGCGCCGGCCACGGCAAACATCCCCTGTTCGCCGCCCTTCATCCAATAAGAGATATTCACGCCGGACCGCTCAACTTCGGCGCCCGGGAACATATTGAGCACGATCGCCGACACGAATGCCGCGAACTGCTGAAGTGGCTGTGTGAGCGCTCGATACAACCGTTCCGGCGGCGGCATTCCCAATGCAAGAAATCCGATCGGAAACAATGTGAGCCATAAAGTGCGCCAGCCGCCCATGAGCAGTACCACGCCGGCAATCATTGTGATGATCGAAAGTGGTTGCGGGTAGCCGATCTTCGCACCGATGGCCCATATATAAGCGGCCGTCGAAAACAACATCAACCCCGCCCCCCAAAGCGATCCGCGATTCCCTGCTTTGAACAACTCCGCCCGCTTGGAGTGGACCACCCATAAGCAGAACGGAGCGATAAGAAATCCGTGCGACCAGTCCGGCTCCTGCCAGTACTTCACCAGCCGCAGGATGTGATCCCAGTAAATCCACCCAAGAAGGCCCGCGAGCACCGCAACACGAACCATCCCCGACGCCCCAAGGTACTCGACCCAGGAAGGGGGCCTATCGGGCGCGCCGCGCGGCGATCGACCGCTGCCGGAACTTTCATTCATGCTTGCGCTTGTCGGTGCGTCCATGGTCCTGCTGTCACAAAGCCCGGGCCGGTCACAACGGCAATAGCCCCAGGGTTCAATTGGAAGGGAGACCGCGTGCCTGCGTCTCCTGGAAACGGCGCGCCTTGATCTGCTCCTGCGCCTGGAAGCTGTCGGCATCGGCAAAGTTCCGGTCGTACACAAACCCGAACCCGTACGACAACCGGAACGCATTTCGCAACACCGCGAGGAATGGCGCCGCGGCGTTCGTACCCACGTTCAAAATGTCGTTTGGCTTCATGTAAAAGTCCGGAGATGACCCGGCAAAAATGGAATCCAGGTCAAGCTGAATGACCTGTTCCTCGTCCCTGCCAAGCCGCCGAATCAAATCCGCCCGCGACGGCCACGCCAACGGCCCGAATCCGCCGCCCGCCGCAATCGCTTCCTTCACCGTTAGACGCCGACCCGTTATCTCATACGCTCCCGGACGGGCCACATTACCCATCAGGTAGTACTCGCCGATGTTGCCCGGCGGAATATTGATCACGTCAAAGGGCCGAACCACGATATTGTAACGCGGATCGCCATCGAGCAAATCCTTCACGGGCACCTCGATGATGCGCGATGCGGCCGCCAGTTCTTCGCCCATCCAGGAATCCTTGTCGTCCTCCGCCTTCCCGCTGGCGGTTCGCGCCAGCCGCGCGAGCGATCCCGATGGGCCCGAGCTGGGCACCGTCGAGGACGCGGCATCCACCGTCCACTCACCACGATCCGGATCCCACTTGATCGCTGGCTGCGACTGCGTCGGAGCACCCTCGAGAATCTTCAACTCGTCGACCGGCTCCGTGGCGCCACCCATCGCCGCGGTGGTCGGAACCGACGACGGCATCGATCCCGGCATGCTCGCCGCGCTTCCAGAAACGTCGCTCATCGAGAACGCCGCCGGTGGCGCAGAAGCCGGCTGCGTGGCCGGTAAATCTGTGGTCGTCATCGGCGGGCCGCCCATCCCGCCGCGCCGGAAGACATACACCTTTTCGAGCTGCGGCGACAGTCCGCCCGCCTCCGCCAGCGCGTTCAAGAGTCGATACTCCGGCGTCGGCAGGCCAAACGTCCCAGGCCGCTGCACACTGCCAATGATGGAGAACTGAAGCTGTCGCGTCTCAATTAGCGATACCTGCACTTCTGCGTCTTCGAGAATCTGCAATGCCCGAAGTTGGGCTTTCATTTCCAGTTCCAATTCGCGTGTCGTCAGGCCGGCGACGCGAGTCCGCCCCAACACCGGCAATGTCTCAAACCCGGCGTTACTCACACGAAGTTGCTGACCAAAGGTCTCACCAGGGTTGATCAGTTCGAGCACTGAAACAGAGATTACGTCACCCGGGAAAATCTTCTGGTCGACATAACGCGCCTCCAGGTCTTCAGGGGACGGCTCTTCCGTGTTCTGAATCCCCAACGGCTCTTCGAGAATGCTCAGCGCAGAACGAATCTCCGTTTGCCGTTGCTCGCGGAAGTTTCCCACCTGCGTGGGGTCGAAAAAGCCGTTCAGCGTCCACGTGGCGCTTTCGGGCTTTGAGCAACCTGCGACACAAAGAATGAGCACGCTAACACTCATCCAACCGGTCCGGATTCGTACGTTTTGATTCATTTGATCTTGCGGCATCGTCCACCTCTCGGTAGATCTCACGGCGCGGAACTCTCCGCGGTCGATAAAACCACGACGGCTTCTATCGTCAGTCCGCGATGCCGATAACAGCGTTTCTAAGTCCCAAAACTCGATTCACATCCAATCATCATTTCGCCGCAACACCAGCTATTTCAGCACCTTAGCCCCATAATCCCTCGTCCCACTCATCCTGCCGCTGATGCACCTGCCTCGCGCGCCGCATATCAACACTGACATCCGCGGCGACACGTTCCCGACGATGCGCAAGTTCTGCGCCCCATCCTTCCAATTCATATCAATACGACCCTCGCGCCATCCAAGTTCAGCCCCTTGGCTTGGCGCTCCGATAGCCATTTCAGACAACGAACACGCGCAACAACCGCGCGAAGCCTCGATTTACATTCGCCCGGCAGGAGTTTCCGATGACCGACATCCTCATCCTTGGAGCAGGCGGTCACGGACGCGTCGTTCTCGACATCATCCACCACGCCCGCATCTACAACCCCGTGGGCTTCCTCGATAACAATGCCGCCCTTCACGGCCGCCGCATCGACGGCCTGCCCGTGCTCGGCGGCATTAACGACTTGGAGAAGCTAAAGGCCACCGGCGTCCGCGCTGCCATCATCGCCGTCGGCGACAACGGCGTGCGCCGCGCCCTCGGCGACCAGCTCGAATCTCACGATTTCGAAATCGCCTCGGCCATTCACCCGTCGGCCCAACTCGCCCGAAACACGACCATCGGCAAGGGCGTTGTCATCGCCGCTGGCGCACTGGTCTGCGCCCATTGCCAGATCGGCGACTACGCCATCCTCAACACCGGCTGCATCATCGATCATGAGTCCATGATCGGAATGGCCACGCACATCTGCCCCGGCGTCCGCCTCGCCGGCCACGTCACCGTCGAAAGCGGCGCCCACATCGGCATTGGCGCGACCGTGATACAAAACGTTCGCATCGGTTTCGAATCCATCGTCGGCGCCGGCGCCGTCGTCACACAAGACGTTGACCCCATGACCACCGTCGTCGGCGTCCCCGCCCGCCCCATCAAAAACGCTCCGAGCGTCTCTGAATTCGCCTCACTCATGTCCCCCGCCTCCCGCGAACCCATCCACATCAGTTCGCGATAAACACTCCGCCGCCTTCCGCGCGAAGTCACCGCATTGGCCGGATTGTTTCTCTGCCACTCAGTACGGCGTACACTCATACCGTCACAGGGCGGCATCATGGACATTCCAGCCAGCCAACCAGGTTCGCTTCGGATTCTCGAGGGTGACTGTTGGGTATTCTTCGCCTTCGACGCCGGCCACGGCATTCAACTCGACAAGGCACAGGCCGCATTGCAGGCCGCGCCCGCCGACGGCGATGAAGAGGCCCGCCGCAGCGCCATTAGCCATCGCCGTCGCGCCCCACGTCATCTCCAGTTCCGCCCGGCCCCGCTCCAAGTCGATCAGTCGCTGGGCGAGATTGCGGCACTTGAAATCGCCGGCTTGCATTTGGCCCCACGCGTTGAATGCACCCTCTACGACTTTGGTGCGATCTCGGTTGCCTATCGGATTCCAATTGATGGTGGCGCGAGCGGCATGACGGTGGAATCGCTTTTCCCGCTCGCCTTGGCGCTTGGCGACGGCACCGCCCTCGCCTTTGACGCCCGCCGCCGCGTCGGTGCGCTCACCAAGAGATTGGCTCACGCCGTCGAGCGCCCGGAAGTGGTTGACCTCATGGAAGACTACACCGTCTATCACATTCGACGCTGGTCTCCGGATTCCGCAGGCGATGCGCTCGATTCGTCGCGCGAAAGTGTCGCCCGCCTTCTGCTGGCCGAACAGGGCCGGCTGTCACAACAAGCAATCGACGCAGCGCTCGACTCCCAGCTTTCCTACGCACCAAACGATCTCGCCGTCGTCGACTGGAACGCCGCGATGCTCCTCGACGCCCAGGCCGAAGATGCCTTGGCAATTCTCGAGTTTGCGAACGTCGAGTTATTGGAGATGCGATTCTTGGACGACCGGCTGGATTCCATCCTCGAGAGCGCCTACACCAACCTGCTCCGCCGAGACGGAAAAAGAGGATGGCCGCGCTCGCCCCTCGGCATTCTCATCGACCCCCACCGCGCCGAGCGGACGCGCCTCGCCGCGTTACAAATGGAAAGCGCCATCCTCTTCGAGAATATCAACAACACGCTCAAGCTGGTGGGCGATCAACACCTCGCCCGCCTGTACTCGCTCGCGGCCCGGTGCCTGCATCTCGCCGACTGGGATCAGAGTGTTCTTAGAAAACTGCACACGATCGACGGCCTGTATCAAAAACTCGCCGACGAACACGCCGGCCGCCGCATGGAGGTGCTGGAGTGGATCGTGATAATCCTCATCGCCATGGAAGGCCTGATTCCGTTCATCCTGCATAACTCAAAATGAGTCGCTAGTTACCCGTAGCCAACTCTCTGCTTAGAATTCGACGAGGATTCGCCCCCACCTCACACCGCATCAGCCGCACCGAATCACTTGACAAGCCCTCCTTGAATCGCGCCTCAATACCCCACACATCGCCATCCTTCATGCGCGTGATTCGCACGGTGTAGGCCCCCGCGTCCACCTCGTCACCCTCGTGCCGCTCCCGCCCGCGAGGCCGACCCATCGCCCCGAGGAACCCTGCGAGCATAGGTTCCTCCACACCCTCTAGGCGCAACGTGTGATCATCGATGCGCGTCACCATCGGGTTTCGAATGTCCGTCAAGAACGACACCCGCACGCCGAAATCAGAGCCGCGGTCACCCGTAACCGTCGGCCCAGCCCCCGCTGAGCGATCACCGCCCGCCATCTGCCAATCCAGCATGTACTGCGCAAACAACACCTGCGCATCGTTGTCGATATTCAGGAATACAATGTGATCACCACGCCTAACCGGCCGCTCAAGCGCCGCCAGCCCGCCCGCCAGATTCCGCTCCACCGTCGCCTGCGTCTGCCCCACAAAATGCCCGGTGGCAATCGCCGTCGGCACCTGCGCCAGGATGAACAGAATCAGCGGTATCCACCGCACACCACACGCCCCCCCTTCTCCCCTGTTCCCTGTTCCCTGTTCCCTATTCCCTTCTCCCCTTTGTCCCTTCTCCATCCCCATCCATATCGCCCCCAAAGCCGCAAACCCCACTCCCGGCAGCAACATATTCCGATCATCCGGCACCGTGCAGACCAACAGCGGCAGAAACGCCACCGTCCAGATCACCCACACCATCGCTTGTGCTCCGCGCCGCGCCGCGATCCACATGAACACCGCCAGCGCCACAACACCGACGCCCGCAAGGTACGGGAAAAACGGTACGCCGAATCGCCGCAGATAAAACAGAAATGGATTCACCGGCAGCAGCCACGTCGACAGCAGAATTCCAGCGCGCGTCCAAAGCTCGGAGAAATAGTGCCCCGGCGCACGCAGCGGATCCAGCATCCAGGCGGTGTTCGCGCCGTAGCCGCCGCGTGCATACGACGCCAGCCAGATGACACCAACCGCGAGCAGCAACGCCGACGCGATCACGCCGCGCCGCGCGACTCCGGGCTGCAAAACCCTCGCCCCCAAAGCAGGGCAGGCGTCCCTGCCTGCCTTGCCCGCGACCATCGCCCACCCCGCCAGCGCCGGCAAGATCGCCGTCGGCAGCGAAGACTCCTTGGCGCCAAGCGCAAGCCAATAGCAGAGTGTCGCTATCGGCAATCGCCACACACCCGCGTCGCGTACAAAGCGAATTGCCAGACACATCGCCGTGCCGATTAGTAGCAACCCCAGCAAATCGCACTGCATCGACACAAACACAACGCTCACCGCGTGCGAACCGGCCACCGCGAAGATCAACGCCGCCCACCGCGCATCCCGCTCCTCCGGCAGCATCAGTCGAAACAACCGCCCGACGATCAGCACGCCGGCGACATACATCGCCAGGCTCACCGCGTGATACGGAAACGCCCAGTCCCTAAACAGAGAATATTGCTGATATAACCACCGCTCCGCCCACGGCCGCGAGTGCTGATAGCGCACATCATCGCCCACCCACCACGGGTAATACCCCTCCCCCCGCATCGCCGCGTTCTCCGCATCGCTCCGCAAAAACCGATACAGCCCCAACTCCCTGCGCCCCCCCTCCTGAAACTCCCGCATGAACCGTAGATGCCGAAAGTCATCAATAAAAAACCCGCTCGGCACGGTCCAGCCGTACAACAGAATCACCAATCCCGCGACCACCACCCACGGCCGCGAGCAGGATTCGTACCATTTGAAAATACGAAGCAAGAAATACATATGATGGAAAGTGTAAAGGCCCGTCGTCGTTACCAATAGCAGGGAATGGCTTCGTGTTGCCGCTTCCTTAGTTGGTGTGTATTAAGCGACTTTACATGACAAAGAGAGCAAGGCGAGTCCTTCTTGTCATTGTGGTTACATCAACATCGCTGGCAGGAGTTTCCGGTGTACGGTGGATTGCCCAGCAACGGGCCCGCGAAGCGGTACTAAGTAGAGCCGCAGAATCTTTCATGCGGCATTTTTCTGAGCCTCGTCATGGTCAAACATGAATCCCATTTGGTTTCGATGGCCGTTGATGCGGCCGACGCCTCGACGGAAGGCGTCGATCAGGTCTTCGAGGGTGACGAATAGTACGTTGGCCAAGACGGTTCTTTTCAAATGCCCCCAAAGCCGTTCGATCAGGTTCAAGCTGGGGCAGTAGGGCGGAAGCCAGAAGATTTTCAGTTGTGCGGCATGGGCCGCCAGGAACGCTTTCACGGCCTTGGTGTGGTGGTAGCGAGCGTTGTCGCAGACCATCCGGATCGTGCGACCGGGGTAACTCTTGAGCACGACCATCAAGAAAGCGATGAAGTGCCAGCCACTCTTGGTGGCCGCGATGGTATGAACGATGCGTCCTGTGGCGTAGTCGACACCGCCATAGACGACTTGTTTTTCGTTCTTCCCCGGAGCCGGTACTTCGGGCTGCTTTCCAATCGGGGCCCACATTCGCGTGAGCGTCGGATGGCGATGTATTTCGACTTCGTCCTGAAAGATCAGAACCTCGGAGGCGTCGCGCTTTCGGGCGTTTTTTTTAGTCGGTGGAGCTTGCGACGGGCCTTTTCGTAGGCGGCCTCGTTGCGTTTGCCCTTCAAGGTATGTTTGGGGCGTTGAAAGGAATAACCCGCTTGACGAAGCAAACGCCGCATCTGGTCGTCGCCGAAGTGGATGCCGGTCGTCTTGGCCAGGTGAGCCGCCAAGCGAATCGCCGACCAGGTCGAGAAGCCATAGCCGAGCTTCATCGGATCGCTGGCGATGGCCTTCTTCATCTCCTTGAGAAAGGCGGCGGTGGCGCGGCTCTTGCGGCCCGGCGGCTTGGTCGGATAGAGCGCCCCGATTCCGCCCATGCGGTACATGCGGCGGATGCGGTTGACGGTGCCGAGGCTGCATCGCAGGTGTCGGGCAATCGAGGGGATGCTGTCCCGCGCATCCGACATCAGAACAATCAGGCAATTGCGAAAAACACCGGCCGATGGCGTTCGCAGCCGAAGCAAGTCCAATGCCTCGCGCTCCGCCTCGGACAACTTGATCCCACGAGCCATACCGACCTCCTGACGGTTCCGCCGTCTCTTGAAAGGTCGACAAAACGGGTATGACCGTATGAATCATTCTGCGGCTCTACTTAGAGGCAAGAGAGGCGGCTTTCAAGAATCAGGTGACGAAACTGGAAAAGGGTGACTTCATTTCAATCGGGCGTTTTCAGTCAAAAATGGAGTCGCTCACGACATGGAACACGTTTGTAGTGTTCGCGCCGTACCGGAGGCACGATGAGTTCAAGGAGGCGGGTGTCGCGTCAAAGGAGGTCTGCGAATCCTTGGAATTCGCCTCCAATGGAGTTGAGCAATGGTGGGTTGCAGCATTGGATGAAGATGGAGAACTGGTTGGCGCAATGCACCTGCGATGGCGCTTCGAAAAAAAGCTGGGGCGGTCGGTCATAGTACTTAAACGGGGAGTGAAGCGAGACGACCAGAAATGACCCTGGGGCCTATCGACATCCGAGCACGCGTTCCGCCGCCACGGGATCGAAATACCGCTCTCCACAAGACGCACACACCTCTGCCCGAACCCCCCGTACAACTCGCCGACCAATTAATCTGACATCCACTTTGCGCACCTGTATCCGCTTCGATCCACATAGGACGCATTGTTTGAGTTGGGTTTGTGTTTTCGATTGCCTCATCACAATCAAAGGTTCACGCAGTGAGCCCTGCAAACTTAGTTCCTTGCCTTGCCCAACTCGTCCCGCAGCACTTTTTCACCGACCGAGGCAAATACACAAACCAATGAATTCTCTTCGTTTACTTGAATAACGATGCGCCACTCCACGTCACCCCATTTGGCTTGTACTTCCGGGGGCACCCGTCCACGAGCCTCATAACACCCCCTGCAAAGTCCGGTCTGTGAAAATGACTGAAATCGGAGCGTGCTTGGCAGCGACGTTTCGATCTCCATGGCCGCTTTCGCCCGCTCCTCGGCAACGTACCGAATCTCGTCAAGATTCGGCTCAGCGTACTCTGGCTTGTCCTCGGTGATATTCTTAATTAGCTCCGCGGTCCGCTCGGGGCCTAATAGACTAATTCCGCTCACAAAGACGAATCCACAAAACCCAAAAAAATAATATAGAGCAACGATTGCAACGCCGCAGATGATGACGCGTTCCCACCACTTCTGAAATCGGTTACGCCTCTCCAAACGAACGTCGGATTCTGAATCGGGTGGACCATGATCGTCCATGCGCCCCTCGAACCCCCAACCCCTGCCTAAATATCCAAATCCCTCACATGGATCGCATTCGTCTCAATAAACCCGCGACGAACCTCCACGTCGTCGCCCATCAGGATTGAGAACATCCGATCCGCCGCCCGCCAGTCGGCCTCGAGCTGCTCCACGTCGGCCTTATCCTCGGTGATGACCACCAAGAGCAATTGCCGCCGCGCCGGGTCCAGCGTCGTCTCCCACAATTCATCCGGGTTCATTTCACCCAGACCTTTGAAGCGCTTCACGGAGACGCCGCGCTGCCCGATGGCCCGCACCTGCTCGGCGATCTGGGCCAGATTCGCCAGCTCCACCGGCTCGCCGTCGCCGGGCACCAGCACATACCGCGCCGGCGTCAACTCGCCTGTCACCAGTTCCTCGCGCTTCACGAACCAGTCGGCGAAGTTCAGGCCCATCTCGTCGATTCGATTCAGCGCCTTCTCCAGCCGCTTGCACTCGGGCATCTCATAGCGCACGAGCTGTTTCACGCCCTCGCCCGATTCCGTCGGAATCGATAGGCCGCCATCGACCACCTCCACCTGGCCGAACTTCTCCTGCGCCTCGCGCCGGAAGTTGTTGAACGCCCCCTCGTCGGCGAAATAATGCTCCGCCTCATCGAGAATTGCCCGATAGGTCGGCAGCGATGTCCCCTTGCGACGATGCGCCTTGATGAACCCGTCAAACGCAATTCCGCGCCGCGCCAACACGCGCTCGATGTACTTAATCTCGTCGATCACGCCGACCAGCGATCGCAAATCCTCACCGCCGATGAACCGCTCCTTGCCGTTGAGCGACCCGTCGCCGCCGACTTCCTTCACGCAAAGCCGCACACCCTCAAGCCCCCACTCCGTCAGCTTGCCGTCGAGCACTGTGTCGTTCAGCACATACTCCGTCTTCTTGCCCTTCTTGAGCAAATAGAGCGGTGGCTGCGCGACGTACAGATACCCGTTGCGGATCAAATCCGGCATGTTGCGGAAGAAAAACGTGAGCAGCAGCGTGCGAATGTGGCTGCCGTCCACGTCGGCGTCGGTCATGATGATGATCTTGCCGTAACGGCACTTCGTCGTGTCGAAGTCTTCCGTCCCCGGCACACCGCAGCCCAAGGCCCCGATGATCGTCTTGATTTCTTCGTGCGCCAGCACGCGGTCGATCCGCGCCTTCTCGACGTTCAAAATCTTTCCCTTGAGCGGCAGAATCGCCTGCGACAGCGACTCGCGCCCCTGCTTGGCCGAACCGCCGGCGGAATCACCTTCGACGAGAAACAGCTCCGCCTCATGCGGATCTTTGTTGCGGCAATCCCACAGCTTGCCCGGCAGGCTTCCGCTGGACAGCGCGCTCTTTCGCGTCGCCTCGCGGGCCTTGCGCGCCGCCTCGCGCGCCACCGCCGCCATGACACCCTTCTGGATCACGCGCTTCGCGTCGCCGGGGTTCTCCTCCAGCCAGTTCGAAAGCTTCTCGTTCACCACCGTCTGCACGAACCCATCGACCTCGGCATTCATCAGACGATCCTTCGTCTGACCCTGGAAATCCGGCTCGCGCACCTGCACAGACACAATGGCCGTCAGGCCTTCGCGCCAATCCTCGCCCTTGATCTGCAGGTCGCCCTTGATTAGGTTCGCCTTCTTCGCATAGGCGTTCAGTGTGCGTGTAAGCCCCGTTTGAAATCCTGACAGATGCGTGCCGCCGTCGCGGTTCTTGATGTTGTTCGCGAAGGCCAGCAGGTTTTCGTTGTAGCTCGCGTTGAATTGAAACGCGATCTTGCACGCCAGCCCCAGCGACTCATCCCGCCCGCTGAGCACCTGCACCTTGTGCACACCCTCTTTGCCCTCGTTCATGTGCTCGACGAAGGCCCGCAATCCGTCCTGAAAAAAGAATTCTTCGCTCTTGCCCGTCCGCTCATCGGCAAAGCTGATCCGCAACCCTTCATTGAGATACGCCAACTCGCGCAGCCGCGTCGCCACGATCTCCGAGCGGAAGTTGGTGTCGACAAAAATCTCGGGGTCCGGGTGGAACTCGACGCGCGTCCCTGTCCGCGGAGAATCACCCAGCGTCTCCAGCGCCTTGACCACCTTGCCGCGCGAGAAGCCCATCGAATAGGCCTTCCCGCCGCGCTGCACCTCGATCATCAGCGACTCGGACAAGGCGTTCACCACGCTCACGCCGACGCCGTGCAACCCGCCCGACACGGCATAACTATCGC
Source organism: uncultured Planctomycetaceae bacterium (assembly GCA_964605185.1). Taxonomy (GTDB): domain Bacteria; phylum Planctomycetota; class Phycisphaerae; order UBA1845; family UTPLA1; genus JACRIM01. The sequence goes on from CAZSBF010000019.1 coordinate 11,563, forward strand.
GGTCGAACTTACCACCGGCGTGCAGCACCGTGAGCACAATTTCCAGCGTGCTCTTGCCGTCAAGCTGCGGATTATCCGGAATGCTCTTCGGCTCCACGGGAATGCCGCGGCCATCGTCCGACACCGTGCAACTGCCGTCTGAATTGATCTTGACCGTGATCTTGTGGCAATGCCCCGCCAGCGATTCATCGACCGCGTTATCGACGACTTCCCAAATCAGATGATGCAGCCCGTGCAACCCCGTGTCGCCGATGTACATCGACGGCCGCTTGCGCACGGCCTCCATGCCCTCCAGCACCTTGATGCTGTCGGCGTCGTACGACTCGGCGGAAGCCGGCGGCGGCGGCGCGGTCTCAGTCACATCGGCCAACCACGGTTTTGTGAACTCGCGCATCACTCGTTTGTTTCCTCTGCCTTCTTCGCTCGGGGCACTGCACCGATGCGATACTCAATTCGCTTCACCAGGTTGCCGCGCGCCGACTCATTCAGCGCCTCGATCAACGAGTCCGGCATCTGGCGGCTCAGCGTGAACCGATCGGCCGAACTCGCGACCACCACACGCAGCGTGCCGCCGCTCAGTCCTTCCACATACGTCCGTCCGGCGAACGACTCGGGCATGATCGCCCGCCATGCCGCACGAATGCGACCCAGCACATCGGCCGACTCCGCAAGCCGCGGCGTCGCCACGCGCTCCAGCAGTTCGCCCATGTGCGTCGCCGGCGCGCGACGAGCCTTATTGTAGCGCTCCCAGAAGAACCGCTGGGCCTCCGCCGGTGCGATCGACAGCCCGTGCTCTTCCAAAATCTCCCGTCGCCCGCGCCGCATCAAACTCCCTTTCGATGCCTTCGTAATTCCCTGCTGCCTCAGTGTCTTCATGCCCCGCTTACGACAAATTCACCGGCATCACCACATACTGGAATCCGGATCCATTCTTAATCACGCCTGGCTTCGCCGGCTCCTTCAACTCAAACGTCGTCGAATCGCCGCACACCTTCAGCGCGTCCAGCAGAAACTCCGGATTGAAACCGATCGAGATCTCGCTGCCCTTGTAATCCACCGGCACTTTGATCGTCGCCTCACCCTGCTCCGCCGCCCGGCTGCTGAGGATCATGCCTTCCTTGCCGAGTATGATCTTCACCCCCTTGGATTCCGCCGTCGCCAGCAGCGCCGCCCGCTTCACGCCGCTGAGGAATTCATCCGTCTTCAGCACCGCCGTCTTGTCGTGCTCCCGGGGCAACACGTCCTGATACTTCGGGAAATGGCCCTCCACCAGCACGCTGCTGATCGTCACCGACTCGGTCCGGAGCACGATCTGGTTCGGCCGCAGCTTCACCTCGATCATCTCATCGGCGTCCATGTGCAATTTCATGATCAGGCTCAGCGCCTTGGTCGGTACGATCGCGCTGGCTTCGTCGCCCACGCTCTTTTCCAGCGAGGCGTCACACATCGCCAGCCGCCGCCCATCCGTCGCCACCATGAGCAGCTTCTTGCCCTTCTTCTCCCACAACACACCGTTGATCGCGTAGCGCGTATTCTCCCGCGCCGCGGCAAACAACGTCTTGCTGATCGCATCGGCCAATGCACCGCTCTTTACCACGAAATCCGGCTCGCCCTCCATGTCCGGAACCGGCGGGAACTCCCGCACGTTCTGGCCGACCATCTGAAAATGCGAATCCGCCCCGCGGATGTTCAACTGGTCCCCGTTCGACTCCAGCGCCATCGTCTCGTCCGAAGATTCCCGCACGATCGCCAGGAATCGATCCCCCTGCACCAGCGTCTCGCCCGGCTTCGTCGTATCGACCTGCTTGACCCGATATCGCAGACCGACCTCCTGGTCGTAAGCCGTGAGGATGAGGCTGTCCTTCTCCGCCGTGACCCGCACGCACTGGAGGATCGGCTTCGGCGTCCGCGTCAGGGTGACGCTGGCCGTCGCCGCGAGGGCTTCATACAACGATTGGCGATCCACGACGCACTTCATGACTCACTCCCGACAAATCTCAATTGATTCCGCTCTGCTCTTATTCAGAGAAGAAAGAAATCAAATTCGTATACGTCCCTCGTCTACCATGTGAGGTGCGGCACTGCTTTTCAGGCTCCACCGCTATCCTTTATTCAGCCTTGATATTACGGCTTTTCTCACACCTCGTCCACGCTGGATAAGCTGTGTCGACGGCTTTGTGCAACGCCGCAGGTTCGCGCTGAAAGTCACCGCTTCACTCCCGAAGCCGACCCTGCCTGTGAGCGACACCGCAGGACGAATCACGTTATCCACACCTTGTAACAGCCGGTGTGTGACACACTGTGATCATCCGCGTGAGCTAAATCGCCGCTCGTTTGATCACCGTTTCCAACTCATCCAACCTACCGCTGAACACCACGTCTTCCTCGCGCCGCTTGGCAATCAGCCGATTGGCATGAAGCACGGTCGTATGATCCCGACCACCGAAGAACCCCCCGATTTCCTCCAGGCTGTGGCCCGTAAACTGCCGGGCCAGGTACATCCCCACCTGCCGCGGAAGCGCGATGGACCGGCTCCGTCGCCGCCCCTGCAAGTCCGACATTCGCACGTCGAACCCCGAGGTCACCGCCGTCATGATGTCTGCAATCCGAACCCGCTTATTGACCGTACTAACCCCGTCGCCAAGGCTCGCCTCGGCCAGCTCGATGGTCAATTCCCGGCCCTCCAGCCGCGCCAGTCCATGCAGGCGATTCAAGGCACCCTCCAGCTCGCGTGTGTTCGACTTGATCCGCGAAGCCAGCAGCATGGCCACCTCGTCCGGCAGCTCCAGCCCCAGCACCCGCGACTTCTTGCGAATAATTGCAAGCCGCGTCTCAAGGCACGGCGCCTCAATCCGCGCAACCAGGCCCCACTTAAATCGGCTGATTAATCGCTCCTCAAGGCCGGGAATATCCCCGGGCGAACAATCAGCCGTGAGGATGATCTGTTTGTGAATCTCGTAGAGCGAGTTAAACGTGTGGAAGAACTCTTCCTGAGTGCGGTCCTTACCGGCGAGGAACTGAATATCGTCGATCACCAGCAGATCGATGTGGCGATAGCGGTAGCGAAAGCCGTCCAGCCGCCCCTTTTCCACAGCCTCGATGAAGTGATTAACGAAGGTCTCGCACGTGAGATACGCGACATGGGCCGCCGGCGAATGATCGAGAATCCGATGACACACCGCCTGCAAGAGGTGCGTCTTGCCCAGCCCTGCGGCGCCATGGAGGAAAAGCGGGTTGTACGCCGTGCCCGGTGATTCGCTCGCCGCCACACAACTCGCATGCGCGAGCCGATTGCACGGCCCAGCGACGAAGTTCTCAAAGGTATAATCGCCGTTGAGTCTCGCGGGCGACAGCGCATGCTCAAACCCCGCAAGATCAACCGCGCGGGCATCGCTGGACTCAATTGTCTCGCCAGCGTTGGTCGAAAAGCGCACCGACACGAGTCGCCCCGTCGCCGCCTGCGCCGCCTCAACGAAAGGCCGCACACAATGGTCGACGAGATATGTAAGTTGGGCGAAGTTTTCCGTGAAGATGATCAGTTCGCCGCGATCCAGCGTCCCCGGGCTGAGCTGACCGAACCATCCACGTGCGATCGCCGGGTGCCGTGTGCGAACATGCCCAAGAATATCCGTCCAAACCGCTTCTGAAACGGTGTCCATTTGATTCCACTCGACATCGACCAGAGAGGTCGGCCGTATTACTCGGAATCCGTCCCGATAGATGATGTAAGTGCTTATTCCTAAAGCACTAATATACCGCGCTACCACTATTCACTCGATAGCGCGATCGTACCAGAAGCGGCCCCCCAGAGCAACCTCAAACCCCCAATTCTTCCACCATCTGTTCAGGGCGGAACTTGCAATAAATCACACAGTTTATCCACACCAGGAATCCACCACTCCCGGGTAGGGTATTCGCCTCATAGGCCCCCGCTTGCCAACCTTCGCCGCTTCCATACAATGCCCGGTTCGGCATTACCACCAAACGAATGAATCGACGAACACCCTAACCGCGAATCGGCACTTTGGCCCCCGCGCGGTCCCTGTTCGCATTCTCGACACCTCAGGAGCCACGAAACACATCATGGAACAAATCGAGACAATCGACATCGCCGCCCTCTTTGACAAACAACCCTTCGACAAGGACGCCATCAGCGCCCTTCGCGACGCCGCCTTCGAGAGTGCCGACTCCATCGACCGACTCCTCGAAATCATGGCCGGAAAGGAATCCAGCGCAAACGACGCGGCCTCCGCCTACAAGCTCGGCGTTTGCTGGACCCTCCTTGCCAATTTTGAAAAAGCAATCCCGATGCTGGAGAAGGCCTCCTCCATCCCCGACCATGCCGTCTACCTCGGCATGATCCGCCTTGAGCAGCGCCGCTTCACCGATGCCGCCGCGCTCTTCGATAAGGCCGCCAAGGGCGGTGTGGATCGCGTCGAGTGCGAGCTTCGACGCGCTGAGTGCCTTGCGTTGCATGGCGACCTGGCCGGCGCAAAGCAGATTCTCGACACCCACAAGAGCGCATCATCCACCAACCCCACCTGGCACTACATCGCCGGACGGCTCGCCGAAGAGACCGGCAACCTCGAACAAGCCATGGACGCCTACGAGGCCGCCCTCAAGATTGACGACGTCCACACCCTCGCGACCTTCCGCCTTGCTTATCTCCTCGATCTGCATGGCGACGAAGAGCGGGCCCGTGAGATGTACACCCGAAGCTGCGAGGAACCGTTCGTCTTCACAAATGCCCTGATGAACCTCGGCATTATTTTGGAGGACGCCGGCGAATTCGAAGCCGCCGCCTCATGCCTGCGGCGCGTGCTCATCGTCCAGCCGAACCACCCGCGCGCCACGCTCTACATGAAGGACGTGCAGGCCTCGATGGATATGTACATCGATGAAATCCAACTCCGCCACCGTGAGGCCAGCGATGCCGTGCTGGATATCCCGGTCAGCGACTTCGAACTCTCCGTCCGAAGCCGGAACTGCCTCAAGAAGATGAACATCAACACCCTCGGCGATCTCCTGCGCATCACCGAGCACGAGCTGCTTGCCTACAAGAACTTCGGCGAGACCAGCCTGCGCGAAATCAAAGCCATGCTCTCCCAAAAGGGCCTTGCCCTCGGCCAGAATGCCCACACCAAGCCGGGCGCACGCAGCGCCTCACCAATGGCGGTCATGGCCGCCCCGCCGGCCCCGGTCGGCAACGTCGATATCCTCTCCCGCTCGGTGAGCACGATCGACTTCTCGGTACGCTCGCGAAAATGCCTCCAGCGCCTCGGGATTTCCACGATCGGCGAACTCATCAGCAAGTCCGAGGCCGAGTTGCTCGAATCCCGAAACTTCGGCAGCACCTCTTTGACGGAAATCAAAGAGAAGCTGACCGAGCTGAGCCTCGCCCTGCGCGACAGCTAATCAACAAGGTACACGTGTTTCGGAATAGCAGGCGCGCGGAATGCGCGCCCACGTTTTGTCATTCCTAGTTCGAGATGAATCGGTAAGCAGGACTACCGCTCGTCCGCCTTCTTGGGCTCGGCGGCCGGCTTCGCATCAACCCGCGACAGTGCCGGGTTGACCCGTGGAGCCAGCGCCCACGGCTGGTTTGACATCAGCTTGATCCGCATGATGTTCACCGCCGCGACAAGCTGCGGATCGGTCTGGGGATCCTCGTCCTGCGGCAGCGCCTCGGCCGGCTCGCTCGTCGGGCGGCGCTCCAGCACTTCCTTCGGCACTTCGGACTGATCCTTACCCTTGAGCACATCCTTCTCTCGGCGCAACCGGAGAATCTTGCCAAGCTCCTGCGGAATGACCTTCACGGTGATGTGCGGCTCAACGCCCCACGTCTCGGAGTTCTTCTCGCGGTGCAGGCAATACCACGGCTCCTCCAGCCGCTCATTGTCGGGAACGTGATACTTCGCCGTCGTCAGCTTCAGGTACGCCTGATTGTCCGAAATCGGGATCAGATTCTGAACGCTGCCCTTGCCGTAGGTGCGCGCACCGACGACACAGGCCTCTTTCAAACCCGAAAGAGCCCCCGCCACGATCTCGCTCGCACTGGCGCTGTACTCATTCACCAGTACCACCAGCGGCAGATCGTGATAGTTGTCTTCTGACTTCGAATTGATCTCCATGTTCTGTTGGCGCGATCGCCCCTTGGTCATCACCACGGGGTCGCCCTTCTTCATGAATAGTTCGCACATATGAACGGCGCTGGTCAGAAGTCCGCCGGGGTTGAATCGCAAATCAAGAATCAACCCGCGGACGCCTTCCTTGCGCATCTGCTTCAACGCGTCTTCCAGGTCTTCGACCGTCTTATCCATGAAGCCGCTGACCCGTACATAGCCGATTCTCGTTGTCGGATCGATGACATAATCCCAGCCAGTGCTCTTCTTTTCATTGCGCTGGTAGCCGCGCACCGTGCGAATCTTGATGTGCTCGCGCTTCAGCGGGATGACGCGAGTTTCGTCCGTAACAGGATCTTTGATGGTCAGCCGCACCGTCGTCCCCGGCTCACCGGTGATGGTGGAAACCGCTTGATTGGTCGTCATGTCCAACGTGCTCTTGCCATCGACTTCCGTAATAAAGTCGCCCGGCTTGATGCCTGCCTTGTAGGCCGGTGAATCCTCGAGCGGCGATTCCACCCGCACGTGCTTACCCAAATCCTGCGTGATCTGAATGCCCACGCCGACGAAGTCGCCGCGCGTATGCTTGTTGAAGTCATCTACTTCCGACGGCCAGATCACGGATGTGAACTCGTCGAGATTCTCCAGCATGCCGGAGACGAACTCATCGACCACCACCTGCTCGGGCAGGCGCAGGCCTTCACTGTTTGCTTCCAGCACCTTTGAGAACACGGCGCGAACCTGGCGCGGGCCGAACGACCCCTTGCCCTGCACGCGATTCTTGATGATGCCTTTCACGCGCGTAACAAAGTTGTTGACCAGATCCTTGTCGCCCAGCGTCGGAAACGCCTCAGTAATCGACTCGGCCTCGGCCAGAATGATCAAGTGTTCCAGGCCGTTCGTGCAAAGCAGGCGGAAATCCACATCCTGCACATAATCATCTTCGATGCGATCCAGTACCTGCCAGATGGCCGACGGCGCCACATCACGCAGATCGCTTCGCCAGTTGCTCTTGGGACCATAGACGAAATCCAGGTGTGCCCGCTTGCTGCAATAGCTGAACCCGTTCTGATAGTCCTTTTCCTTGGGGAAGATCTTCTGCAACACGTCATAGAGGAACAGCGCATCGCGCCACTCCTTCTCATTCTTGTGCCGCTCGATTTCAACCAGGACGTTTTCCACAATCTCCGGCAGCCACGGCTCATCCCGGAACGTCGCCTCATCCTTGGCATTCAGCATCGCCGCTTGTGCCGCGACCAGCGCCTTGCTCCACTTGAAGCCGCGATCGTTCCGCTCTTCATCATCTTTCTTGGGAGCGGCAGGGTCGTCATCGCTTTCGCCTGCCGACGCCTCCTCGGCACTCTTGTCTTTCTTGTTCTTCTTATCCTTGGCCGACTTCGGCTCCGCCGGTGGCGCTTCCTTCGCTTCACGCGCAAACTTCTTGGCCTGCTCGACGTAATAGTCATACGTCTTCGATCGCAATCGCTCCCGGCTCTCTTCGAGCGACTTCGCCTCGCGCATCCAGCTCAGCGCATCCGTAATCTCCTTGTGCCCCGGCTCCAGCTTCTGGACCTGCTCCAGCGTCGCGACCGCGGCCACGAAGTCGCCGGCCAGAACCTGGTCCGACCCCTTGCGCCACAGCTCTCGCGCCGGGCCCGATGCCAACGCCGGCTCGGATGGCTCCGCGCGCAGCACCGGACAGATCGCCAGCACTGCCAGCGTCAGAGTCAGGCAATACCAGCCGCGTAACGTGCGTTTCATCGTGCGCATGGAACCTCCAGGGTTCTTGCTTGGGCCAGACAGGCCTGCCGGGCCGCAAAGGGCGACGGCCGACCCAGTCGTATTAGTCTCTACCATAGGATTCCGCCCCGGTTCGCGGGAATTAGCTCGCTACGAACACGATCATTCTATTCTTCAACGTGTCCGTTCTCCATTCTTCTCGGGCCAGGCCACCGGGGCCCCGGTTTTCATCGGACACGCCCAATACCCCACTTGATGTACCCGTCGCCACCCATATTGGACGCGTGGGGTGGGGCTTTCATGTCATGGAATGCGGTATTGAAGCGCGAAACCGCGGTGCCGGCCCTGCGGACCGGTTTGTCGCCTTCAGCGCGTCCCGGCCAGTGCCGCCTCGACGCTTGGATAGACATGAAACAACTGCGTCAAGCGAGTCAATTCCAGTAGCCGCAAAATTGGCTTCTGCGGCCCGACCAGTCGCAGCTCCCCCTGATGGTGCCGCAACCGCAAATGGCCCGCAATGATCGCGCCCAGCCCGGTCGACTCTATAAAGTCCAGATGCGACAAATCCACCGCGATCACCTTCGTGGATTCCTGCGCCAGTGTGACCATGCACTCGGTGAGCCGCTCGGCCTCCAGCATCTCGCACGAACCGATCAGGCGCACAACAGCCGATTCGCCGCGGCGCTCCACATCGACGCGAAACGACTCGCCGAACGAATTCCCGGATGTCGAGGGGATGCTCATGATTCCTGCTTGCTGTTGACCTTTACCAATCGGACGCGGGTACCGTTGTCGCCATAGGTCACCTCATCCAGATAGGCCTTCATCAGCATGATGCCGCGCCCGTGAGGACGATCGATGAATTCCGGCAACGTCGGGTCCGGAACCTCATCGGGACAGAATCCTTCGCCCTCATCGCCGACCTCAATCTCAATCCGCTCGGGCGTGATGTCATACCGAACGTGAATACACTTGCACGGGTCGCACTTGTTTCCATGACGAAACGCGTTTGTCATGGCCTCCTCAAGTGCAAGCTTGATTGCGAACGACACATTCTGGTCGTAGCCGCACCGCGACAACTCTTCAAGGATCAGCTCCTCAGGTTGCTTGGCCGCCGAGAGGTCGTTTGGAACCTTGATCTCTTTCAACGTTCAGTTCCCTGGTGCCGTCGCGATACCGCCGATCCGTCCCCCTGGCTGCCAGAAGAGACCTCGTCGTCCGCTCGAACCTCTATCGGGCGACCACGCCCGTACCCCTCATTCTATAAACTTATCCGACACTCCGCAGCCCCGGCTTGCCCGCCACCCCCGTCGGACTCCATCCTCTGGCCCGGAAACGATAAAATCCCCGGCCGGCGACCCGCCGAAATCAAAGGAAACCCACTATGACCGTTCCGTACATCCAGTTGATCCTGACGCTTGCACTCACCCAGGCCCCCGCGCCCACCTCCCAGCCCGAACCCCCTACCAACAACGCACTCGCCAAACTTCGCCTCGAAAGCGAAGCCCTGATGCCGCTTATCAAGACCCCATGGGTTAAACAATTCGCCGCCGGGGTCACCCGCCTCCCCGTCATCGGCCTCCGCAAGGTCTATGAAGATGAAAAGGACCGGAAGTTCTACAACCACAACCAGTTCTACTCCTTCGGCGTCGCATACCAGAACAAGCTAATCCCCAACAAGCTCAACGACTTCGACTATTACTACACGCGCTACGGCACACCGCTCGCCTATGCGCGCCCGCTCGATATCCTCGGGCAGCACGGCCTCAAGACCGTCCGCGACACGAAGATCCTCGACTTCGGCTACGGCACCATCGGACACCTTCGCCTGCTCGCGCAACTTGGCGCCACAGCGCACGGCGTCGACACCGACACAAGACTCCAAGCCATGTATTCAATGGAAGGCGACCAGGGCCTCGTCCCTAATGACGACGGTTCCGTCGGCAACCTCGCCGTCTTCGCCGGGCGCTGGCCCGCCGAGGAGACCGTGAAAAAAGAAATCGGCGAGGGCTACGACCTCTTCATTTCCAAAAACACCCTGAAAATGGGTTTTATCCACCCCACCCGAAAGGCCGATCCCCGCCGCCTTATTCAACTCGGCGTCGACGATGCCGCCTACCTGAAGGCCGTGCACTCCATCCTGAAACCCGGCGGCCTCGTGATGATCTACAACCTCAGCCCCGCGCTCAGCCCGCCCGACAAGGAGTTCCTCCCCTGGACCGACGGTCGCTGCCCCTTCACAACAGAGCAGTTTGCCGCCGCCGGCTTTGAGGTCGTGGAATTTGAAAAAGACGATTCCACCGCCGCCCGCGAAATGGGCCGCGCCCTCGGCTGGGATAAAGGCAGCAACCCGATGGACCTCAAGAACGACCTCTTCGCGAAATACACCATCGCCCGAAAGAAATGATCCCCGATCGGTGCGCGTGAGGCTTCCAGTTTCTCACGCCCTTGTCCGATATCTAAGCAGTCGACAGGGGTCGCGCAACTTCTGCGCCTGTCGCGCCGATTCAAACCATGACAGACATTCTCGATCAATCTGAAGTCGACGCATTGCTCGCCGCCGTGACCGACGGCGACGCCGCCCCGTCCGCAGCAGGCGACAAATCAGCCGCCTCCCGCGACATCAGCGTCTACGACTTCAAACGCCCCGAGCGCGTTAGCAAAGACCAGATGCGCTCGCTGCAGGCCATCCACGAATCCTTTGCCAGAAACTTCGGCGCATCCCTTTCCGGGTTTCTCCGTGCCATGGTCGAGTGCCGCGTCGCGACCGCCGAGCAGCTCACCTACAGCGAGTTCATCCACTCGCTCCCCAGCCCGACCTGCTTCAACCTGCTCGGCGCACCCCAGCTCACCGGCCAGCTCTGCCTCGAAGTCAGCCCGCTTATCGTCTTTCCGATCGTCGATCGCCTGCTTGGCGGCACCAACGCCGACATCTTCATCCCCCAGCGCCCCCTGACCTCCATCGAAATGCGCCTCGTGAACCGCATCATCGAACGCGCCCTCGTGAACCTTTCGGAATCTTGGTCCGAGCTGCTGGAAGTGCACTTCGAAATCGCCGGCACCGAGAGCAACCCGCAGCTCGTGCAGATTGTCGCCCCCAACGAAGTGGTCGTGGTCATCGGCTTTGAAATCAAGGTCGGGGCCCGCGCCGGCACCATGAGCATCTGCATCCCCTTCAATGTCATCGAGCCCGTCATCGGCAAGCTTGCGACCCAGGCATGGCTCTCGTATTCAAAACAGGATGCCAGCAACGACCAGATCCGCAATGTCACCAAAAACCTGCAGCGAGCCGAACTCCCCGTCACCGCCTACCTTGGCCAGACGCGCATCACCGTCGCCGACTTTCTCGCCCTCGCCCCCGGCGACATGATCAAGCTCGACAAGCTGGTCAACAAAGACCTCGTCCTCCGCGTCGGCGAGCAAAACAAATTCGCCGGCCGCCTCGGCCAGCTCCGCGGCTACAAGGCCATCCAGATCACCCGCCCCGCCGCCAAAGAAGAATCGCTGTAACGTCCACTGAGCGCGCAGCGTCCCCGCTTCGAAATCGCACACACTCTAAATTGACAGTTAAACCTACTTCGCCGGCGTCACATCGACGTAGCGCGTCAGGCTCTTCAGATCGCCGAGCACATCCGACGTCGCCCGCACCGTGCACGAGTCGCCCACCGTTGGCTGGAACAGCCGCGGAGCCTTCGGTCGAATCTCCCATGGCCGACCGCCGCGACGACGCACGCGAAACGCCGACTTGAGCAGCTTCTTGCGTCGGCCGCGCGCCTTGCGATTGGCCGGATCCTTCGCGAAGAGCCGCGAAAGCGTCTTCGCTGCCGCCTCTTTGATGACGGTCCGCTTGACCTTAATGGAGACAATTGTGCCGGCCTTGATTTCCGCTGCCATCCGAATACTCCTGTGATTTCCGATTGGGCGGAGCATCATACCACCTTCCCCGGCCCGGGCAACCCCGGCTCAAATCCCGATAAATACCGCCCCGGCTCCCCAATTTCCCGCGAACTACCGCACTGAATCCGAGCATCCGGCGCATTGGTGGGGCGGGCGTCCCTGCCCGCTACTCGGTTCCGCGAAAACGGGCACGGAGGCCCGCTCCACTCTCTACTTCTCCTTGCCATAGAGAAACAGCAGCACCCGGTCGAACCGCTCCGCCCACGCACCCTCGTTATGCACGGCCCCCTCGGCCTCCATGTACTTGAAGTGCTTCCCCTCGCACAACCCGCCCTTCTCCATGGCCTTCGTTAGCCGCTCTGTGTAAGTCATAGCCAGCGAAAACGACCCCAATGTAACACCCTCTTTCGTCCCCATGTCCAACCACACGCGCAGCCTCTTGAGTGACTCCGGCTTCGCCTCAATCTTTCTTAGCAACGACGCCTCATCCCACATCAGCGCCGGCGATATCACGCCGACCTTCGAGAACACGTCGCCATGCTCGACGCCCATGTACAACGAGATCAGCCCGCCCAGCGACGACCCCGCCACGGCCGTATCCTCGCGCCCCGGCTTCGTGCGATAGGTCTTGTCGATGAACGGCTTGACCTCCTCAATCACGAACCTCGCATACTTCTCCCCGCGCCCTCCGCCCTTTCGCCCGGCATCGCGCGTCGGCGTGTACTCGTTCATCCGCTCGGCGTTGTTGTAGATGCCGACGACAATGATCGGCGGGATCTTTCCTTCCTTGATCAGCCGCTCGACCGTCTCATCCACCTGCCACTCGACCCCGATGAACGACGACCCGGCGTCAAAGAGATTCTGCCCGTCGTGCATGTACAGCACGGGGTATCGGGCGTCTCTTGTAGGGTGGGTTGTACTCAACCCACCTTTTGACTCACGACCCGCCGCATCGCGCGACTCGTTCGCCCCACCTTTGCCCGCGTCGTACCCCGGCGGCAAATAAACGATGATCGTTCGCTCATTTTTCAATATCTTCGACGCGAACTTTTGGTGATAGCGCACATCCCCGACGACCGACGACTTCTGCGGCTGATTCGCAAAGCGGGCCACCGTGAACCCGTGCGTGCCGCTAGCCAGCGCCATGAGCGTCCGATTCGGCACATCCCCGCCCGCGGCCGTCTTCTCCACGCCCTCCCACGAGCCAAGCGTGAACTTAAACTCCACCCGCGTCCCGGCCGGCACGCTGAACACGCCGACAAACCGCCCATCCGCCTGCCGTTGAAGCTGCAACCCATCGGCCGCCCAGGCCCCGAGGGAATCGACGTTCCCTGAAACATGAATCACGTCGGCCTCCGCCATCCCTTTCGGCCCGGCGACGACGAAGGTTAGTTCGACCGGATTGACCGGTGCCCCCGACTGGCCGACCACGCACGTTGTCAGGGCTGCGACAAGGATTGAACCCAGCATGATGACACCTCGGGGGGGAATCGTAAGGCTTGGCGGGGTTTGGGTAATTGGTCTTTTGATTTGCTACAGGCGGCATGCCTTGCCGTTCTTAACACCCATCTGGGACGCCGAAAGCGAAAACACCTGGGAAAAGGTGGGACGACCTGGGACGGATTGAATGCAGAATGTCGAATTCGGGGGGAAATAGGGGCCAAGGGTCCGAGGGGCAAAGTGGCGGAAGGGGTCGCTGCGCGACATTGGGGTGGTGCGGGCGCGGAACATCCGGGGCCTCCGGTTGCGGGGTTTGGCGAAACCGAACCAATACCTAACTAATATAGTCCAGGGGTTTGGGGAAGGCAAGGGGAAGTTTCCGGTATGGGCGGGTGAGCGGTGCGTCGTGTTTCAGAGACAAACTAAATAACCCGCCCCTTTGTGGCATTAACTCAAACGAGTTACGAATGGCCACGCCTGTTTCGGCAGCCCCTCTTTGACCGGGTTGTTTTCGATGTAATCAATGACGCGGGCAACCTCTCCTCGATCGTAGAGGAAGACCTTGTAGGGGCGTTTAGACCAGACCGGATGCCCTGCGCCAACCCCCGCGAAGAGGCGAAGCACGCGTGACGATTCCTCTGCAAGCCTGCGCCACATAATGGTCGCATTGTCACGGTGACGCCGGATACAAAAATGCACGTGATTCCTGAGGATTGCGCACGCCCACACCGTGTACCGCTCCTGTCTTATTGTCTCGCCAAACGCGCGGCCAAGGGCTTGCCTCTTCGCGTCATCAAACCAAATCGGGGCGTGTTCGAGAAGCGGTTCCGCCTTGCGGTAGAATCCCTTTAACGTCTCGCGCGACGGTTGCACGCGGCGCCGGCCGCGATGAACGTCGCCCAGCGCAACCAACTTTACTTCGCGCACTTCGGTGGAACCGCTGCCTCGTGGGTCATTGGGCAACCAGTGCCCGTATCCATGTAGGATCAAATGATGCGCGAAAATTACACGCGAATGTGTGAGGCCGCGTTGTTCGCGCTCAACCTGATCTTTCCGTTCCACCCGTGACTCCGCGCGTTTCCCAAACTCATTTCTTCGCAATGCAATACAAATGCTCCCGACCACGCAGATACAACTCATCCCCCACCATTGCCGGGCTGGCGTCGAAGCCGTCGTCCAGCTTGTTCGTCGCCGCGACCGTCAACTCGTCGCCATCCTTCAACACCACCGTGGTGCCGTTGCGGCCGACGATATAGACATGCCCGCCCGCGCCAACCAGCGATGAGTAAATGCTGTCCAAGCCCGTGAGCCGCTGCTTGGTGAAGATGGGCTTGCCGCTCTTGGCGTCGAGACAGGTCACCATCGGCTTCGTGTTCTCGAGGAAGTAGAGCTTGCTGTTATACAGCACGGCCGAGGGGACATACGGCGTGTTCTTGTCGTACTGCCAGGCGATTGTCTCGGTGCCCGTGACGTCGCCCTTGGCCTCTTTGTACTTGATCGCCACGCAGGCCGCTCCGCGGAAGCCGCTGATGCAGATGAGCAGATCGTCGAGCACCATCGGCGAGGGGATGACGCTTTCGGTCATGCCCTTGCAGCTCCAGATCTCCTTGCCGGTGTCCAGGTCGTAGGAGCGAATGGCCCCGGTGGCCGAGACGACGACCTGCGACTTGCCGTTGGCATCGACCACGAGCGGCGTGGACCAGTTGGTGTGCTCATCGCGGGCGACGCGCCACTTTTCCTTGCCGCTCTTCTTGTCGAAGGCCACGATGAAGTCGTCACCCTCGTGGTCCCAGTCGATGATCAGCGTGTCGCCATGCAGCGCGGGCGACGCCCCCTCGCCGAAGCCATTGCGCGTGGTCATCTTGCCGAGGTTCGCCTTCCACTTGACCTTGCCGTCCATGGTGAGGCAATAGACGCCGCGCGAGCCGAAGAAGGCGTAGATGTGTTTGCCGTCAGTGACCGGCGAGTTCGAGGCCTGCGTGGAATCGCCGTGGCCAGCCTCATGTGGGCGTTCCTCGCAGACGGTCGTGTCCCAGAGTGTCTTGCCGGTGGCACGATCAAGGGCGATGACCTTGAACTCGTAGAGCTTCGTCGGTGCTGCTCGCGGGCCGCGTTGTCTGCCACCCGGGCCGCCGGGACCTCGCGGACCGCGACGCCGTTCTCCCTCTGGCGGCGGCTGATCGCCGGGCTGATTCAACCCCACCCTTTCGAGGCTTCCGCCTTGGTCGCCTCTCAACCCCTTATCGAGGGGAGGGGAAATCTGGCTTGGCGCATCCCCGCCGGAGTTGTTTCCATTCGGCGGACGATTGCCGCGCCGTCGCTCGCCCTCGGGTGGTTGCGGCGGCGGAGCGTCGTCCTCGCGCTCCTCGGCCTTCGGCGCATCGGGCGCGTCCTTGCTGGTCTCGACGGCCGTCTGAATGAAGATCCGGTCGCCCCAGATGATCGGCGTGGCGTGGCCCTTGCCGGGGATGGCGACCTTCCACTTGATGTTCTTCTCTTCGCTCCACTCGGTCGGCGGATGACACCCCGGCCCTTCGCCGGTCATCAAAGGCCCACGGAAGGCGGGCCAGTTCTGCGCACGAAGCGCGGCTGATGCACAGAGGAGGATGAGTGTGGCGACGACAAGTGAGGACTTTTTCATGTTCCCAACTCCTTAGGTATCAAGAAAAGCAATTACTGATTGATTGGGCGGCGAACGCGAATCGAACGCGGCGTTGCCACCACAGTCGTTCTTGTCAGTGAACTCAACTGATATCGCGCGACGACCATCTCAGCCAACGCACGATACTCAACGATGCGTTCGCGATCTGGTCGTAATATGAGTATGCCGGAATGAGTTCCCGGGGAGAACACCCGAATATCTCCAAACCCTTTGCCCGCAGTTACAAAGAACACTTTCTCGGCAACCAGCCGCGGCCACAATTCGGGGTCTTTGAGCCCGCTCCAGCCTTGCCCCGACACCGTTACCGCGTCATAGCCAGCAAGCCGAAAGGGTTCGCCGACGATTTTCGAGAGATCTTCATCAAGATTGACGCGAATGGGCATTTCAGGCGACAAGCGTGGTGTGTGATGCTTCAGAGGCGTAATACAGAGCGGCCTGAATGTCCTCGTGGGTTAGTTGTGGGAATTGCTTTAGGAGGGCGTCTTTGTCCATATCCGCGAGGCTGGCGACGATCACCGATACGGCGATTCTTGTCCCCTTGATGCACGGCTCGCCGTGGTGAAGCTGCGGGTCACACACGATTCGGTCTCGCCACTCATTCGCGGTCATGTTATTGCTCCACGAGCGTCATTATAACGCATACGCCCACGAGGCGCAGGAACATGCAATTAATCCCCGAACTTGATCCCCTGCGCCAGTGGCAACTGGGTTGTGTAATTGATCGTATTCGTCTGACGGCGCATGTAAGCCTTCCAACTGTCGCTGCCCGATTCGCGGCCGCCGCCAGTTTCCTTTTCGCCGCCGAATGCCCCGCCGATCTCGGCACCACTGGTGCCGATGTTCACGTTGGCGATGCCGCAGTCGCTGCCGGCCGCCGAAAGGAACTGCTCGGCCTCCAGCAAGTTGCGCGTGAAGATGGCGCCCGAAAGGCCTTGAGGGACGCCGTTGTGTTTGGCAATGGCCTCGTTGAGCGTCTTGTACCCAATGACATAGAGGATCGGCGCGAAGGTTTCCTCCTGCACGATCTTGTATTCGTTCTCCGCGAATGCGATGACCGGCGCGACAAAGCAACCGCCGGCATAGGCATCGCCCGACAGTACTTCGCCACCACAGAGGATCTGCCCGCCTTCTTCCTTGAGCTTCTTAAGCGCGTTCTGCATGTCCGTCACCGCGCCGGTGTCGATGAGCGGGCCCATGAGCGTGCCTTCGCTCAGCGGGTTGCCGATCTTGACCTGCTTGTAGGCCGCGACGAGGCGATCCGTCAGCGCCTTCTTAATACTCTCGTGCACGATGATTCGGCGCGTGCTGGTGCAGCGCTGGCCGGCCGTGCCGACGGAGCCGAAGAGGATGGCGCGGACCGCGAGATCGAGGTCGGCCTCGGGTGTCACGATGATGGCATTGTTTCCGCCCAGCTCCAGGATCGTCCGGCCGAGCCGCTTGCCGACGACTTCGCCGATGCGATAGCCCATGCGGCAGGAGCCCGTGGCCGAGACGAGTGGAATGCGCCGGTCGTTGATGAGCATCTCGCCGATGGTGGAGCCCTTGCCGATGATGAGGCTGAAGATGGCCGGATCAACGCCGAAGTCGCGGCAGACGCGCTCGGCAATCTTGGTGACGGCGACGGCGGTGAGCGGCGTCTTGCTCGACGGCTTCCACAGCGACACATCCCCGCAAACGGCCGCGAGTGCCGAGTTCCACGCCCAGACGGCGACGGGAAAGTTGAACGCGCTGATGATGCCGACGACGCCGAGCGGATGCCACTGCTCGTACATGCGATGGCCGGGGCGCTCGGAGTGCATGGAGAGGCCGTAAAGCTGGCGCGAGAGGCCGCAGGCAAAGTCGCAGATGTCGATCATTTCCTGCACTTCACCTTCGCCCTCGGCGCGGATCTTGCCCATCTCCATGGTGACGAGGGCACCCAGCTCGCCCTTCAATTCGCGAAGGGCGTTGCCGAGTTGCCGGACGAGTTCGCCGCGCTTGGGCGCGGGGGTCGTGCGCCAGGTTTCAAACGCCTTCACGCCGGCGGCCATTACCTGTTCGTATTCGGCGGGCGTGGCCTGCATGACGGCGGCGATGGGCTTTCCGTCGATGGGGGAGATGGATTCGAGTTTGGAATCGGAACCGAACCAGCGGCCGTTGAAGGCGCCGGGGTTGACGGGTTCGATGCCGAGTTTCTTCAGAACGTCTTTCATGGCGTCCTCGCGGTTGGAGTGCGTGGGTTAATGATGGAGCCAATTATAAAGCCCCAGACAGTTCGTGCCCGGGGCCTATTTATAGATAGAGTTTCCGAGTGATTGTCTACTCGACATGCCACAAGGCTTGCGCCTTTGTGCTCGGATTGCGCCGCTGTCGCCGGCTTAGGCGCCCTTGGGAGGCGGCGGCTTCTTCATGGGTGTCTTGGGGGCGACTGCCTTCTTCTCTTCCTTGTGCTCAGGGCCGACGAGCATCATGGAGGCCGTGGAGAAGTCGAGTTCGGCGGCGACCTTGTCACCGATTCCCTTGCCCTTGATGTCGAAATCCGCGAGGGCGAGTTTGAACTTGCCTGCGCGAATGCCCAGTCCTTCGTGCGGGGCCTCGCCCTTTTTGGGCGTGCCGGCGGTTTCGAGATACGCCAGCGTGACCGGAATCTTCATTTCCTTTTCTTTGCCGTTGATGGCCATCTTGCCGACGAGATCGGCCTTGATGCTCTTGATCGGCTTGTCTTTCGCCGAGAGATTTTCGATGCCGGTGACGGTGAAGACGATCTGCGGATGACTCTTTGCGTCGACCCACGGGGCGCTCATCATGTGGTCGTTGCGCATCTTGTTGCCGGTGTCGACGTCTTTCCAGTCGATGGTGAATTTGCCCTCGATGGCATCCATCTTCCGCGGGTTGAAGTCGAGCGTGCCCGTGATCTTGGTTACCTTGCCTTCAATGGTCTCCTTCGGGGCCTTCGACTCGAACTTGATGACGTTGCGCTTGCTCTTGGCATCGATCTCGAAGTGCGCCTTCTCGTCGGGGCCCATGGCGAAGACGATCGGATCCTTCGGCTTGGCCGCGGGGTCATTTTTCTTATTTTGATCATCCTTGCTTTCGTTCGCCTTCTTCTTCGCGCCGCCGAGGCTCGGCTGCGCGGTGACGGCGTTCCACGATGCAAGGCTGGCCACGGTCAACAGTGCGACCGACAGGCACAAACGGCGATTAAGCAATGTCATGGGATATCCTCGAACCTGGCTTGAGTCGTTCCAGCTCACCAAAGGGCGGGCGGGGCCGCCCCTTCACTAGACATCATACCGTCGGCGGCGTTGGCGGGAAAACGGCAGCGCGACGTCGCCTGCGGACCTTCACCACCCACACAATGGCCAGAACTCCCCCGCCCGCGAGGATGAAGGGGCCCGTCGCATCCGCGAAACCGAGGACAAAAAGGGGTTTCTCGACGGGAATCTTGGTGGAGACACCCTCGTCGCGCAGGGCCGCGTCGAAAGCGGCATCGCCAGAGGACTCGGCCGCCACCTCTTCATCCACGAGGATGTGCATCGTGGTGAGCATGTAATGGGGGTGGCCGCTGATCGCGGTGGCGCGGCGGCCGGTGTAAAGGCTGGTGGCGATCATGGCGATCGACACAAGTCCGTAGAGGATCGCGGCGATGCGCAGCTTGCTCACGCGGTGACTCGTCGCAGGGCCTCGCGCATCTTGGCGGTGACATCGCCGATGACATCGGCCTTTACGTCGAGGACCGGCCGCAGGCGGATCGACCGTTCGCCGCAGCGAATGACCAGCAGGCCCGCATCCCAGCAGGCCTTCCAGAATGCGTTACGCAATTCCGCGTTGGGCAGGCTGAAGGCGAGCATGAGCCCGCGACCGCGCACGCCGGTGATGACCGGCTCTTCGGCGGCGAGGTTCTGCAGTTGTGCGAGGAAGCGATCGCCCATGACGCGGGCGTTCTCGACGAGGTTCTCACGTTCCACGATGTTCAGGTAATGCGTCGAGCGGACCATGTCGGTAAGATTGCCGCCCCAGGTGCTGTTGATGCGGCTGGATTTTCGGAAGACATTCTCAGGGACCTGATCGAACTTCGCGCTCGCCGCCATGATGCCGCAGACCTGCGCCTTCTTGCCAAACGCGACGACATCGGGCAGCACGTCG
Source organism: uncultured Planctomycetaceae bacterium (assembly GCA_964605185.1). Taxonomy (GTDB): domain Bacteria; phylum Planctomycetota; class Phycisphaerae; order UBA1845; family UTPLA1; genus JACRIM01. Next base: position 31,549 of record CAZSBF010000019.1, read on the forward strand.
AAGTGTTGGAAGCACCAGTTGCGGCCCGTGAGGCCCATGCCGCACTGCACTTCATCGAAGATCAGGATTATTTCGTTTTGGTCGCAGATGCGCCGCAGCGTCTGGAACCACTCCTTGCGGAAGTGGCGGTCGCCGCCTTCGCCCTGCACCGGCTCGATGATGATCGAGCAGATGCGATGCGGGCGGGCCTGAATCGCCGCGAGGATTTCAGCCTCGGCCTGCTTTTCATCGGCGATCGCGCGCTCCGTTCGCTTCGGCTCGGGCAGTTCCGACTCAATCGCCGGGGCGCTGACGCGGGGCCAGTCGTATTTGGCGAAGAACTTCACCTTGTTCGGGTCGGTGTTGGTGAGCGACATGGTGTAGCCGGTGCGGCCGTGAAAGGCGTTGCGGAAGTGCAGGACGTCCGTGCCGATCTCCACCGGTTGGAAACCGGTGCCACAACGGCCGGCGGCAATGTTCTTCTGCACCTTCCAATCCATGGCCGCCTTCAACGCGTTTTCCACGGCGAGCGCGCCGCCTTCAATGAAGAAGAGGCGATCAAGCTGCGGCACGCCGACGACGCGGGCAAAGGCCTGCACGAAGCGCGCATACTGAAGCGTATACACGTCGGAGTTGGCGACTTTCGTCAGCGCGGCGTCGAGAATATCCTCGCGCACCTCGGGCTGATCGAAATACGGATGGTTGAATCCGATCGGCATGGAGGCGTAGAAGCTGTACATGTCGATGAATTCGCGATCGCGGGCCGCGTCGTAAAAGCGGCTGCCGTGGCTGCGGGCGACGTCCACGACCATCTCGAAGCCATCGACGAGGATGTGCTTCTTGAGTTCGACGAGGGCGTCGCGGGCGGAAATATCGGTTGAGGCGGTCTTGTTCATGTCTGATTCCTTATCGCAAGGCGGAGTATTCTTCGTGTGAATCCGGCGCGTGGTTGACGTCAGAATCGGCGCGCGAAACACGCGCGGATCGACAAGGGGAGGAGATTCAATTACGCGGGGTCACACGTTGAAAACGGTGGACATGAAGGCGGAGCAACCGATGGAGCGATTCGGCAGGCACGGGGTGCCGTCGATCTCGGGTTGAGTGATCGCGAGTTGCTCGATCATGGACCTGCTCCAATTGCACGCTGCAGACATCGGTATTTTAGATATCGGCCAATCGCCGGTCAAACCGTGGCGGCGGCCGGGCGCGAAAGTCCGCGAAATTATCGCCCGCAGATCGATCCGATCGCCACACGACTCATTACAATCCCGGCCGGAGTGTTATGGCACAGTTAAGCCATCAAGACGTCGTCTATTTCCTGCTCACCGTGGCGGTGATCCTAGGGGCCGCGCGGCTACTGGGAGAGCTGGCGAGGCACTTTCGGCAGCCGGCTATTCTTGGCGAATTGGTCGCGGGCATTCTGCTGGGGCCGACGCTCGTGGGGCGATTATTCCCCGATGCCGGGGCGATGCTCTTTCCTTCGGAAGGGCCGCGGGCCCTTGCGTTCGACGGGCTTCGCACGGTCGCGATCACGCTTTTCATGCTCGTTGCAGGGCTGGAAGTCGACCTCAACACCATCCGCCGACAGGGCCGAACCGCATCGGTGGTCAGCGTGCTGGGGATGGTCTTCCCGTTCGTAACGGGTTTCGCTGCCGGCTGGTTCGCACCCGGACTGCTCGGCAAGGAGCCGCACGGCGACCACTTCATCTTCGCCGCGTTTATCGCCACGGCCATGTCCATCTCGGCATTGCCCGTGATCGCGCGGACGCTGATGGATCTGAATCTCTATCGCAGCGACATGGGAATGATCGTCATCGCTGCGGCGATCTTTAATGACCTCGTCGGCTGGCTGGTCTTTGCCGTGTTGCTCGGCTCCCTGGAGAACGCGGTGGGCGCCGTTCACGGGCCGGCGTCGACGATTTGGATGACGCTGGCCTACGTGCTGTTCATGCTGACGGTCGGCCGCGCGATGATTCACCGCGGCCTGCCGTGGGTGCATGCGCACACGAGTTGGCCGGGCGGATTCCTGGGTCTGGCATTTGTTTTGGCGCTGATCGGCGCGGCGTGCACGACGTGGATCGGAATCCATCCGATCTTCGGCTCGTTCCTCGTCGGCATCGCGCTGGGCGATTCGTCGCACGTGCGCGAGCACACGAAAAAAGTCATCAGCCAGTTCGTCTCGTTTTTCTTTGCCCCGCTGTTCTTTGCGAGCATCGGGCTTCGCGTGGATTTCGTCGCGTCGTTCGATCTGACCATCGTCTCTGCGGTCATGGTGATTGCTGTCATCGGAAAGGTGCTGGGCTGCGGGCTTGGCGCGCGATGGGCCGGCATCGCTCGGCGCGAGGCGTGGAGCATCGGCTTCTGTCTGAACGCCCGCGGGGCGATGGAGATCATCGTCGGCCTGATCGCCTTGCAGGCCGGGCTCATCGGGCGAAGGCTTTTTGTTGCCCTCGTTGTGATGGCGCTGGTGACGTCGGCCCTTAGCGGGCCGCTGGTCACGCGCATCCTGCGCAAACAACGACAACGCCGGCTCGTCGAATTCCTTTCGCCGCGATCGTTCATCAATCCCTTGCGCGCCGCGGACCGCTACGAGGCTATTCAACAACTTTGCACCGCGGCCGCTGTTTCGGCGAAGGTGGATGCCCGAACAATTGAAGAGGCCGTCTGGACGCGCGAGAAGATGATGCCCACCGGCATGGGCAAGGGCGTGGCCGTGCCCCATGCGCGGATCGAGGGACTTGCCGGCCCAATCGTTGCCGTCGGCCTGTCGCGCGGCGGCGTGGATTTCGACGCACCCGACGGCCAGCCCGCGAATGTGATCTGCCTCATTCTCACGCCGAAGGAAGACGACGGCGCGCAATTGTCCCTGCTCGCCGACGTGGCGCGCACCTTCGGCCCGGAGCATGTGCGCGGGCAGGTCATGCAAGTAGGCGGATACACCGACTTCCTCGCTGTATTGAATACGCAGGCGACATGATCGCGATTTCGGGAATTCTCTTGACAGACGGCCCATAATGTGGTATGCTTCGTGGTAATGAGACGGGGGGCTCGTTTTAGGAGGTAGGGCCGGTGAGCATAGGGCTATCCGAATCATCAGCGCCGCAAGCCGCAAGGCCTTTTAGCGCGCCCTCGGCTTTTTCGCACGTATATAATCTCTATCAGCTGCCACGCAACACTCGGCAGCTGGGGAGGTTACGAATGAAAACAGCGTATTCCACGATTCTGGTTTGCACGACGTTTTTCGCATTAAACCAAGCTGCGCACGCTGGAATCATTGTCGACCATCAGCCTCATCCATTTGGGGGAGGGGCGTCGGATACGTTGTTTACAACGAGCTTTGGCCAGCCGATTTGGCAATGGCACGCGGATGATTTTGTCTGGACTACGAATGAACAATTGACCCACGTAAACTTTTGGGGATTCTACAACGCGGACAATCCGCCCATCACCGAGTCATTTCGATTACGGTTTTATTCGCCACGAGTCTCGGATGGACTTCCCGGCGAAGTGGTTCATGAAGAGACGATTCAGAATCCCATGCGGACGTGGACGGGGCGCCATATCGCAGTTGGGGTTGCACCGCGCGAGTATCTGTTTGAGACAACGCTCGCTGCTTCAGTGACTCTAATTAACGATAGCAGATACTGGCTGGAAGTGGTGCAAGTTGGTGACGTTACGACACATTTTCGATGGGAAACGTCGGTAGATGGAAATGGTGTCTATGCATATGACAACCCGCTAGGTACTGGCTGGCGAGTGGCTCACGGACAAGGTGACCATGCGTTTCAACTAATCTCTCCTGAGCCGACATCGGCAGCGTTGTTTGTTGTTTCGTTTTCATTACTCATTGCGAAGCGTTCACGGAGGACTTCCGTATGATATACGATCGCGCTCTTATCTTGTAATCATTGTTTGATTCTCGAAGTCATTTCGATTGAAAGGAGCTTCTCATGAACTCTGCCGGAGATTCCGCGCGCACATTTCTACTCATCCTCGTCGCATCGTTCACACTGCTATTTGGAACTGCACTGGCCAAGTGTCCGCCGGGTTCGCTGCAAGATGCCTTTGTTGGCGTTCACGTCGCCGGAACGACCCAACCCTCGGACGACGCGTACAACCCCAGCCTCGCTGTCACCTATGACGGCCTAATTCTCATCGCCTTTGAAGGTTTGGACACATCCCAGACGCCCGATCGTCGCGAGATCATGGCGGCGGTGTTCTCGTCGGCCGGAGTGCTTCAAGGGAGTGTGATTCCGCTGACTGCCTTTGACGATGACCCTGATCTATCTGCTCTCGGGCAGCTGAAATCCGACCCGACCGTGGCCATCGACGGTAGTATCGCTTCGGTGGCCTTCCTTGGGGTGCTGGACAAAGGATATTACGCCACGGGCTTTTGTGATTTCGAAACGCCCTGCGAGGCTCTGTATTGCAACACAGCATCGTGCGAATTTGAAGAGATTTTCTGCACGTTCGAAACGTCCAAGTGTCGCTATCCCGTGGACTCTGTCTATACCTTGGCCAGCCAGTTCACAGTCGGCACGACGCCAAATGCGATCACGGTCCCGATTGTGCTGGGGCGTCGACTCGTGAACCGAAGCCCGTCAGCCTCTCGGTCGACGTTCAGCGGCACGCGCCTGGCATGGGCCAATTCCGGCAGCTGCGGCGTCGATGCCCCATTCGGATGGATGACCGGAATCGACTGGGATAATGGCAATCCGATTCGCGGTTGTATGCCCTATGCATGTGACAACAACTCAACCGCGCCGTGTGCTTACGATGTCGCTGACCTTCAGCCATGCATTGCGCAACGCAGTGACGGGTACTCCGTCGTGGCATGGGCTGATCCAGAGGTTCCTGGTGACGTTGACTCCAATATGAATATTCAACTTCGTCTTCTCGATCCAAACGGCACAACCAGAGATCAATTCTGGGTTAATGACACAGGCACTGGCATTATTGAGCCTGATCCCAGCAGTCAAGTATCGCCCGCAGTGGCCATTGACGATTCAGAATTCGCAAATGGTCCAAGCAACGTCGTCGTGACATGGGTTGGTCCCCCTCCGCCAGGCGTACCCTGCTTTACTTGTCCTACCATTTACGCCCGCCGATTTGTAGTCGAGTTGGGCAACAATCCGCCGACGACTGCGTACCTCCGCGACCCGAACCCCGCTGCAGGCGAGGGAATCAAAAATGACTTTATTGTAAACAATCAGGTTGGCACAGTACCAGCGGATTATTCGTACACCAGCCCAACAGTTGCTCTTTCCGCCGAGACCGGACATCGCGGCCGCTTTATCATCGCCTGGAACTCGCAAGCCCCTCCCAGCTTCTCCGGCGATGAAATCCACGGCCAGTACTTCGACACCGACGGTCGGCCGATGGGCTGCGAATTTCGCATGACGAAAAACTTCTCAAATTCTAAGAGCCGCATTCTCTCTGCGAGTGCCCGTCATACCGTGGCGTACTCGCCCAACGGAGATGTCGCCCTTGCTTACACTAAAAAAGACGTCAACAGTGAAACCAACAAAGAAGTCTGGCTAACAATCATCCCGGATGGCACGGCCGATACGCTCGATGCCAGCGTCGCCTGCTGCAAAGGCGACGTGAACTTTGACGGCCTCGTCAACGGGCGAGACATCTTCGACGGCCCCGAGAATGTCTCGTTCAAGATCCTGCTGTTTCTTGAGAATCCACAAGTCCTCAACATCGTCCAACTCTGCCCGGCGGATACCGATTCAAACGGAGTGTTGGATGTGGACGACATAGCCCCCTTCGTGACGCTGTTGCTGGAAGGGGCGGAATGCGGCGGAAGCCCCTCGCGCGGAATCGCCGACTGCAATGCCAATGGCATTCCCGACGCCAACGACATCGCCGATGGTACAAGTCAGGACTGCACCCACAACTTCATCCCCGACGAGTGCGACATCAACGTCGAAGACCCTGACGGCAATGAACTCGTTTCGCCTGACGTGGACGAAAACGACGTGCCGGATGAATGCCAGCCCGATTGCAATGTCAACTCGCGGCCTGACAGTGCTGACATCGCCTGTGGTGGCGGCAACACCTGCGGCGCCATCGCCGGAAGCTATGACGCCAACAGCAACGACATCCCCGATGAATGTGAAAAGGATTGTAACGAGAACGGCCGACCGGATGATCTCGACATCACCTGCGGCGGCGGCAACACCTGCAACAGCCTCGCGGGTAGTTACGACTGCAACGCCGACGGCACGCCCGACGAATGCGAAGCCGACTGTAACGAAAACGGCGTGCCCGATGATTGCGATATCGATCCGCTCGACCCGGACGGCAACGAGGAAGTCAGCGACGATTGCAACGACGACGGTATGCCGGATGAATGTAACATGGCCTTGCCGCCGCCGTATGGAAGTTTCGACTGCAACGAAAACGGCGCGCTCGATGAGTGCGATATCGCCTCGGAGTACAGCGAGGACGCAAACGAGAACGGCGTGCCGGATGAGTGTGAGGAGGAAGAACTACGCGCCGCGCCGAACGGTGGTCTGCGCATGGGTCATGCGGATTCGAAGGCTCTCGCGGATGGAGACGGCGAGACGCCGGGCGTTTCCACGATGATTCAAGGCCCGAGCGAGGAGACGTGGGAGGCATTCTACGAGTGGAGTTTCTCGCAGTGCTGGGGTCTCGATTGTGAAGCCACCACCGGCGAGCAGTTCCAAGCCTACGTGAACAAACTCACGGAACTGGGAATGACCATGCCGTGACCCTCAAATCTGCCTGATTGATGCCCAACCGGCGCGGGACTGCCCACCGCGCCGGTTTTTTTTCTTAGCCCAACCAGCGCCCGGCCCGGGATTTACGACCCACCGGAAAAATAATCAGAAAATCTCCTTGCCCCCGCCAATCCACACACTATATTAGTTAGGTATATGTTAGTATTCGCTCGGCCGAATGAAAGGAGGCCCCGCATGATCCGCGCCTGTGAATGTGCCAGCCGTTGCTCAGCAACTATTTCTTCCCCTTGGACCCTCAGTCGTATGCCGGGAAACGCCAGCAAACGCCAGCTGTTTTTCAATCCACACGCCAAATTGCCGCAATTACAAACTACCCCCGCGTCGCGCAGCCACCACCCTCCTTACCCTGGTCCCCCAGTCCCCCGATCCCCGGCACCGTGTCAGTTTGTGTCACTTTATGTCAGTTCTTTTTTTCTTCCGCACCGACGACCGGTCCCACAACGGTTCAGCCCGGCGCAAATCCACGCAAACGGTTTGTGCGTTTTTGTGGCCCCCAACCCGGTTTTAGCGGTTTTTTGCGGGGACACTTTTTTTCAAAGCTCCCGTCTCGAATACCAATCGTCACTCCGGCGCGGGAAAGCCCGCCGCGCCGGTGCTAGTTGGATTGTGCCGGCGAAAGCGCCGCTTTGGATGGCGGCGGCTTGGGCGGCGGGAGAAACAGCTTGATGAATGCCGCGACGCTGCGAAGCGGCTGCGGATTGATCGAAGGCTTTTGAAACGTCCCGCTGATCTGCACCTCCATCACCTCGCGCGAGAACGCCTCCAGCACATCGGTGAGGACGGGCAGTCGAAGCCGAACGGGACTGCGGGCCAGCAGCGTGACGTCAAGTTCCTTGGTGGGAATGTTCATGCGGCCCTTGCCGATGAAAGACAATGCTTTGCCCTGCAGGTCGATGGTGGACATCGTCATTTCATCGTTCTCAAGGTAGAACTTGATCCACCCATCATGAAACACGTTTTCATCCGGGGTGAGATTTAACACCTGAAAAATCAGGAAGAAAATCGGAAGGCGCCACATTTCCGCCCGGCGGACAAAAATTTCTCCGCTTCCCTCGCGGCGCGGCACGGGCCCGGTTTCGCCGCGAATGATGATGTTGCCGTCGATGCTGCCCTGTGACGCTGAAGCGGTGGGCCCACCCGGCGTCGGCTGCGTTGATGCCGGCGTCGACGCCAGGTATCGCGCAAGCTGCATGTCGCGCGCCACAATGGACAATTGATAATCCAGGCCCGGCCGGGCAAATCGCACCTGGGCCGCGCCTGTTGCGTGCCCACCATAGGCCGCGGCCGTGACGTCGACGATATCGACGCGCGGCGTATCGGGGTCTTTGGTGATCTTCCCGCGCAGCTCCTCCAGATCCCAACCGGCGACCGTGGCGCGATCCAGCGAGGCGGTGGAATCCAGCAGGATGGCACCGTCCGCACTGAGCGATCCCTTGCCCGACAATTTGCCGCTGGCGTGTGAGATCTGAATGCCCAGATTCACGGAGGCGTCGCGCAGGGTCATCTCGCCGTTGTACGACCAACGCGATTTGCCGTTGGCATCCGTCTCGAATTGCAGCGGGTCGAAGCGAAGATCGAACCCGCCGACCGGGTTCACCGCGAGAAGCGGATCGCGCAGGGTCGGCGGCAAGGCGTCGAAGACCACCTTTCCAAACTTCAGGTTTTTGGCGTCAACCGCCAGCGTCCCGCTCATGGCGTCACCATTGAGCATCAACCGCCCGCTCAGCCCCACGTCGGCGCCGCCGTTTCGCCCGCGAAGGGAGCTGATTTCCACTTGTTGGTCGGTCACGGTGACGACGCCGGATACGTCGCTCAATTCGATGGGGAAGCCCGTGAAACAGAAGGACGCCGAATCAAGCGTGAGCTTGCTTCGATGGCGCTGCTCGGTGTGGTTGGCCGTCGCCACGTGATGCAGCGCCGTCTGAATCCGCATGACGCCGCGGGGGCGTAGCGTGTTCCACGCCGCCCGAAGCGACGGGGGAAGCGCATCCAACAACTCCGCGTCCAGCGTCAGCTTCTGGCAATCGAAGATCAGGTCCGCGATGTATCCATCGCGCTCGCGGGCAATGTCGCCGCGCGCGGTGATCTCGGCTGGGCCATGGCGGCCGGAGACATTGATCAGCGTGATTCCGTCGGGGCGCAGGGCGATATCGCCGCTGACGTCGGAGATGCGATAGGGGAACTGCTGGTAGCTGATCGCCGCGTTCGACACCTTGGCCAGCAGATCGTATTGCAGACCCTTGGCCGGATCCTCGAGTGTGATCTTCCCGGAGAGATTGATCCGCCCCACCGGCTGGAATTGATCGAACGCCCCGCGCCCCTCGGGCGGAAGGCTCTTGGCCAGCGTCTGGTCGAGCGGAATGTCTCGTGCATCCAGTCGAAGATTCGCGGTAGGCGGTCCGCGAAGCGGGAATGTGGCCTCGCCATCAAATTGCACCGTCGCCGCATCGCGATGGCCGATCAGCGCATTGAACTGAATGCGGTCGTCCTCCATGACCAGTTTTCCGCCGACGCGATCGAGCGGATAGGGGTACTCGGCGAACTCAAGCTTGGCGTCGACCAGTTCCGCCTCCACGCGGCTCTTCCACGCCGGCATTGGTTGATCGCCCTGCCCACCGGGGCGGCGCAGCCGGAGTTGGAGATTGGCTGACCCGCGCGGATTGAATCGCCGCCACAACTCGCGATGGTGATCCGAGAGCCCGGCATACAGCGACTCATCCAGCGCGACGCCCTGCCCATCAATGTTGACGCGCGCGTCGGCCCAGACGGTGCGCCGATCGATCTGCGCGTTGACTCGAAAATTCGCCGCGCCATGGGTGCCGGTCATGTTTTCGATAAACAGGTACGGGCCCTCGATGCGAATCACGCCCTGGAGGTCGTGCATTGGGTAGGGGAAAAACTTGCAGTTTCCCGACACGTTGAGCGGCCGCGCCGTGCCGTACAGTTCGACATGGCTGCCGGCGCCCGATGGGCGGCGAAGGTTCAGGTCGACGTCAAAGTCGCCGCGCGGGTTGTAATCCTCAAAAAACGCCCGCAACGCCTCGGGCACGGCCGGGTCGCGTATCAACTGGTTGAGCGCGGCATCGGTCGGCGCGGGGACTTTCGTGCCCTGAAGCTGGACGTCGATGCCCATTTCGGCGAGGCCGAGTTCCACGTGAGTGAGCGCTCCGCGCACGGCGCACTTGGCGCCGTTGAACTGGCCGGTGAGGTCGAGCTCCAGTTTTCCCGCGCGGAGCGCGACGCGCCCGGAGGCGTCGGTGAGTGTCGCGAGTGATTCCTCGGCGCTCCCCAGGGCCGACGATTCGCGGGCGGGCCTGTCTGATTTCAGCATGGACAATGGCACGGCGCAGCGGACGCGTCGAAGCTGAATCTCGGTGTCCATCGTCTCGGGCGTGCGCTCGGAATAGACCAGCCGGCCGAGTTTCACCTCGCCCTGCAGATTGATTTGATCAAAGAAATGAAGCGCGAGCTTCGGCAATTGCAGCCGGACGGTGCGCCAGTCAACGAAGGGTGTGTTCGTGACAAGCTTCGTCGTTGGGTCGAACACCACCGTCGTGCGCTCGGCCGGGTCGCTTGTACGGCGCATCTCGATGAAATACCCCGTGTCGTTTTGCGCCTGCGGGCGGATGTCGGCATCCAACTCTTCGGTGCGCCATTCGCGCAGGCCGTCGGAATGCACGCTGACGGCGACGGCCTTGGCCGAGCGGATGGTGATGCGCGGGCGGTTGGCGGGCGGCTTTTTGGGGTCGCGGGGCTTGTCCGGCCGAGCCAATAGTTGCCAGTTGCGCAGACCCGTATCCACATTGTGTACCAGTGTGATGGTCGGCTCGGCGGCGATGATGTGTTCGATTGTTAATGTGCCGACGAGCAACCGCCACGGGTTGTGAATCAGCGAGACCGAGCTTGCGGAGAAAATTTGCCGTGCGAAGTAGTCCTTCGCCGTCGGGTCGAGTTGCTCGTCATAGGGCACCGAGATCTCCATGTGATCGAGGGAGATGCCGCCGAACATGCGAAAGCGCGCCTGCACCACCTTCACCTCGCCGGCGGTGGCCTCTTCCAAAATGGCGATGACGCGCTGACGGATGGCCTCATCGCGCGTGTTGTAGAGATACGACGCGAACCCGGCGACGAGCAGGCACAGCAGAACGAACGAAACGCGCTGCCGAGTTGTGGAGACGGGATGCCGCACCCACGCGCGCTCCTCGATCAAACGGCGCAGGCCGGGCCGCCGCGGCTGAGCGACGGTGGGCTTGAAGGATCGCATCGCGGGTGATTCAGACATTCGCGGCCTTGCGGTCGAAGAGTCGGCTGAGAGCGAACGCGGCGAGGATGAAGACAAACGGCATCGCCGGCATTCGGTACCGGACGGATCCGACGAAGATCATGTGCAGGATCGTAAAGTACGCAGCGGGCGCAAGCAATAACGCGAGCGTGGCGACGTTTCGTCGGAGCATCACGATGCCACCGATCGCCAGCGTGAAGACGGGCGCGACCGTGAGCCAGCCGACGAGTTTGTAAGCAAGGGACGAATAGTCGGACGCGTTCATGGTGATGGACCATGTCCGACAGAGCTTGGTCCACGCGAGGCTGAGGACGCGGCCCGGGTTTTGTTTTGCCCACTCGATGGCGGCGTCGCGACAGATTTTGTCGCGCACCTGCTCGTTCGCATTTGGCGGGAAGGGGGGATACACGATGCGATCCATGCCTGGCGCGCCGTCGGCCCATGGGCCCAGCGCCTCCATGAGGCTGGCGCCAGAGCCGGTTCTTGTGGGGAGAATCGAGCGTGTCTTGATTGAACCCCATATCGGTAGCGTGACCAATAACCCAGTCAGCACCCCAATGAATATGAGAAATGCAACACTTCGTCGGGCCGCCGGCGCAAAACATCTCCAGAACGGCACAATGAGAAAAAACGGGAGAAAGAGTCCGCTGCTACGCGTAAGAATTGAAAGCGCGAAAGCGCCGGCGCTGGATCCCGCTGCAGCCAACGAGGCGGAAACGCTTTCGCGATGATCGATACCCCATGCCCATTGGCCGATGCCGCCGGACGCTGGATCGGCTCGATTCTCTCGCTCCGGTACTAGCCGAGTGATGCCGAGTATCAGGAGCATGATGTAAAGCGTTTCCGTCAGTGCCAACGCGTTGAAGAACAATGTGATCGGATCGAGCGCGAAGATGGCGGCGCTGATGAGCGCGACGCGTTCATTGAAGAGTTTCCGCGCCAGCGATGCCAGAACGCCGATGGACGCCACGCCCACTACAGTGTTGATGAGCTGCGCCCAGCGCATTAACTGATCGTCGGCGGTCAGGCCAAACCAGACTCCCACAGAGAGCAAGCCGGGATAGATCGGATCGGTCCCTGCGCGGACCGTCGGCGAGTCGATCGGCCCCAATCCGGCGGCGATGTTGCGGGCCACGGTGAAGTAGCGGTGCGAATCGGGGAAGTCGAAGGTCTTCGGATGTTGGCCGGCGTAGAGGATGACCGCGGCGCGGGCGAGGAGGCCGGCGAGGAGGATCAGTGTAAGGCCGCGCCGGTAACGACCGGGCGATTCGGACTCAATGGGCGGCTCTCTCATCGCGGTGTTGGATTGTGCGCGGAGTCGCGGGTTGATTCGAGGGCGGCCCCGTCGTCGGTTGCAATGCACGCCAGGGTGAACCACTTGCCTTGGCGCGTGGCGGTCACACTGCCGGGCAATTCGATGTGCCGTTTGTGATCGCCGCCGGTGATGAGGGCAAGCACGGCGTCGATGCGCTCGAGGCCGATCTCCTTGCGCGAGGCGGCAATTCGATCGAGGAGAATCGTAATAATCTCGCTTTGGACGGCGGTCGGCAGGCCCGCGATGGACGCGGCGGTGAGGCGGACCGAACCAGTGGACTCATCGACATGCATGTGCCGGAGTGCGTCGAGCGCGAATTGGCGAATGGCGGCGTCGCAGCGGCGGGCGTGTTCGGCGAGGCGCACCAGTGCAGAAGCGGCCCCGGGGTTCACGAGTTCGGCGATGCGCGGAAGAAGTTCGAGGCGGATCGTATTGCGCGTCGCCGTCGCGGGGTCGTCGTTGGTTTCATCGTGCCGCCACGGAAGTCCGCGCGCATTAAGATAGGCCTGCAACTCGCATTGCGAAAAGGTGAGCATGGGGCGGACAAGTTGAATGTCCCCGCCGTCGCGCAGCGGGCGAATGTTGCGCATGCCCGCGAGGCCGCGGATGCCCGTGCCGCGAAGGATTCGATGGAGCACCGTCTCGGCCTGATCGTCGGCGTGATGAGCGACGCAGATGTGCGCTGCGCCGATTTCGCGGGCGACGCGTTCGAGAAAGTCGTATCGAATTCGCCGCGCGGTCTCTTCGATGCCGGCGCCGGCGCGTTTCGATTCTTCGCGGATGTCGGAGGATTGCTGTGTGTATGAAAGTCCGAGCGATTGTGTGAGCGATTCAACGAACCGCCCGTCGTCGCCCGAGGTCTCGCGAAGCCCGTGATCGAGATGGGCCACATGCAGCCGCCAGCGCCGCTCATGGATTTCATTTACCGCGATCAGCCCATGCAGCATGGCGACGGAATCAATTCCGCCCGAGACGGCACAGGCAATTGCCGCGCCGGCCGGGAGAGTCTCCGCAGTTGCATCGGCGACGCCCTTATGGAGCTGTCGGGGGTCCATTTGCGGGATTGTATTGGCGTCGCCCCCGTAGGAGATTGGCAATCAGCCCATTACCGCAATGCGAAATGAAGGCTGGTTCCCGACAGGCTTCGCCCACTAACGCCCCTTGAGATTGATAAGGATTGTTGTTATCAATCAAAAATCGCTATAATATGAGCGATAGAGAAGGGTCGTATCGCTCATGCGTTGGAACTGGCAACAATCCGACTGGCCCGCTTTCAAATGGAACAAGGCTTGTCTCGCCAAGGCGGAGGAGCGATTCCTGCTGGGCGGCGGACGGTTTCTCGGGACAGTGAATCACCTGTCGTCAGAAGATCGCGACCAAATCATCGTTGAGGCGATCAGCAGTGAGGCGGTCACTACTTCTGAAATTGAGGGAGAGTTCCTCAATCGCGAGAGTGTGCAATCATCAATTCGACGATGCCTTGGATTGGCGACCGATCGACGACGGGTCTCGCCGGCCGAACAGGGCATCAGCGAGATGATGGTCGAGGTGTATCGCAATCATGCGAAGGCTCTGGACGATCGAACGCTGTTCTCGTGGCACGCCATGGTGATGAAAGGTCGTGCCGATCTTCGCGACATTGGGTGCTATCGAACACACGCTGAATCCATGCAGGTGGTGTCCGGCTCGTTGTATGACCCGGTGGTTCACTTTGAGGCGCCTCCGTCGCGACAGGTCGCGCGCGAGATGCGAAACTTCATTGCGTGGTTCAACGACACGTCAACGAACGGTCGTCGGCCGCTGCCCATCCTGACGCGTGCGGGCATCGCCCATTTGTACTTTGAGAGCATTCACCCGTTTGAGGATGGAAACGGTCGTATCGGGCGCGCCCTCGCGGAGATGGTCTTGGCCCAGGGCTTGGGCGGGCCGACGTTGGTCGCCCTGGCCACCACGATACTTTCCCATCAAAAGGAATATTACGCGGCGCTCGAGGCGGCGAACAAAGAGAACGAGATCACCGCATGGCTTGCTTGGTTCGCCGGCATCAGCCTTGAGGCGCAACAGCGAACACTCGACCGGGTGGAATTCGTCCTGGACAAGGCGAAGCTGCTCGATCGATATCGCGAACAGTTGAATGCACGTCAGTTGGGAGTGCTTGTGCGCGTGTTGCGGGAGGGGCCCGATGGATTCAAAGGAGGCCTCAGCGCCGGCAACTACGCGACGATCGCCAAGACATCACCGGCCACCGCCACGCGCGACCTTGCCGAAATGGTGGAGCGTGGCGCACTGACTCGCACAGGCGAAAGGCGATACGCGCGGTATCACCTTCCGATTCCATTGCGACCCACGCCGCGCATCACGATTGATGAGCGGGGCGCGATTGTGGTAAACAAACAGGGGATTTCTTCGTAACGCGTCGGCGCGTTTGTGTTTTCGATAACCGAAGCGTTACGGGTGCAGTTCGGCCGGCGTCGTAAGTTGCACCGGCGCGCCAGCCGCCTGCATCTCCTTGCGGCGGAGCTGTCCGCAGGCGGCGTCGATGTCGAGGCCGCGCGAGGAGCGGACGTGCGAATTCACGCCGTTGTCGCGCAGGTGCTTCTGGAAAGCGGCCGTCGCCTCGCTGGTGGGGCGCTCGTAGGGCAGGCCTTCGACCGGGTTGTAGCGAATGAGGTTCACATTGCAGCGCAAATTCTTGGTGAACTTCGCGAGCTGCGCTGCATGCGGCTGCCGGTCGTTCACTTCATGCAACAGGATGTACTCCAGCGTGATCTCGCGCCCGGTTTTTTCGAAGTAATAGCGGCACGCGGCCGTCAATTCCTGAAGCCCGATCTTCTCCGCCCAAGGGATCAATTCGGCGCGAAGCGCGTCGCTCGGCGCGTGCAGCGACAGGGCGAGATTGAGTTGCAGCCCCTCATCGGCAAGCTTTCGAATCTGTTTCGGCAGGCCGACCGTGCTGATGGTGATCTTTCGCGCGCCGATGTTGCAGCCCCACGGTGCGTTGATCGTCCGCACGGCCCGCATCACGTTGTCGTAATTCGCCAGCGGTTCGCCGAGGCCCATGAAGACGATGTTCGACAGCCGCCCACCGGCCAGCGCGGCCTCGACACGCACGCGGAGGATTTGTTCGACGATCTGGCCGACCGTGAGGTTTCGCTCAACGCCGTTTAGCCCGCTCGCACAGAATCGACACCCCGCGGGGCAGCCGACCTGTGAACTGATGCAGGCCGTCTTGCGCTCCTCGCTGGGGATCATGACGCATTCGCTGGTCGCGCCGTCGGGCCATTGCAGGAGCAGCTTGACCGTGCCGTCTTTCGAGGCAGCACGACGAATGATTGTGGAAGTGAACAGGTCAAAGCCGTCGGCGAGCTTCTGTCGCAGCGGCTTGGAGAGGTTCGTCATCGCCTCGATGGAGGGCGCGGACTTTTCGTAGATCCACTCGAGTACCTGCGTCGCGCGAAACGCCGGCTCGCCGAGCGTTGCAAAGAGCTGCAACACGCGGTCTTGATCGAAGTCGAGGAGGTGTTCGCGTTGCGTCATGGGACTTTTGCTGTTGGCAGAACAAAGCGGGCACGGAGGCCCGCTCCACTACTCGGAATATCGCCCTGCGGTTTAATGATGAATCCGCGTGCCGATCAACCGGCCTTGCACGGCCTTTCGCATGTTGCCGCGGGTCAGCAGGCTGAAGACCGCGATGGGCACACCATGCCGCTGGCACATGTCGATGGCGGAAACGTCCATCACTTTCAGGCGGCGGTCGATGACCTCATTGTAGCTGAGCGACTCAAGGAATTTCGCGGAGGAATCTTTCTTGGGATCAGCGGTGTAAACACCATCGACATTGGTGGCTTTTATCAGCAGGTCGGCACCAATTTCGACCGAGGCCAGGGCGGCGGCCGTGTCGGTGGTGACGTAGGGCCGCCCCGTTCCGGCGGCGAGGATGACGACGCGGCCTTTTTCCAGATGGCGAATGCATCGTCGGCGAATGAAGTTTTCGCACGCACTACTGATGGAGATGGAGGACTGGACGCGAGTGGGCTGGCCCATGGCTTCAAGGCGATCTTGCAGGGCGAGGGCGTTAATGACGGTGGCAAGCATACCCATGTAGTGGGCCGAGGCCTCCTGAATGCCGAGCTGCGTTGCGACCGATGCACCACGAAGAAAGTTTCCGCCGCCGACCACCACGGCGACCTGCGCCCCGAGCTTGGTGACGGTGATGATTTCCTCAGCGATTCGCTTGAGTGCGTCGCCATCCAGACCGAACGCGCCGGGCTTGCCGAAGCCTTCGCCGGAGATTTTCAGGACGACGCGGTTGATCTTCTTGCTTACACGTTTTGCCGGCTTCGTTGTTCGCTTCTTCATGGGATTTCCTGTCGCCGGCATTGTATCTCGGCGCATAAAAAAAGCCGCTTTCGCGGCTTTATTGGGGGGGCTTAGCTAAGTCCGCCAACCTCGTATTTCAGGTAGGCCTTGATCGTGAAGCCGTTTTCCTTGGCGAATTGGCCGACGGTCTTCTTGTCGTCCATCACGAACGGCTGCTCCATGAGCACGCGCTCGCCGAACCATTTGTCCATCTTGCCGCCGACGATCTTTTCGACGATCGGCTCGGGCTTGCCCTTGGCTTCTTCGCGGGCCTTTTCCTTGGCGGCGGCGACTTCGGCGGCGTTCACGTCTTCGCGAACGAGACCCATCAGCACGACGCTCGACGCGATGTGCATGCAGATCTGCCGGCCTGCCTCGCCGGGGTCGTTGTCGGTGGCGATGACGGCGCCGACCTTGCCGTTGTGGTGGACATACGCGGCGCCGGGACCATCATGCCGTGCGACGCGCCGGACGCTCATGTTCTCCTTCAGCTTGCCGAAGGCATCGACGAGCGTTTCATTCACCGTTCGCCCCGAGGCCATCTTCGCATTCTTCAGGGCTTCGACATCCGTCGTGCCCGTCGAACCGGCGGTCTTGGCGATCGAATCCGCCAGCTCGCGGAAGGAGTCATTGCCGGCGACGAAGTCCGTCTCGCAACGCATCTCGGCCAGCGCCACGCACTTGCCGCAGGCATGAACGCCGATACGGCCATTCGCCGCCTCTTTGTCGGCGCGGCTGCTCATTTTGTCGGCGAACTTCTTGCGGAGGATCTCCATGGCCTTGGTCTCGTCGCCGTTGGCTTCGACGAGGGCGGCCTTGCAGTCCATCATGGCGAGGTCGGTCTTGCTACGAAGGGCCTGAACTTGCTTTGCACTGATCTCGGGCATCGCTGCTGTCCTTCCAAATCGTTGGGCTTCGAGCCGCCGCGGCGACTCGTGGTGAGACAATTACCATCGATCAACCCGCGCGACGGCGGGCGATCGTTGAGGTTCCACGCGCTACTGCGTTGATTAAACGCCGTCGGGCACTTCGGCCGTCGCGCCTGCCGGAGCGGCCATGGCCTCTGCCGGGACCGCGCCCTCTTCGGCCATTTGCGACGTGGTCATGCGGCGCGAGCGCCGTGGGCGGGATGCGCCCGGGGCCGCGTTCGGGTCATCGGGCGTCTCGGTCGGGGCCGGTCGGCTGCGCTTGCCCTCTTCGACGGCGTCGGCCAACTCGGTGACCACCAACTCGATGCCGCGCATGGCGTCGTCGTTGCCGGGGATCACGATGTCGGCGATGGTCGGATCGCTGTCTGTATCGACCAGGCAGATCGTCGGGATGCCGAGCTTTCGCGCTTCCTTGACGGCGATGTGCTCGCGGCGAACGTCGAGAATGACGAGCACGCCGGGCAGGCGCGTCATGCGCCGAATGCCGTCGAGGTTGCGGGTGATCTTCTTGCGCTCGCGATTGACGACCGCGGCTTCCTTCTTGGTGTACGTTTTGATCTTTCCGGTCGTCTCAAGGGCCTCCAGCTCTTCGAGCCGGGCGAGTCGCGAACGGATGGTTTTGAAATTGGTCAGGGTACCGCCGAGCCAGCGTTCGTTGACGTAGTGCATGCCTACGCGGGTGGACTGCTTTGCCACGATGTCCCGGGCCTGTCGCTTCGTCCCGACGATCAGGACATCCTGACCCTGGGAGACGACGGCCGCGAGGAACTTTTTCGCTCGAAGCAATCCGCGAACGGTCTCGCGAATATCAATGATGTGAATGGAATTCCGCTTCGTGAAGATGAACGGGGCCATACGAGGGTTCCACCGGCTCACCTGGTGGCCGAAGTGGATGCCCGAATCAATCAGTCCGCGGACCAACGCCGACGCCAAAAGTCACCTCCCGGTATCTAATTGTGTACTCTTGCTTTACGATGACGACGAACCCCGAAAGATACGGGGATTTTCATATCGCGTCAAGCTGGTTTTCGTGGTGGTCAGCCCGTCCATCGAAGCGAAGGAAGAACCGTTTTTTCCCCGATTTCGCGCGGGATTATCGGTTGCCCCTTGCCTCTACAATATCTGGTAGAGGTGCGCCCCTGTACCACCATTCAAGGTAGATAGGGGACGGCCTCTCTTAGAAAGCGACTCTGTGGGCGACGATTCCAGGAAACCTCGAATTTTCATCAGCGTGGCCGAGCAGAGCGCGGACGAACACGCCGCCGGCCTCGTTCGCGCGTTCAAATCGCTCCACCCCGGCGCACAATTCAACGGACTGGCCGGCGCGGCCCTGAGGGCCGAAGGCTGCGAGTGCTTTCACGACATGACCGCCAAATCTGCCATGGCGATGGCGGCGATCGCGCGGATTCCCGAAGGCCTGCGGCTGATGAAACGGCTCCGCGCGCACTTCGCAACCGAAAAGTACGACGCCGCAGTGGTGATTGATTCGCCCGCGCTCAATCTCTCCGTCGCAAAGATCTGTCGCCGTGCGGGCGTCCCGGTGCTTTATTACATCGCCCCGCAAACATGGGCGTGGGGCTGGACAAAGTGGCGCAACGAGCGGCTGCGCGATCGTGTGTCGCGCGTCGCCTGCATCTGGCCGTTTGAGGAGCCGCATTTTCGCGCCGATGGCATCGACGCGACCTTCGTAGGACATCCATCCTTCGACCGGCTTTGCGCGCAGCGTGTCGACGAGGAACGCATCGCGAGCCTTCGTAAGGATGCCGCGCCCGTGCTCACCATTCTCCCGGGCTCGCGCGGCCACGTCATCGACGAAGTGCTTCCCGGCCAACTCGAAATCGCCAAGGCGGTGTCGACGCTGAATCGCAAGGCGCGTTTTCTGATTGTCGCGGCGAATGAGCGTGCGGCCGAGCAGATCAACGCCGTCGCAAAGGAAGTGAATCCCGGCGTGAAGTTCGACTTGCTCCACGGCGAAGCCGACCGCGCGGCGGCCATCCGCGCTGCGGACCTGGTGCTGGTCGCCTCGGGCACAATCACGCTCGAAGTGGCGTATCACGGCACGCCGATGATCGTGATGTACAACACGGCTCGCTGGGGCTACGAACTCGTCGGCCGTTGGCTGCTGAAGACGCCGTTCCTGTCGATCCCCAACATCCTCGCCGGTCGGGAGATCGTTCCCGAGTTCATGCCGTATTACAAATCGACGGACCCGATCATCGCCCGCGTCACGGAGTGGCTGGCAACGCCAACGACGCTGGCCCGCGTGCGCCGCGACCTGCAACAGACCCTGGCCCCCATCGCCAAGCCCGGCGCAGCGGCGAACGCGGCAAAGATGTTGGATAAGGTGAGTGGGGAGACAATGTAAACGTCCACCTATTTTGCTTGGGAATGGTGTTTTCCAACAAAACGCAACCGATTTGACGGGGAAAAATTTTCACATTGGGACCAATTCAATCTTGACTTTGGACCGGG
>CAZSBF010000020.1:0-31676 GCA_964605185.1 uncultured Planctomycetaceae bacterium
GCGGGACGTCCAGAGTGGGCACCTAGCGTTGCCGATTACTTCGAAAGCACCGTGGCCTTTGCGGTGGCCATGCCGTTCTTGATTTGAATCAGCACACAGCCGTCATCCGCCGTACTCAGATACTCACGGCCGCCTACGATTCCCTCGATTCCATTACGCGTCATGCTTCGTCGCTGACCGCTGGATCGAACGCAAATCGCCGGGTCGACAGCGTCGATGAACGCCTTAGTGCTGGGTACGACGCTTCCATGATGTGGTAGTGCGAGTGCATCCGCCTTCAGAGTGCCCGCCTTTATCAAACTCGTCATGCCTTGCGTGGCGATGTCTCCCGTCAACAAAACGCTTCGACCTTGATAACTCAAACGAAGCACCATCGAGCGTTCGTTGTCGGCGGCGAATTGTTCGACGCTTCGCGGCGGCGGCCACACGGTTTCAACACGCACCTCGCCAAAGTCATCGACCACCCTCGCGCCGCTGACCACGTCAATCGGCACGCCTGCGTCCCGGATCGCATTGAGCATGTACCACGGAGCGGACTTCTCTCTCACCGTCGGTTTGAAGTGGTCGTTGATGATGAGGCGGCCGATCTCGTACTCGCGCGCGATCGCCTGAATCCCGCTGAAGTGGTCGAAGTCGGTGTGCGAGATGAAGACCGTGTCGATGCGACGAATGCCGCGCTCGCGCAGAAACGCCGTGGCGACGTTGCCCGCCGCGAAAGGAGAGCGCGTTCCGAAATCCACCACCGCGACTTTCCCATTCGGGAATTCAACTACCGTGCCGGTCCCATCCCCAACCGCGAGCGTCCAGACGTTGAGCGCACCGGCATCGTGCGTAACCCATCGCGGCGGAATCGCCCACCAAAGCACGATCACCAACGTCGCGAGCTTGAATCGGTGGCGGAATCTGAACACGCCCGGCCAATACACGCCCCATGCGATGACGGCGTAGGTCGCCAAGACCCATGCGAGCGAGGGCCTTCGTCCGTCGATCATCGTGCCGGGAAGAACAGAAAGAAACGTCACCACGCCGGTCATGAGATTCGTCGCCCAGGCCAGCAGCGGGCCAAAGATGATCGCCGAGGAAGGGAATGCGATCCCCAACGCGAGCTTGAGAAACCCGACGATTGTGGCGAGCAAGGCCGGCAACCAAAGGATCATCGTTCCAATCACGCCCCACGGGGCAATTTGCCCGAATGTGTAGCAACACAGCGGTGCCGTAGCGATCCAACAGGCCAGTGAAACAGCGGTGGTCAGTCCCAGCGCTTTGACGAACCCGACGGCGCACGCCCCTCGAAGGGACGTGTCAAGGTTTATGTGCGGGTCGGCCTCGCGCGGCATAAAGCCATAGGCGACGAGGTACGGTCGGAGGCCGATGCGGTCGGCGGCGCGAATGATTCGTGGCGCGGCGTAGTTGCGAATTGTCATCGCCACATGAGCCGCGGCGAGAGCACCGAGAAAACTCAATTGAAAGCCGGGGCGAAATAAGTCGGCTGGGTCGATCATCAGCACAACAACGGCCGAGCAGGCCAGCCAATTGAGCACGCTGCGCCTTCCCCGGAGGAAGAGGCACATACAACCGAGCAACCCCATGACACCGGCGCGTTGGATGGAAGGCTCCGGCTCAGCCGTGAGAACATACGCAGCAATTAGGAGTGCCATGACGATGGCACGGGTTCGGTAATAGACTCCGAGAACGGCAAGCACCACCCAACCCGTTAACGCCACCCATGCGACGTTCATTCCGCTGGCCGCAAGGAAGTGTGCGTTTCCCGTTCGAACAAACGCGTCGTTCATGGCCTGTGGCACGGCATCGCGATGGCCGAGCACGACGGCCGCGATCACACCGGCACCGGGGTCGTCTTCGGGGAGGCATTCGTGCAACAGCAGCCCACTCAATCGAAGGCGAAGCGTAGCTAAGAGTCCGCCTCCTGTGTGGCCGATCACGCGCACGCCATCAGCATGGTCGCACGACAAGCCCGCAAGGATGCCTGCGCGACGGTTTGCCAGCGCCCGATCATATTCGCCGGGGTTGGCCGGTCCGCGCGGTCGATAGAGCCAGCCGGTTAACTCGATGACATCGCCCAAACGTAGCAACAGCATCGGCTCTTTGATGGAGACCGAGATCCGACCTGATGCGGGAACAACCGCCTCACCCGAGTCGACATGCGTCGCCTCCAACTGGAAGTGCGTCTTGGGGCCGACTTCGTAGGCGCGCGGCACACTCCGGTCCGGCTCGCGAATCTCCGGTTTCGTCACCACACGGCCGTGAAGATGGCATAACACCGGTTCATCGGCCGTGCGATGCACGATGTGATCGGCCGAAACCGTTCGAAAGGCAAGGTGATAGCGAAGGGCTCCAATGCTCGCCGAAGAAACGATGAGCAGAACCATCTGAGAGCGGATTCGCAGCTTCATCGCAAGGATGAGCGCGGCAGAGATTACCAGTGCCCCCGCATAAACCCATACACCGAGCGCGGCACGATCGTCGAGCAAAACGCCCGCCATCATTCCCACGGCGACGGGCAACAGTGGGGCGGGCGCGCGCGACGGAGCCTCTTCTGTTGACGTCACGCCGGAAGTGAGATCAACGGCATCAACAACGCGCATCGGAAACCTCGGCCCGCGAAGCATCAATGGGGGGCACGTGGTGGGAATCCTACCCGTGAACGAGCGGCCAGAAAGCCCGGTATGCGGCGAGGAAGGCAAGCTGTCCCACAAGCCCGACGGCATAGAGAGACTGGCGCGTCTGACCGCCGCCGCGCCGAGCCATGACGACACTCGGCACATATGCCGCCAGAAAGACGATCATGCCCGCGATGATTCCGGTCAGGTAGTTTCCGTCACGGCTGAGATAGGCCGACGTGATCGTCATTGGAAAGATCGTGTGCAGCAGGAGGCGGCCGGGTGTCAGGGGGCGACACAGGGCGACGGTCTGGTCATCGGAGTACTTGGCCGTTCGGCCGACGGTGCCGGCGAGCAGGATGGCCCAGCGTCCCCAGATGGGTGCGAGGACGAGTGAACGGTAGATCGGCGCGGGGTAGAGGTGGCGCAGGGGATATCGCCAATCGCCGGGCGGCGGCCACCAACCCGACGTCGGCGGAATGCTGGCGATGAAGACCCACAATGACAGGACGGATAAGACAAGGGCGAGCGTTCCAACCGGAGAAAGTGGTTCGGCGGCGTCGGTCGGCGGACGCCACGGACGGGCACTGGTCAGGAGATTCACCGTTCGAGCCAGACCGAGCATGAGAAAGGGCCCCGTGATCAGACTCTCCACGATGACGATCGCCAACGGCGGAATCACGCGCAGACTGGCGACTTCCCCGTAGAGCCGCCAGGTGCTCTTGAACAACCCGGCCCACGCGAGCCCAATGAGGAGGCCGAGCGGCACAAACCAGACGTGGGCGCTCTCGAACGCAAAGGCCGCGTGCACTTTGCCGCGCGAGTTAATTGGGAAAAGGAAGCACAGGGCGCTGCGAAGGCCTTCGGTGAGAGTCGGGCGGATGCGATTCTGAGCGCCGGGTCGGTGCGATGCCTTTGTGACGCGCGGGTCGCCTGTTTCTGCCACATCGCTCACGATTGTGAATCCTCTGAAAACCAACGCCGTCCCGGCCGTTCTCATTGTATGCGAGTTTGCGCCCACCTAGGATAACCACGTTGTATCCGTTCTTGCGTCAACCCGGGAGGATTCGTCGCGGCCTTGCGTTCATCGCGGCCGCCGGCGCTGTCGTGCTCATCGGTTTGGGCAATACCGTGGCCGATCCGCCGGCGCTTGCGCCGCGAACCGAACGCGAAGGGTTGATCCCGCCGAGCGATCGCGATGCGGAGAGCTGGCTGAAGCGGGCGCGGGATGCCGCCGCGCAGCAAGATTGGAAACTCGCGGCCGACACGCTGATGCGCGTCGTCGAGCAATTCGGCGACAAAACCGTTTCTCCGGACGATGGTCAACAATTTCTCTCCGCGCTGCGGTGTGCACAGGATCAAATCGCATCATGGCCGGCGGAGGGCTTGCAAACCTATCGCCTGCTATACGACGCGGAGGTGAGGGCGCTACTAACCGCGGCACAATCGGCGGGCGACCTGCCCGCACTTCGGCGGATTGCGTCGCGATTCCCGCACACCACGCCGGGGCCGGAGGCGATCAACCTGCTGGCCGCGCGGTTGATCGACGCACAGGAGTTTGGCGAGGCGGTGGATCTTCTGAATCAACTGTTGGGACTTCCTCATTCGACGATCCCTGCATGGCAGACGCTGCAGAAGCTGGCAGTCGCCGCGGCGATGTCCGGTGATGAGGCTACGGCGCAGCGAACCCTCGAGCGATTGAAATCGACCGTACCGGCGGATCAAGCCGAACGCGTGGCGATGATTGAGTCATTCCTAAGCAAGACAAAGGATACAGCTGCGGCCACGACGAATGCTGCCCGGCAGCTGACTCATGTTGAACCTGCGCTGACCGCCGACGCATCGCTGCGGGATGATCTGCTCGGCGCGCAGCGAGTCAACCTGCCCAATTTGCTGCGCCTAACGAAAAAGACGGGCCGTCCCGTCGTGTGGCAGATGGCCTTCGACGGAAAGTACATCTTCACGACCTGTCCGGAGGGGTTGGTTGCCTACGATCTCGAAGGCTTCGAACGGTTGTGGCGCGCAGTGCCGAAGCGCCCGACGCGCGACCCGCGGGTCGAAGCGCAGCGGCAATTGATGGGAACTTACAACGTTGACAATGCCGACCGGCTGGATGAATTCACCACGCGATCGCTTTTTCATGAATACCGCGGTGCCCTGTCGACTGCGCTCGGTCTCGTCTTCATGATCGAGCAGATCGGAACAAGCAACGAACAATTCCCGAGCAAGGAAGGTGTGCCTCCGCCCAACAACATCTTCGTCGGAGATGAATTCGCCGAGCCAAATTCGCTGCGCGCCTTTGAAGCGGAATCAGGCAAGGCGGTGTGGACCAAGGGCCGCGGCGGGCCGGTGGAAGACGGATTGCGACATGCCCATTTTCTTTCGACGCCGATTGCGGTGAATAACCTGCTGGTGACGCCCGTGCAGATCGGGGCTGATCTGTATCTGGCGGCGTTCCAGCGAGATGGCAAGATCGGCAAATTGGTGCTGCTGGGCTCCGGGCAGCCGGGCATGTTTCCAATGAACGGCGTGTTGCCGCCGACGGTGCATCAGGGAACGCTGTTTGTGCCGACCGGCGCGGGGATGTTGATCGCAATCTCGACGCACGATTTTTCGCTTCGCTGGCAAACGGCATACAAGCGGGCGCCGCTCACTGTGTCACAGCGAGCCGCGCCGCGACAGTGGGGGCCGTTCGGACCCGCGACCGGGGGCCTGGCGCAGCCGGATGAGTGGCTGACATCCGCGCCGTTGGCGAGTGGCGGGCTGGTCCTGCTCGCGCCGACCGATGGCGAATCGCTGCTCGCGTTCAATCGACAGACGGGCAAGCAGGTATGGAGCTTTCCGCGCGGCTCGCATCGATACCTGGTGGGCACCGATGGGCGGCGCGCGTTCGTCGTGGGCAAGACGCTCCTTGCGCTCGACGTCGCCAACGGACAAAGTGCGTGGTCGTTCAGTGCGAGTCCGGTTGTTGGACGGCCTGCGCTGTGCGGCGAGACGCTCTTCGTGCCGACCGACGCGGGGCTGATTCGACTCAATGCCGAAACGGGAGAACGCGTGGGCGAGGCCGTTGCGCTCGATGAGCCGTTCGGCAATCTCTTTGTCTATGACGGCGCGCTGTACAGCGTGAACGCTGAGGGCATCGCCAAGTTTCCCGATGTTGAGCGTTCGCGGCGAATGGCCGAGGCGGCGTTGGCGCAGAACCCGAACGATCGCAAGGCACTGCTCCGCCTCGCGGGGCTGGCGGCCACAAAGAAAGAATGGGGAACGGTGCTCGATTTGCTGGAAAAGGCCGAGCCTGAGAAAGCCGGAGAAAAGCCGACCGATCCGGAGGCCGTCGAACTGTCAGATCGAATTCGCCGGCAACGGGTGACAGCGTTGGTCAATCTCGCCTCGACCTCAGGCGACTCGGTGCGTATGTCGTTCCTCGATCGAGCGGCGACCGTGGCGTCTTCGAGAGACGATCGGGCACAAGTGCAACTGGCGAAGTTTGACTACCTGCGAGAGAAGAAAGACTGGCCCGCGGCGTTTGTCGCCGGATTGGAATCGGCGCGTGAATATGGCGATCTGTCGGTGTCCGTGGAGCCGGAACTGGATACAACCGTTTCAGCGCGAGTAGCGCCGCAGCTTGACGCGATGTACGTCAAACTCAACAAGGCGGATGAGCTCAACGTGGTGCAGTCGCTGAAGCCATTGCTCTGGCCGACAAATGCCCCACTGGAGATCGGCAAGCTCAAGCTCGAAACAGTTGAATCGGTGCGCCGTGCAAGTGATGTACTTGGCGCGAACGGTTTTGGCTTTGATTTCGACGATCTGATCGCGAGTTGGAGTATCACGGTCGGTGACTATGAATCCGGCGTGTTCCACCTCAGCCGCGCTGTCGATCGTGCTGTGCGAATTTCCGCGGTTCCCGATGCCATCGGAAACTTGAAACTGCGCCTGGCCATTGCCCTGGCCCATCCAGGTCCCGGGTTGCCGGTGGTCGAGCCCGGCCGGGCGAAAGCATTGATCGAAGAATTGCAGCGCGATGCATCGTCGTTGAAATTGCCGAAGGACCTTCCACCCCTTCCGATGAAGTCGCCGCCGACGACCGTGGCCGAGTTGCTATCCGGCCTGCTCCGCTTACTCGATTCAGTCGGTCACGCTCCTTCCATACTTACCAATGCGACATCCTTTGACGTCGTCGCCTTTGAAAGTGCCGTGAGTCTGGGTCGGCCCGATGTGGTCAGTTTCTGGGATGCACGCCATCCACTCGATCCGCGGGCTGGTGTCGTTCCGCTTCGCATACTGAAGCAGGTGAAGGGGCTGAGCGCCACGGCATCGGTCGGTTCGCGTTCGCTCTGGTCGAATGTGATCAACCTGTCGCTTGACGACGAACCGAACCCTGATTCCGACGACATTCGCCTCGCGGCACAATCCGCTGCGTTGGCCGGGCCTGTCGCACTGCTGGATTTGGGGACGCAGGCCTGCGCGGTTGGGCTTTCGACCGGCCGCATGATGTGGCCACCGGTGGCGCTGGATCGCGCGAATGGCGCACTCCCCGAGCCGCCCCTGATTTCCGTTGGTCAGACGATGATCCTCGCGACGGATTGCGCGACGCTCATCGCAGTACCGGCAAGACAAGGGGCCGCCCCGCAATGGCGCCGGCGATTCCCCGGCAAGCGACTGGTCGCACTCGCCGAGGCTGAGGGCTATGTCGTCGCGGTTGAGACGGACCCTCCGGGCGTCTGTTTGCTCGATGCCCGCACGGGCCGCGTTCACAATCAATTCACCATCGAATCGAAGTCGCGTCGCACGCCGACGTCGGCCGCGGCGGATTCCGACGAGGGCGCCAATCGACCGTTCGCGATTCCGTTTTCAATCAACCGTCGCGTGATGACCTATGGCAGTGCGAGCGGCCTTGTCGGGCGCGATTTGCTGACAGGCCGCACGCTCTGGAATCGCCCCGCACCGGCCGGGGTGCTCGATGTGCGCCGGCTCGACGACGAACATCTGGCCGTCACCTATCCCGGGAGCGAGATCGAGGTCTTTCGCGCGGAAAACGGCGAATCGCTGCGTCGGTTGACGCTTGACGCGCTCACCCTGCCGCCGATTGAAATGAGCCTTGATCGCGTGAAAGGCTCGACCCAAGGAGCCGCCTCGACGTTTCGGCTGCTCCTTTATACCAAAACGATCGGTGAAAAGGCCAATTTTGTCCTTCGATCTATTCCGCTTGCAGCAGGGTCAACTCCATGGCAGCGTGAACTCGGCCCGTACGCCTCGATCAACAGACAGATGATCTCGGCGTCGCCGGAGTGGGTCACGGCTATTCAATACGGAACGGATGATCGCGAGAATCGCGCAGGCCAACAAAATCGGCCACAGCTTGGACCACCGAAAATCCTCGTGCTCGATAAATCCAGTGGCAGATCGCTGGTTGAGAATCCGCCGGTGCTGGAAGGGCGGTTCGAGGGGCGCGATGGATCGCGGTCGCACCTGATCCGGGATGTCATCGTGTTGGACCAGCGGATTATCGCGGTCTCGCCGTACGGGTACTATGTTCTGGCGCGAGGCGATGCCGCGGCGAAGACGCCGGCCGCACCGTCAGATCGGCTTGGGTTGCCGGAGGATCAGGACACACCGTGAGTAAGTCTGAAACGATACGAGTGAGTTCTGACTACCGACGCGCGGGTCAATGGGCCTGTGCATTTGGCATTGTGGTGGCCGTGCAGCTTTTGCTTTGCTCGCTCCCCTCCATGGGAAAGCCGCCGCCGAAACTCCCGCCGCTCGTCACGCCTCAGATTGATACCGCCATTCAAAAGGCGCTCAAGTACCTCGCAGCCAAGCAGGGGTCGGACGGCGCCCTGCGCGAGACCGGTCACATGGGGTCGTACCCGGTTTCCATGACCGCGCTATCCGGCATGGCCTTCGCCAGCTCGGGCAGCACGCCGACGCAAGGGCCCTATGCACCCAATATCCGCCGGGCGATGACCTACATCCTCCGCTCGACTCAAAAGAACGGGTTGATCTGCCGTGCGGGCGATGAAGAAACGCGCTCCATGTACGGCCACGGGTTTTCCATGTTGTTCCTTTCAGAAATGATGGGAATGGAAGAGGACACCGACCGGCTTGCCGAGATCAAGTACACCCTGCAGCGCGGCGTCGATCTGATCGCCCGCTCGCAAAGCAATCTCGGCGGATGGTTGTACACGCCGGACATGAACGGCGACGAAGGCTCCGTCACAATTACGCAAGTGCAGGCCATGCGCGCCGCACGAAATGCCGGCATCGCCGTGCCGAAGACCGTCGTCGACCGGGCCATGAAGTATCTGGAGAATTCAATTCAGCCCGACGGCGGCATCGCCTATCGCGTCGGAATGTCCGGCTCGCGCCCGCCGATCACCGCGGCCGCCGTCGCCTGCTGGTTCAATGCGGGCCAGTATGACAACCCGCTCGCGCTGAATGCCCTGCGCTATTGCAAACAAAACATCGGAATCGGTGATCGCCGTGGCGGAACGTGGGGCCACTGGTTTTACGCCCACCTGTATCTGGCGCAGGTGATGTACCTCGCCGGTGAGAATGAGTGGAAGGACTATTACCCGAAGGTCGCGGCCCACCTGCTTGCGACGCAGGAGGACGACGGGGCATGGGATGGCGACGGCGTCGGCAAGATTTATGGCACGGCCGTCAGCCTGATGATTCTGCAATTGCCATACAACACGCTTCCGATCATGCAGCGGTAGGCGAAATCGCCTGCCGGTGAATGACGTGGGGGCCTAACTCGAACGACTGTGAGCATTTCATGATGCAATCGAATACAACGGACGATGCAGACCTCGCCGCAGCGCAGAAAATTCGCGACGCCTTCCAACGGCTGCGAACGGAACTGCGCCGGATCATCGTGGGACAGGACGAAGTCATAGAGCAATTATTGATCGCGCTCTTTGCCGGCGGGCATTGCCTGCTCGAAGGCGTCCCCGGCTTGGCAAAGACGCTCATGATCTCCAGCCTGGCGCGTTGCATGAACCTCGCGTTCAATCGCATTCAGTTCACGCCCGACCTGATGCCCAGCGACATCACCGGCACCGAGGTCATCGCCGAGGATCGCAGCAGCGGGCAACGCGTGTTCAAGTTCCTGCCCGGCCCGGTCTTTGCGAACGTGATCCTTGCGGATGAGATCAACCGCACGCCGCCCAAAACGCAGGCGGCCATGCTAGAAGCGATGCAGGAGCGACAGGTCACGGTCGGCGGCGTTCGTCATGCCCTGGCCGCGCCGTTTTTCGTGCTGGCCACGCAGAACCCCATCGAACAGGAAGGCACCTATCCGCTGCCCGAAGCGCAGCAGGATCGCTTCATGTTCAAGATCTACATCGGGTACCCGAGTTACGACGAGGAGTTTGAAATCGCGACGAGCACGACCACGGAAGTGACGCAGGCCGTGGAACGCGTCATTAGTGCCGAGGAGATCCTCGAATTGCAGAAGGTCGTGCGCCGCGTGCCCGCCGCGCCGCCGATCGTGAAGCACGCGCTGGACCTTGTGCGCCGAACGCGTCCGTCTGAGCCAACAGCGCCGGACTTCGTGAAGAAGAACGTGGCATGGGGCGCTGGTCCGCGAGCGGTCCAATTCCTGATCCTCGGGGCCAAGTCGAGGGCGGTGCTTCGCGGGAACTACCATGTCTCCACCGAAGACATTCGCGCATTGGCGGCGCCCGTGCTGCGGCATCGCGTCATCACCAACTTCGCCGCGCAGGCCGAGGGCTACACGCCGGACAAGCTCGTTCAGGATCTGCTTGCCCACAACCCGGCGCACGGCGAGGGTCTGCTCAAGGACGAGCGCGTCGCCAAGACGGTGAACAACTGACGCACCCATAAACACGCGGCACTCTGCATGGCGGAATCCAAGAATTATCTACGGCCCGACGTTCTCGCTCGAATCAGCGATCTGGAGCTTCGCGCCCGCTATGCCGTCGAGGGCTTCATCAGCGGCATGCATCGCAGCCCGTACAGCGGGTACTCGGTCGAGTTCGCGCAGCACCGTGAATACGTGCCCGGCGACGATCTGCGCCGCCTCGACTGGCGGGTCTACGGCAAGACGGACCGCTTCTATATCAAGCAATATGAAGAGGAGACGAATTTACAGGCCCACGTCATCGTCGATTGCTCGTCATCCATGCGCTATCCGACGCAGATTCACCGCCCCGATCGGCTGACGAAGTTCGAATATGCCGCGACCCTCGCTGCGTCGATGGCCTATCTGCTCACGCATCAGCAGGACGCCGTGGGGATGATGCTTTTTGACGATCGCCTACGTACCAACGTAGCACCCCAGTCGCATAACGCCCATCTGATTTCCATCATTCGACAACTCGAACAGGCCCGACTTGAGCACCCGACCGGCGGCAAGACGCTCTTTGCAGAGTTGGCCCGAAATCTTCGCCGGCGAAGCATCGTCGTCATCATCTCCGATCTGCTCGCGGACGCTGACGAATTGATCGCCGGGCTGCAATCGATGCGCCACGGCAATCATGAAGTCATCGTGATGCACCTCCTCGATGCCGATGAGCGGACGTTTCCTTTTCAGGATCACACCCTGTTCGAAGGGTTGGAAGCGGTTGACCAAAACCTGTTGATCGACCCGCAGTCGTTGCGACAGGGATACCTCGCCGCGCTGGCCGCGTTTGCCACACGTCTTCGCGGGGCCTGCGCCGGCGCGAAGATTGAATTCGTCGAGCTATCCACGACAGACCCCCTGGACATCGCGCTCCGCCGATACTTCACCGCGCGGTCGCACTGGGTAAAGGCGCGGGCATGATCGTCCACGACAAATCACATTCGCAACGGAGGCCGACGTGCTAGGTTGGCTCTCTGCATTTTTTCTAAACCCTGCGCTGGCGGCCGGCACCGCCGCCGTGGCCAGCCCGATCCTCATCCATTTTCTCTCAAAGCGACGTTTTCGACGCGTCGAGTGGGCGGCGATGGAGTTTCTGCTTGAAGCGCACCGGCACAATCGTCGGCGCGTGCGTATGGAGCAACTGATCCTGCTGGCGCTGCGATGCCTGGCCATGCTGCTGATCGCGCTGATGGTGGCCCGGCCGTTCCTCTCGGCCGGCACGGTTGGATCGCTGCTTGGCTCGCTTGGTCGCACCGAGCGGATCATCGTATTGGATGATTCATTCAGCATGGGTTGCCGTGTCGGCGATGGCCAGACGGTTTTTTCCCGCGCCACGGCCGCTGTGAAGCAAATCGCGCAGGCCGCCGCGGGCGATTCACCGGCGGACACGCTCACGCTGGTGCTCACCAGCCGGCCACGTCAGGCACTTTGCGCGCTGCCGAGCCTCGATCCGGAAAATGCTCGGCGCGTCGAGGATGCGCTGGAAGGAATCGTGCCATCGCAGGTCGCGGCGCGATTCCCCGATGCCGCGCAGGCCGTCGCGCAGCTTGTCCGCGCAGCACCCTCACAGGCCAACACAGCGATCTATTTCGTGTCCGATTTCCAGCGCGCCGATTGGACGAAGTCGGCCGATCAGCCGACATGCCCCGCGCTCGCGCCCCTCGCGGATTTGGTGGCGAAGAACAAGGCCTGTCGCGTGACGCTGGTCGATGTGTCGGCGGATGCGCCGAAAAACCTCGCACTCACGAACCTCGTGGCGATGCAGCCACAGGTCGCCGCTGGAGTCCCCGCGCGGTTTGAGGTGGCCGTCTCCAATTTTTCGCCCGCGCCCGTCGAGCAGTTTGAAATCACCGCGTCGATCGCAGACCAGACGCTGCCGCCCGTGATCATCCCGCGCATCGGCCCGAATCAAACCGTGCGCGAGCCGATCGACGTCACCATCCCGGTGGACGGCTCGAATCAGCTTCGATTGCAGCTTGCCGGTGCTGCCGCATCGTCCGATCAATTGGCGATTGATAACATACGAAGCATCGGCGTGCATGTTGTCTCGGCGATCCATGCACTGGTGGTCAATGGAGAGCCGGGCAGCGACCCGCTGCGCGATGAGACATATCTCCTTCGCACGGCCCTGCGCCCCGCCGGCCGCGCCGCGAGCGGGTTCGACATCACGACGACGACGGAGCATGAACTCGATGGCGTTGAGTGGAATCGCTATCAACTCGCAATCCTTGCGAATGTGAGCCGCATCGGGGCGGGTCCGCGTCAGGCGCTGGAGTCGTTTGTCCGCGCCGGCGGGGGGCTCATCGTGTTCCCCGGCGATCAGGTCGATGCCGAGTTCTACAATCGCGAACTGTTCGCCGAAGGTCGCGGTCTGCTTCCAATCATGATTCGCGACTCTGTGATTGCGGCGCCGGGACAGCAGCCGTTTCACCCCGCGGACTGGGATGCGAATCATCCCATCCTTCGGGCGTTCGCCGGGCCGCTTGCTGAATTGCTTCGCTCCGTTCGCGTGCTTGAGTTCACCGCCGTTGAAATGCCGGCGACCACGACGCAGCCCGCCGCCGCCGGTCCGCAAGTGCTCGCACGGTATGACAGCCCTGAGCATTCGCCCGCCATCGTGCTCGATTCGTTCGGTCGCGGGTCCGTTCTTGTCTTCACGACGTCGGCTGATCAGGAATGGAATGATTGGGCTGCGAATTTCAGCTACGTGCCGATGCTTCTTGAGGCGGCATCGTTCGTGTCGCGCGCACCCTCGGCCCCGATGCATGTGACAGCCGGCAATCCGCTTGTGCTTCCATGCGACGCCGCCGAATTCAAACCTTCCGCCCGGCTTCGTTCGCCGAACTATCCGGTGGACCCCGAAATTGCACTGGCGGCGGATGGGCCAACGGCTGCGTGGAGTTACGACGGCGCAACGCAGTGCGGTATCTGGTCGTTTGAACTGACAACCTCTGCCGGTGATCCGGGTCGCGCGTTAGTCGCCGTAAATCCCGATGCGCGCGAATCCGACCTCGCGGCCGCCGGTCGCGCCGGTCTCGAATCGGCCGTCGGCGAATTGAAGTGCGATTATGTTCGCGACGTGGCGGCGTTCACGGCGGACGCATCGACCACGCGGCAGGAGTTCTGGTGGCCGCTGCTGTTGGTGGCGGTCGTCGTCCTGATGACGGAGCACGGCCTTGCGTGGCACTTTGGCAGGAGGGCCGTCGTATGACGACGCTACTCATTGCCCAGGCGCTTCGCACGCAACGCGTCGAGCAGCACGTCGAACTCGCCCGCTGGTCTTCCGGCAATCCACTGTTGGTCGGCGTTTTCGCGACCGTTGTCATTCTCTATGCCGTGTTTTGGCTGTATCAGCGCGAGGCACGCGGCACGGTTTCGCGTTCCCTGCGATGGTCGATGATCGTATGTCGTGCGATCGTGCTTGTGCTGCTCGGCGTCATCGGCCTCGAACCGGTGCTCGTGAACTATGTCCATCGGCGTCAGGAGGCCTGCACGCTCGTACTCGCAGATTCGTCCGCGAGCATGTCGTTGATCGATGCGTATCGAAATCCGGAGGATGCGAAACGTGTCGAGCAATTCCTCGGACCGCGTCAGACGGATGCGCCGGCCCCATCGCGGAGCCAGCTTGTCGAGAGGCTTTTATCAGCCGAGAGCGGAAAGTTCGTCGAGCAACTCGCGGCAAAGAACGCCACGCGACTCTTTGCGTTCAGCGAATCTGCTTCGATGATCGGCCAATTTGCGAACCCGGACACCACCACGGCCCCAGCGGCGCCGCCTTCCGTCACGCTTGAACCTGTCGGGCCGGCCACAAATCTGGCCGCTTCGGTGCGTAGCGCCATCGACACCGTCGGCGGCGCGCCCATCGCGGGCGTCGTCATCCTCTCGGATGGCGGTTTCAATCAAGGCGAGCCGGTTGCCGCCATCGCCGCGATGCTCAAGCAAAAAAGCATCCCGGCTTATGTCGTCGGCGTGGGCGATCCCGCCGACCCGATTAACGCGGCTGTCACCGAAGTCACCGCACCGCGCGCAGCGTTCAAGAACGATCCGTTTTCGGTGTCGGTCCGCGTCGATTCGAAGAACACGGGTGACGGGCCCATTACCGTTGAACTTCTTGAGAAGATCGGCGATGCGGCGAATCCGCAGGTAGTGGATACAAAGTCGATTCGTCCCGATGTTGACGGCCGGCTCGCTCCGGCGGTGTTCGAGCGAAAGCTCGCCAAACCTGGAAAGGCCGCATACACCGCGCGGATTCCCAAGCTCCCCGGTGAATCAGTGGCATCCGACAACGAGCGCGAGCTGTTGCCCTCTGTGCAGATCCTGGATGACAAGATGCGCGTGCTGCTCGTGGCCGGCGCGCCGAGTTACGACTATCGCTATCTCGCCCGAATGTTGGAGCGTGATAAATCCGTTGATGTTTCCTGCTGGCTGCAATCGGCCGACGAGAAAGCCGTCCGCGACGGAACGACGGTGATCACCGAGCTTCCAACCAAACAAGAAGACCTGTTCAAGTATGACGCCGTGATTCTGATGGACGTCGACCCGGCCGAGCTATCGCCGACGTGGTGCGGCCTGCTCGTGTCGTTTGTGGCCGATCACGGCGGTGGATTGCTCTATTCCGCGGGCAACAAGTACACCGGAAAGTTCCTGCGATCACCGAATACGACCGCATTGGTGGAGCTGCTCCCCGTTGTTCCCGACCCGGACGCCGAGATCACCTTGAATGACCTCGGCCACTATCAAACCCGCGCGTGGCCATTGCAAATACCAGACGCCGTGGTGGGCGATCCGCTCCTGCGCATGGCGGATGTGCCGGCCGAGAACCGTGCGGTCTGGTCCGCATTGGACGGCGCATACTGGCATTACCCCGTTCGGCGGGAAAAGCCGGTCGCCCAGGTGCTGCTGCGACACAGCGACCCGCGCATGGTCAGCGCCTTCGGATCGCATGTGTTGCTGGCAACACAGTTCGTTGGCGTCGGCCGAGCGGCGTTCCTTGGCCTTAACTCAACGTGGCGCTGGCGGCGCACGGACGATGCCTACTTCAATCGCTTTTGGACGCAGCTACTTCGCTACCTGATCGAGGGCAAGTTGCTCGGCGGCAAGACGCGCTGCCTCATTCAGACCGCGAAAGACCAATATGAACTCGGCGAGTCCGTCGTGATGACGGTTCGCGCGTTGGACGAGCAGTTCAACCCCATGCTCCTGCCTCAGGTGACGGCGGAGGTTTCGCCGCCCGATGGCGCCGAGTCGACTAAGCGCACGGTGACGCTCGCTCCCATGCCCGCACGCGAAGGGTATTACGAGGGTCGATTCACCGCCGAGCGCACCGGCGCGACTCGGCTGACCGTGCGCCTGCCCGGCTCTGGGCCGGAGACCCTCGGCACCCGCGACCTCGCCGTGACGCAGCCCGACCTTGAAATGCGAAACACGGCGATGAATCGCGACGCGCTTCGGCAATTCGTACAAGCGGTGTCGGGCGCGTATTTCGACATCGACGAGGCCTCGCGCCTGCCGGAGCTGATTCCCGATCGAAGCCGTACCTATGTCACCCGCGAGCGTCCGCGCCCGTTGTGGGACAATTCCTATGTGCTGTCCGCGCTCGTTGCGTTCCTGACGCTCGAATGGATCCTGCGAAAGAAAGGCAAGTTGCTCTGACCGATGGATGTGACCGCCGCATTTCAACGTGATGCACTCGCGCCGCTCGACCGGCTTGGTCGGCGGCTGCGCGGTCGACTTCTGCTGGCAGGCGTCGCGCGCTGTGCGGCGGTAATCGTTGGGCTTGTCGCCTTGCAACTGACGCTTGATCTGCTGCTCGTTCTCGGCACGGGGCCGCGCGCGGCGTTGCTCGTGATCGTCGTCGCGACGGTTGGCTATCACCTTTGGCACTATGTCGTTCGCCCCTTGAGCATTCGCATCACGACGGAGAGCATCGCCGAGCTTGTCGAGCGCGCCCGCCCGGATTTGCGGGATCAATTGCTCACGGCCGTGTCGTTCGCTCAATCGCCGCCCGACGCACGGCGCGATTCACCTGCGATGGTTCGCGCGGTCATCGAGAGCGCAGCGCGGGCGGTGGCCGCTGCCCCGATGCCCGATTTGTTCAATGCTTCAAGGCATCGGCGGTTTGCTACGCTCGGAGTAAGCGCAGTGGCGGCCGCGCTTGCGGCCTCCACCTTGTCGCCCGACTACATTGCCGCATTCATCGCACGCGATCTGCTGCTTCAAGACACGGCATGGCCATCGCGCACGCGGATTGTCATCGACGGGCTAACGCAGAACCGAATCAGTTGGCCGCTCGGCGACGAGTTTACCCTTGTCGCCACAGCCGAAGGAGATATCCCCAACACGCTCCGCGCCGAGATCGAGCTTCCCGACGGCAAGACGCTGTTGCGCGACATGGCCCAACGCGGCCGCGATCAGTTTCTCCTTGAATACGGCCCGCTCACCGCTTCCATGAAGCTGCGATTCCTCGTGGCCAAGTTCGGCGTCGACGAGCATACGAACTGGTACGACGTACTGGCCCTCGAGCGCCCCGGAATTGCGGAGCTGACGGTCAGGGTTTCGCCTCCACCCTATGCCGACGTGCCTCCGACAAAGTTCCCGGTGAATCAGACCGCGATCGACGCCCTACGCGGCTCGACGATCCGCATCGACGCCGTCACAAACAAGCCAGTGACCGCTGCATCGCTCCAACATGTCGGCAAGAAAGTGGCCGACGCCACGATCGAGTCGCCGAAACTGCTTCACTCAGAATTCACGCCCCTGACCGGCGGCTCCTATTCGTTCGACCTGAAGGACGAGGGCGGCCTGTCGGATTTGCACCCGGTGACGCTTGCCATCCGATTACAGAACGATCCGCCGCCGAAGGTGCGCCTCTCACTGCCCGGCGCCGGTGAAATGGTGACGCCGATGGCCGTGCTCGATGTCGCCGTGGAGTGTGAAGACAACCTCGCGCTTCGCTCCGCGGAGTTGCTGTATCAGGTGTCAGTTTCGGGCGACGCCGCCACGACTCAGCCGGCGGTGGGCCAATTCGAAAAGCTACCGCGCTTTGAACCGAAGTCGACGCGCTATGCCGAGACCTTTGCATGGCCGATGTCCGCGCTGGGGGCGAAGATTGGGGATCAGGTCCGCCTTGGCGTGCGAGCGACGGATTACCAACCGG
Organism: uncultured Planctomycetaceae bacterium; assembly: GCA_964605185.1. Classification (GTDB taxonomy): domain Bacteria; phylum Planctomycetota; class Phycisphaerae; order UBA1845; family UTPLA1; genus JACRIM01. The sequence goes on from CAZSBF010000020.1 coordinate 17,645, forward strand.
CTGCCGCGTCCTCGCGCCCGGTCGAAGGGTCGTCCGCCGCATTGATGAACACAGCCGAATCGGCTGCCTACCTGCTTCGCGTGGTAACGCCGGAAGAGTTCCTCGCCGAGTTGAGCCGCCGCGAGAGCGAATGGCGCCGCGAGTTTGAGCAGATCCTCAAGAGCCAGGAGCAGCTCAAGAAGCGTATTGAAGATCTTCACGACCGCGCCGCTGGCGGAATGACAGCGGCGGAATTCGCGACAACCTATGCCCGGGAGCAATCGGCTCAGCGTGCCCAGATCGGCCGGCTCAAAACGGTGCGCCGGCAATTCGAACAGATCTACGCGGAGCTGAAGGTCAATCAGCTCGCCGACGGGCCGGTGCGAAAGCGGCTCGAAGGCGGTGTTATCGATCCGCTTACGACGCTGGTGAATCTCGACGTGCCTGCTGCCGCCGATGCGATGGAGCGCCTGCGGACCACATTTGACCGCGCCGGTGCCGAAGATGTGGAGCAGCGGATGGCGCGTTTGGTTCAACAAATGAACGCCGTGCTTGCCAACATGCTAAAATGGGAGGGATACAACGAGGCCGTGGGGATGTTACGCGACGTGATCCGCCTGCAGACCGACGTGAACCGCCAGACTCAGACCCGTTTGGAAGAGCAGGCGGACGATTTGTTCAACCCCGGCGCGACCAGCCGCCCGGAGAAGCGATGAGCCTGATGCGGATGTTTTTGTCGACCGTCGTTGTCGCGAGCGCGACCGGGCTGCTCATCGCTCAGGAAGAGCCTGCCAAACCCGCCGGTTCGCTCGCCGACCGACAGGATGTCGTGCGCGAGCGCGTCACGCGACTTGAAGATCGCATGTTTCAGATCAGCCAGGCGATCAAGCAATCCGATCCGGACAAGGCCGCCCGACTTCTTGAATCACTTGGCGCTTCGCGCGGCATGGCCGTCCGGCGAAAGCTGGAAGAAATCACGAAAAAACTCCGCGAAGAGCAGTTTGCCGATGCATCCACGGCGCAGGAGGCCGTCATCGCCGACCTGCAGAGCCTCCTCAAGCTCATGATCGAGGAGCCGGAGAAGATCGGCGACCGCAAGAAGGAGATCGACCGGTTGCAGGTGCTTCGCGAAAAGCTCGACAACATCATCAAGGAGCAGAAGCAGCAGAAGGCCGACGCCGAATCATCCGCCACGACGCCCGAACAGGCCAAGGCCGTCGCCGATGCGATTCAAATTGCCAAGGACACGCTCGGCAAGCAGCGCGACTTGTCAAAGAAGACCGCCGAGAAGGACGCCGATGCCAAGCGGACCGGCGGCGAACAGGCCGAACTTAAGAAATCAACCGAACAACTCACCGAAAAAATGAAATCACTGCCGGGCAAACCCGCCACGGAGGAACTCTCCGCCGCCGCGTCCAAGATGAAGGCCGCAGAGGATTGGCTCGCCAAAGAGCAGGTCCCGGACGCAGGCGAGTCTCAGAAGGAAGCCGAGGAGAAACTTCAGTCCGCCATTGAGAAGTTGGAGGAACATCTCAAGAAGCTCGATCAAAAGAAACCGCTTCCCGAACAGTCCGCCGCGCAAAAGGAAACCGCGGAAAAAACCAAGGGCCTTTCCAAGGATGTGGAGTCCCCGGAGCAACAGGCGAATCCATCGGGTGAACAGGGCGCCGAGAAGCCGCCGGAGAAATCCGGTGGAAAGCCATCCGACGCTTCGAAATCACCGTCAGACCCCAAACAGGATGGCATTAAGAAGGAACAACTCGACGACGCATCGAAGCTGCAGGACGACGCCGCGAAGAATCTCGACGAAGCTAAGCCGGATGAAGCCGCGAAGAAACAGGACGAGGCGTTGAAGAAACTCGAAGAGGCCCAGAAGAAGCTGGAGGAGAGCCTCGAACAGCTTCGCAAGGAGCAGCAGGAGGAAATGCTTGCCGCCCTGGAGGCCCGCTTCCGCGCCATGCTGGCCAAGCAAATCGAGTGTTCCAAGGCGTCGCAACGACTGGTCGAGCTTCCTGCCGCCGAATGGAAGCGAAGCGATCAACTCGAAGTCACCGAGATTTCCACGCGGCAAAAGAGCGTCGGAGATGATGCCGACGCCACGCTCTACATCCTGACCGAGGAAGGCACCACGGTGATCTTCCCGCAGATCGTCCGCCAGGTGCGCGACGACGCCAAAGAAGCCGCCGCGCTCTTCACGCCGACCGCAATCCCGACGGATGTCCGCCGCTTACAGGACGGCATCGAACAGGCCCTTCGCGAACTGCTCGACGCCGTAAAGAAGAAGCAGGAAGAGGCCGAAAACGAAAGCAAGAACGAGGGTGCCGCAGGCAGTAACAGCCCGCAGCCGCTCCTCCCCGGTTCAGCCGAGTTGAAACTGCTCCGGTCCTGCCAGCTTCGCGTGAATACCGCCACCGCTTCTCTCAAAGCCGAGCAGGCCAAGGCCGGCGGAACTCCCGAATCCCGGGAGAGGTTGCAACGCCTCGCCAAGCGGCAGGAAGAAGTGGCGACGATGGCCAGGGAAATGCACGAATCGATGACCAAGGCTCAGTGAGAACTCGGCCGCACGACGATAGAGATTGATAGGGCACAATGTACGTTGGCATATTACAACTAACGCTTGTTGCCATTCTCGCGCAATCCGATGCGCCAAAGGAGCCTGCCGCGCCGGGCGCGGGTATCTCGGGACCGGTCGTCTTCAAACCGGTCCCCGCGACGCAGCCGGTCGGCGAAATCGTTCCGCAGGATGAAGTCATTGCCACGTTCCTGAAAGCGGTCGAATCGAACACCAGTTATGAAAAGTCCGCCAAGGACTTTGTAACCAATCTCCGCACCAACCCCGGCGACACCGACCCGAAGAACTTCATCAATCTCTCACTGGCCGTGCTCTCGCCGAAGTTTGGTGAAGCACTCAGTCTGATCGAGAAGGAAAAACCCGCGAATGCCGTCGACGCCCTTGAACCGCTTGTCGTCTTGGACGATCCGTTTCTCGCCGTCGCCGCCGCGCAGCAGGCCGCCGCCGCGCTCGTGGAGCTGGAGCAATTCGAAAGATGCCTCGCCCTGTTGAATCGCGTGCGCGAGAAGCACAACCCGATCGCGCGCTACACACTCGCCGCCGATCATCTGCAATTCATGCTCGGCTATTGCCAGGTCCACACGCTCGACTACGACGCCGCACAGGCCACGCTCGAAGATTTCCTCAAACGCTTCCCCGCCGCCCCCGAACGGCTTCGCGTGACGGCCGTGCAGATCGTCACCGAACTTTCGCGCCGTACGCCGCGCAAACTCGGCGACGTACACGACCTGATGAACTCAGCCCGTCGCCAGATTGCCCACGGCGAAACCGGGCAGCCCGTTCGGGAGAAGCAGGATCGCGCTATCGCCATGCTTGAAGACCTCATCAAAGAGGCGGAGGATCAGGAGAAGTCGGAGAATCAAAACAACAACAGCGGCGGTAAGGGCGACCAGCCGAACCAGAACCAGCCCGGCGGCGGCGCGAAGCAATCGTCGCTTCCCGGCGGCTCGGACAAGGACGCCGTGCTCCGCCAAACGCGTGCCCGCCCCGGCGATACGTGGGGCAAGATGCCGCCGAAGGAGCGCGAGCAGGTGTTGCAGTCGATTCAGAAGCAGTTCCCCAGCCGTTATCGCGATCTGCTGGAGCAATACTACCGCGAGCTTTCAAAGGACCAGCTGGCGCCGTGATAAGACTTTCATCCATAGTCATGTTCATCGTTGCCGCGATCGGCGTCGCGCCGTCATCGCGCCCGGTTGTGCGGATCGAGCCGTTGATCGGCAAGTCGTTCGACGCCCGCGTGGTCGATGTTGGTGCCGATGGTCGCGTCACGCTCGACCCGCCCGGCGCCGAGCCGATGCTGTTGGATGACATCAAACGCATCGTGCCGCTTCGCACCCAACGGCCGACGACGGACGAGTTTCCGATTCGCCAGTTCTTTCACCTCGTCGGCGGCGAACGAATCACCGGGCAGCTTGTCGCAGGCGGCGGCGTACGAGTCGTTCGCGTCGAGGCCGGTTTGCCCAAGCCGCTCGATCTGCCGATGGATCGCCTCGCCGCCGTGAGATTCGCTGTTCAGGAACATGCCGCGGCGTCGCACGAATTGACGGCGCGGCTTGCATCGCCGCCGAAGGATAAGGATGTGCTGATCGTCGTGAAGGAGGATAAGCTGGTTGTCGTGGCGGGGGCGATCGAGCGCATCTCGCCGGAGGGCATCGAATTTACGATCGGCCGCAAGACCCAGAAGGTGGCGCTCGACGCCGCCTATGCCGCCGTCTTCGCTGCGTCGCCCTCGCCCGTGAAGCCCGCACCATGCACGCTTCGCCTTCTGACTGGCAGCGAATTGCCGGGCAGACTCGCGGCAACGGACGACACAAGCATTCGTCTCGACGCCGGCCCACTGGGTGCGATTGATGCCCCGTGGGAATCCGTGGACGAGCTGCGCTTTCGCAGTGAGCGCGTCGTCTATCTATCCGACATGCGACCGGCCTCAGCGAAGACGCAGTCGATCCTCGATGTGGAGTTCCCTCCACGAATGGATCGCAGCGTCACCGGCGCACCGTTAATCATGCGCGGCCGTTCCTTCGACAAGGGCATCGGCACGCACGCGGTATGCACGCTTAACTTCGAGCTGAACAGCGACTTCGATCGATTCACCGCGCAGGGCGGCATTGATGACTCTGCCAATGCGGCCGGTTCGGGCGCGGGCCGTGGCAGCGTGGTCCTTCGCGTCGTTGCAGACGGCCGTGAACTGTTCAAGTCGTCCGTGGTTCGCGGCGATTCGGCGCCGATCCCGATCAGCGTGGATGTATCCGGCGTAAAGGTGCTGACGCTCGAAACGCTTGATGCCGACGATCTCGACATCTCCGATCACGCCGACTGGGCCGACGCCATGCTCATCAAGGCTCGTCCGCAGGCGATGCGGTGATCGGCTCGCATTCTGCATCAATGAAAATCCCGCGACATCGGCGGGAGGGCGAGCGACTCCTCCGTTAACTCCTCCACGCGATTCACCAGCATGTGCACCACCAGCCCGTCGCGTTCGATGCGTCCGCGGGCAAGGACAATACGGCCATAGCGCGCGGCCGTGGCATAGCGCTCGAACACATGCGGCCGCAGGATCAGATCGGCCCGGCCCGTTTCATCTTCCAGTGTCATGAACAGTACGCCCTTGGCCGTGCCCGGGCGCTGGCGGACGAGGACAAGGCCGGCGACAGAGGCAATGTGGCCGTGCGGGCAAACGTGCTCGTCGCGGATCTGCGCCGCGGTGAGCACGCGGCGTTTGGCGAGGGCATCGCGGATGAAGGCGATGGGGTGCGATTTCAGCGAGAGCCCGACGGATTGGTAATCGCGGAGGACCTCGACCTCGGGGGCAATGTCGGGCAGGGCCGTCGTGTGCTGCTGCGGTTCGGATTCGCGCCATGGTGCGTCAAACAGCGGCAACGGTTTGCCTCGAAGCGAGCGCACGGCCCAGAGGGCCTGTTGGCGGTCGAGCCTCATGGAACCGAAGGCATCCGCCGCGGCGAGGGCGTGCAGCGCCGGCGCCGACACTTCGCAGGCCCGCCAGAGATCGACGACGGAGGCAAACGGTCCACGACGGCGCACGACATCGGCAATCGCCCTGCCATCCACCTCGCGCAGCCCGCGCACCATCCTCATGCCTAACCGAATCGCAGGCCCTTCTGTTCCCTGTTCCCCGTTCCCTGTTCCCTTCGTGCCTTTGTGCCTCTGTGCCTCAGTGCCTTCTAGTATGCAATCCCACTCGCTCCAATTCACATCGACCGGCCGCACCTCCACGTCGTGATCGCGGGCATCACGAATGATCTGGGCCGGGGCGTAGAAACCCATCGGCTGGCTGTTCAGCAAGGCAGCGGCGAACGCGGCGGGGTAGTAACACTTCAACCATGACGATGCATACACCAGCAGCGCGAAGCTGGCCGAGTGCGATTCGGGGAAGCCGTATTCGCTGAAACCCTTGAGCCGCTCGAAACATTGCTCCGCGAATTTCTGCTCGTAGCCGTTGCCGACCATGCCCTCGATGAAGCGGCGTCGATAGCGCGGAATGGCGTCTTTGCTGCGGCTCTTCCACGCACTGATGGTTCGGCGAAGGTTCTCCGCCTCGCCCGGTGTGAACCCGGCGGCCACGATGGCCAGTGACATGGCCTGCTCCTGGAAAAGCGGCACACCCAGCGTCCGGCCAAGCACGCGCTCAACCTTTTCATCGGGGTAGATGACCGGCTCCTCGCCGTTCCGCCGGCGCAGGTAGGGGTGCACCATGTCACCGACAATCGGCCCCGGCCGAACAATCGCGACTTCAATGACAAGATCATAAAAGCAGCGAGGCTTGAGCCGCGGCAGCATGGACATCTGCGCACGCGATTCGATCTGAAACACGCCGATGGTGTCGGCTCGACAAATCATGTCGTAGACGAGTGGGTCTTCGGATGGGAGAGTGGCCAGCGTGAGCGGTCGGTCGCGATGACCCTTAATCAGATTCAACGCCTTGCGGATGCAGGTGAGCATTCCCAAGGCCAGGACATCGACTTTAAGGATGCCGAGTGCTTCGATGTCGTCTTTGTCCCATTCAATGATCGTTCGGTTTTCCATCGCTGCGTTCTCAATCGGGACCAGTTCACACAGCGGGCCGCGCGACATCACGAAGCCGCCGACGTGTTGTGAAAGATGGCGCGGAAATCCGACGATCAGTTGCACGAGACGCCGGAAGAGACGCAGGGTCGGGTCGGCGGGGTCGAGGTCGAGCTGCGCGAGTGTCTTATCGGTGAAACCGTCATCGTGCCAGTCGTGCACACGTTTGGCGATGCGATCGACGGCGTCGAGCGACAGGCCGAGCGCCTTGCCGACGTCCCGGACGGCGCTTCGACTGCGATAGGAGATGATTTCGGCGGTCAAACCGGCGCGATCCCGGCCATACTTCGCGTAGATGTACTGGATCACCTCCTCCCGGCGTTCGTGTTCGAAGTCGATGTCGATGTCCGGCGGCTCGTCGCGCTCGCGGCTGACGAATCGTTCGAAGAGCACGTTGATCCGATCGGGGTCGACGGAGGTCACGCCAAGGCAGAAGCAGACGGCCGAGTTCGCCGCGGCCCCGCGCCCCTGACAGAGGATGTCGCGCGACCGCGCATACGTGACGATGTCATGCACGGTCAGGAAGTACGGCGCGTAGTTCAGCTCGTCGATCAGTGTGAATTCGTGCTCGATTTGCTGCCGAACCTTTTCCGGTACACCCCGGGGGTAGCGATCGTTGGCGCAGCGCCAGGTCAATTCGCGCAGGTGTTGCATCGGTGAGAGGCCCGGCGGGCAAACCTCGTGCGGATACTCATAGCGAAGTTGATCGAGTGAAAAGCCCGACGCCCGCACGGCGATCTCAACGGTGCGAGACAGCGCTTCGGGGTGCTTGGCAAAAAGCCGGGCCATCTCCTCGGACGGTTTCAGATGGCGCTCGGCGTTGGAGAAAAGTCGAAACCCGGCTTCGTCCAGCGTGCAGCCGTGGCGAACGCAGGTGAGCACATCGTGCAAGGCCCGGCGCTGCGGCGTGTGATAGTGAGCATCGTTGACGATCACCAGCGGGATGCCCTCGCGGCGGGCGTGCTCAACGGCGGCGGCCTGATAGGGCGGATCGTTCGGCGTGTACAGCCTCGCCAGGGCAAGCGACAGCCGATCGTCGTCGAACCAGTGCGCGAGTCGGCGAATAATGCCCGTCGTGTCGTCGTCCGTCGGCGCCGCAAACCATGCAACGGCGAGCAACCCTTCGGTGTGCCCGTCGAGATCATCCAGCCACAGATGGCACTCGCCCTTGGGCGCGCGGCGCTTGCCGAGCGTGAGCAGTCGGCACAGCCGCCCATACGCAGCGCGATTGGTCGGATAAACGAACAGCGACAGGCCGGCGGGCTCGATGAATCGCAGCCGACAGCCGACAACGAACGGAATGCCGGCCTCCTTTGCAGCAACATGCCCGCGAACGATCCCGGCGAGGGAGTTGGTATCGGTCAGTGCAACGGCATGGTGGCCCAGCGCGGCGGCGCAATGGACGAGTTCATCGGGGTGGCTCGCGCCGGTGAGAAAGGTGAAGTTGCTGGTGACGGCGAGTTCAGCATAGGCAACAGGCGCGGGCGCGTAGCCGGCGCGGCCCGCGTCGGCCGGCGCAGCGCGTTTGAACGGATGATCGTGAACCTTTCGATCAGCAGGATCGGGCATGGACGTCGCTCCCCGTCATATCCACTGGCCATGTACATACCACTCGCCCGATGCGCCATCGCGAAAGACCCACAACTGCCGGCCTTCTTCATCCTCCACGTCGTAGTAATCGCGCACCGCCGCTATGCCCCGCGCCCACCACGGCGATGCGATCCGCTCCGGCCCGATCCCGACGACGATCTTGCACGCATGACCTCGCCATTCCAACCACACCGGTGGACCATCGGGCACGAGCGACATGACACGGATCGACTCAGGTGATTCGAACAGATGCGACGGACGCGGCGCGGTGTTGACGGCCGGCGCGAGGGAAGAGCGACGCGTAGCATGTCGCGGTTCGGCTTCACACATCGCGGCATAAACAAACGCTTTTTCAGGGATGTACGACTCAGCAGGATGGACGCACGTCACGGCCGAGCCACCGAGTCGATCGACAAGCCGATCCACAAGTTCGCCAAGTGCTGCAGGCTGATGCGAGGAGGAAGGTTCTCGCAGGAAGGCGGCTTGCTCATTTTTCATGCGCTGTGTGCGTGATGCTTGCAGGGCGATATCGGTCACGCCGTATCCAAGATGCACGCGCTCCAGCTTCGGCCAGAGCTGCTTCCACAGGTGCGCGTGGTCCCGGTTTGGATGCGTCAGGCGCAGGTAAAGGGTCTGCGGCTCGCCATTAACGCGGCGCAGTTCCACGTCCAGTTCGAGGATGCCGCGCTGAACGGATTGCAACTGCCCGAGCAGGCGCGAGAGAAGTTCGCGCGTTGTGGCCTCAATGATCTCGATGCGGCGCACAGGACCGTCAAAGGCGTGCGACACGATAAAACGCCGCACGGCCCGAATCGACTCAATCGACTCGTTCACTGCCCCGGTCGCCTGATCCAGGCGCAACAACAGCTCGCGGCCGAATCGTGCCGCCAATTCGTCGCGCGGCAGAGCGGCGATGTGGCCAATGCGGTCGATGCCGACATCGGCAAGTGCATCGACCGTTTTCTCCTCCACTCGAAGGGCCGCGACCGGCAAAGGTGACAATGCCGCACTGATCGCGTCGTCTTCAATTTGTGCCAAATCCGATTCGCCAAAGCGCGCGACAGCCCGGGCACAGGCAAACGTCGGCGCGGCGGCCAGTCGCGGTCGCAGACCCCACCGACGCAGTGCATCAGCGATTCGCCGCATATGCTCGCGCTCACCGCCGAACAGATGCGAACAGCCGGCGATATCCAGCATGAGCCCATCGGGATCTTCCGGCGCGACGACAGGCGCATAGCGCAACATCCAGCGGGCCAGCCGTCGAAGCGCCGCGGCGTCGGTGTCGGGCGAGAGTGGTTGATCGCGAACCGCCAGCCCCGCACAGAGAGAGCGGGCATGAGCCAGCGTCATCCCCCGGCGAACGCCGGCGCGGCGAGATCGCTCGCAACAGCAGGCGACGGATTGCACGCTGTGCTGCGACGTCCACAACAGCCACGCTTCAGGCCGACGCCGATCGGCGGCGACGCAATTCAGCGCGCACGTCCGGCTTTTGCGACGTGCCAGCCAGATCGGCCAGTCGGGCAGAACAATGGACAACGCCCTCGGCACGATTCCACTCCAGATGCCACACGGGGCGATCTTGGGTAGGCCGCATTCCCTTGCAGCGCAGCAGTTCGACGCTCCATCCGGGGCGAATCTCGCCGGGCCTCCGCTGCCCCGGCGCACGTTCGGTGCGAACAAGCCAGCGCGTCTGCGCGGCAGAGAGGATGGACCGTTGCCGTGGCGGGCAGCCGGCCAGCACGACCTTGGTTTGCGACCGCGCCAACAGTTGAATCCGCTGCGTCGCGGCGCGATCAAGCCCGCTGCCGTCGGCGACGACGAACCCCACAGCCTGTGAACGCAGCGCCAGATCCATCGCCCACACGCGCCCGGCAACGTCGCGCGGCGAGACAAACAGCGATCGCTCCAGCAAGCGACGATCCGCACCGCGAATCAGCACGCGCGGATATGGATGACAGGCCCGACCGACCCAGACGACCCACGGCGAGGATGAAGATCGATCAAAGGCCTGCCACGCCAGGTGAGCCAGAATACAAAGCGGCGGCGTCCATCGAGCGTCGATCGGGTGCGATGGAGCTTTCGATTTGCCTGGCGAGGCGATGGATGTTGGATTGAGTGGGGCGGGCGTCTCTGCCCGCCTCTCGCCAGCATTCAGCGGGCACGGAGGCCCGCTCCACTGTCTCATTTGCGATTCGCCGCGAGCCGCATCGTCCACACCGAACCACTCATGCAATCCACCCGCGGCCAATCCGCCGCCCAGCGCGGCATCGATGTCATTCCAGCCGGTGGCAATGCGATCGGCCGCAGGCTCATCGCCGCCGTCGGAGATTTCGCAGCGTTGCTCGATGGCCCGGATTCGGTCAGTCAGCTCGCGCAGGTTGACGTGTCGGGTGGTGCTCATGGCCACGGCTCCGCGTGTTCGGTATATGTTAGGGTATATGCGGTGCAAGATCAAGGCATGCCGCCGGGCGAAGGCAGGTTCTTGCAGCCACGAGGGTTATGGCGAATCGGACTTGAACTCAGCAGATTCGCGGCAGGGGGTCGGGCTTCAAAGAGGGCATTCAGTCGCGTGACGTGGATTCAAGCCGAGTCAGTTGTTGTTCACACCCGGCGATTTCGGTAGCCAGTTCAGTGGGAACATCCGCGTCGGATGGTGCCAGCCGATTTGATTCTTTGAGTCGTTGGAACAGGCTAAGACTCTCCTGAAGCTGGCGCCTGGCGCTACGAAGGTGATCAGCGCGATCAGCGAGCCTTGCCCCAGGCTTTCTGGCTTCAAACTGGTAAAACTCGGCGAGCTTGAAGTGTGAAACCGCAAGGTCGCGCTGCGCTGCCGCACTCTCCGGGTCCAGATCAATCCTTCGCCGGGATGTTGCATGGTATTTCTCAAAGCTCTCCACTGCGGATGGACTGTCGCCCATGGCCAAATGCACCTCGCCGATCCGGCAATACGCCGTGGCCACGGACGTGAGAGACTTGCCATCGTGCGGATCTCGACGGGCCAGATCTTCACATGCCAGCAGCGATTTACGAAAGAAACCCAGCGCGCTTTCCAGATCACCCTGTTGCTGTCTTAAGAAGCCGGTGCGATCAAATCCGACGGCGATGTCACGCAAATAAGGTGTCTCGCCTGGCGAGATCCGGCGCGCTTCTTCAAGCAGTTCAATGCATCGTGCATGCGCCGCCAGAGCCTCCGTCAGTTTTCCCTGCACGGTCAGGATGCGGCCTATCTTGTCATAAGAGACCGCGAGTGAATGTCGCAGCCTGTCGTCATTGGGGCGACCAGCCAACTGGGGCGAGAGGATAGCCTCGACCTTTCGGTTGCCGGCCATGGCGTCGTCGAGTTTGCCAGCGATCAGATTCGCATCCGCAATCTGTTGGTAGTTGAACGTAAGGTTCGTCGCCAGTTCTTCATTGGACGGATTCTCCGCGACCAGCCTCTCAAGAATCTGCCGGGCCTTATCAAAATAGTCCTGAGCTTCCAGAAACCGGTCCATCGAGTTCAGGAGTTTCCCGAGTCGGTTGTAGGCAGTAGCCCGGGTGTGCCGTCGGGCGATGTTGTGCGGCATGACCTCATCGACAGTCTCGACATATTGAAGACCGCTCATGTAACTCTTGAGCGCGCCCTCGCGATCGCCGAGGTTCGGCATCTCCGGGTCGCCTTGGATATCGCCAAGTTTGAAAAATCCCGCACCCAGTTCAATCTGTATCTGGATATCCCCAGCCGCCGTTAGTGTCAGCGCATTCAGGTATTCGAGCCCGGTCTTCACAACCAGTTCCCGTGCCGGCGTGGCCCCCGCGACATTTCGAAGTCGCCCGTTCAGTTCAAAAATCATTACATTTGCCAGTTTGCGAACATCATTGAAGCGCTGGGATGACTGCGCTTCCGCTTTCTCGGCCATCGCCGTTTGTTGTTGGAGTTGCTGCACGAGGCTGCGTTGTTTTGCATAGAGCACGGCGAAGCCGATCGCCGAACCGATAATGAGGACGAGAACCGCCGTCGCGGCGACTGTTTCGAATCGGTATCGCCTCAACGTTTTCTTAAGCACGTACCACTGGTTGTCGCGTTTGGCCTCTATGGGTTCTCCGGCAAGGTAGGCGCGCAAATCGCGTGCGAAATCGCCGGCAGACTGATAGCGGCGCTCGCGCTCCCGGGCAAGTGCCTTCAACAGAATCGTGTCAATCTCATCATTGATTGGCAGCGAAAACTCACGAGTGCCGCTCGATCGCGTATGAGTCGCGGCCTTGCTAGGGCGAGCGATGGTCGCCTCGGAGATGTTTCGAAGCACGGTGCTGAGATCGCCGTCGATCCGGTACGGCAGCTGCCCCGTCACCAATTCATACAATACAACTCCGATGGAATAGACATCACTTCGGACATCGACTTCCTCCAGTCGCCCCCGTGCCTGTTCGGGAGAGAGATAGGGAATCGTTCCGGTGACGAGTCCCTCAGCGGTAAGCGCCGTTTCGTTCGGGTCAGCGGTGTGCTTGGCCAGACCGAAATCAAGTATCTTGGGACTTCCCTCCTGATCCACAAGAATATTCGATGGCTTGAGATCGCGATGGATAATCCCACGCTGGTGCGCGAAGTTCACGGCATCGCAAACAGTTGCGACGAATTGAAGGATCTGCCCAAGCTCACGACGCATGTCCTTAAAATAGCGTCCGAGCGGCACTCCGCGAACAAAATCCATTACACAATAATCGCGTCCGTCGGCCGTCACGCCGGAGTCCAGCATCGCGACGATGTGGGGATGTTGCAGGCCGGCAGCAAGTTCCACTTCTCGCTCAAAGCGCCGGCGCGCAGCGCGCGACGCCAGCGGGCCTTCTCGAAGGACTTTCAATGCCACGTCGCGTTTGGTCGATTTCTGAATCGCAAGATAGACGATTCCCTGCCCGCCGCGGCTGATTTCCTTGATTATTTCATATCCTGCAATGGAATCGGGTCGCGGTGCGACGCCGCGCGTTCCATTGGGCCGGTAAGGCGGCGGTCCGGCGTCGCGAAGCTGCCGAACCAGGTTCTCGTGTTGGCGGACGAGGTCTTCGCTGCGCCGCAGACACTGTGTACAACGCTCCAAGTGAAATTGAATCTGTGCCAGTGCGGCGGTGTCCATTTGCTTCGAATGGAAGCAGATCAAATCAGACTCGCTTAGGCACCGGTTCATCAAGTCACTCGTCGCCGCCCAGCAGCTCCGTCATCTTTTCTGATAACCGCTGCGTCAGACGCCACTTGATCGTGTAGACGTTGTTTGGTTTGAGAGACAAGGCGGCACATATCTCCTCGATCGGCCGCTCTTCGATTACGTAATGCTGAAATGCCGTGAATGTGGTCGCATCCACTTCTCCCTCGATCTGGCGCAGACAATGCCAGATATGCTGTTGCCGCCAGATCTTCTCGAATATGTCCTCGGGCGAATCGTCGTCCGTCGGCACGTTTGCGATCCGGTCGCCTCCTGCCGGGTGGTCCCGGCGATCGCGCACTAGGTTGCGCACCTTGTTGTTGACCATGGTCTGCAGCCAGGTCCGGAACCGTCCGCGAGCCGGGTCGTAATCGAACGATTGAATGTAAGTGCTGATCGCCGTCATACACTGCTGCACGATGTCCTCGGCATCGGCGTGGGATAGCCCACGAGCGGCGGCGAAGCGATGCAGAATGGGGCGGTATATGTCGTCGAAGAGTCCCCACGCCGCCGAATCCTGGCAGTCTCTGATTCGAACGAGTAGGCTTGGGCGCGTGGTATCCACCGGGCCGGCGTCCTCCAGAGACAGTCATTGTAAACGGTGTTCGAGCCGGAAGCATTGAAATCCCCA
>CAZSBF010000020.1:31686-51088 GCA_964605185.1 uncultured Planctomycetaceae bacterium
GTGGCATTCCATTCATGTACCCTTGGATTCGTTGGTTCTCACACCATCCCATAGATGAGATGACTCAAAAAAAATAATAAACGAGGATCCCAGTGTGAGATCGCCGTGCTTGCCGGGTATCTCTATGCGAACGGAGTTTTCTCCGTCAAGGAGTGCCCGGCATGACCAGTTCACGGATAATTCGAATTCGATTTGGGCTTCCGGTAATGCTTGCCGTGGCGATACACGGACTGCCGGCCTATGCAACTAACTTCGTCGTAACCACCACGGGTGACCCGGCCCCGGACGGCTGTGTGGCCGGGGATTGTTCCCTGCGCGAAGCCATAATTGACGCCAATGCCTCTGCCGGCGCAGACACGATTACGCTACCGGCCGGAACTTACACGCTCACGATCCCAGGGACCGCGGGCGTCAATGATGTGAATCCCGCGGTCAGCGATCTGGATATTGCCGCCGGAGGGCTGACCATCACCGGAGCAGGAGCGGCGACCACAACCATAACGGCGTCCGGACTGGGCGACCGCGTCTTTGCCATGCCGATCGATCTCCTATTCGTGCCCTCGGCAATTACGATCACCGGCGTCACGATCACCGGCGGAAACACCACTAGTTTCGGGGGCGCCGGCAATCGCGGCGGCGGAATCGACATCGGATCGCGACACGCGACCGTAAACCTCACCAACGTGATCATTCACGGAAACACCTCCTCAACGGGCGGTGGCATTTACAATCAAGGCAATCTCACAATTCTCAACTCGACGATTCGAAACAACACCGGCAGCGGGATCACGCACGGTGCGGACGGTTCGAACTACCGGACTACCACAATAACATCGAGCACCGTCAACAGTAACTCGGGGACGGGCGTGGATGATAACGCCGGCACTGTCAATCTCACGAATTGCACGCTCAGCGGCAACGGTACGAGCGGTTTCACCGGTGGAATTGATTACAGCGGCGGGCTCACTGTCGGGACTCTGACCAACGTGACCATCGCCTTGAACCGTTATGGCTACATTGGCCAGAACGACGCCTTTGGCGATCCGGCCGTGACCATTCGCAACTCGATCATCGCCAATAGCACAGTTCGGAACATCTTCAGTGCCGCCGATGCCGGCTTCGCCCGTGCACCGACGTCCGGTGGAAACAACCTCATTAGCGACGCATCAGGCACAAGCTTCAATCAACCATCCGACAAGAAAAACGTGAACCCGCTGCTCTCCGCTCTCGCATTGAACACCCCGGGAACGACCGCGACCCACGCTTTGGCACCGAACAGCCCTGCCTTGGATTCCGCAAGCGCGGCATTTGCCCCGGCCACGGATCAGCGCGGAATCAACCGACCTCAGGGGGCAGCTGACGATATTGGTTCTTATGAATACGTACCACCAGATGACGACATGGATGGTTACTCTCCGCCAGCCGATTGCAACGATCAAGATCCTGCGATTCACCCAGGCGCGACCGAAATCGCCGACGATGGCATAGATCAAGATTGCAATGGCGCAGACACCGTCACGTGCAACGTTGATGTCGATCACGACGGAGTGGGTGGTACGGGGACGCTGCTCGCATCGGATGGCGACTGCACCGATGTGGGAGAAGCCACCTCCTCCAACGATTGCAACGACGCGGATTCGGGTGTCGGGGCCCCGACCACTTTGTACCAGGACATGGATGGCGACGGTGCGGGGGATCCCAACAACTCCGTCTTCGGTTGCCCGCAGGTGGGGTACGTCACGAACGCGAACGATCAATGTCCGACTGATCCAAACAAGATTGGGCCTGGTGCGTGCGGCTGCGGAAATGTCGATACGGATACCGATGGTGACGGCACCGCCGATTGCATCGATGGTTGTCCGGCCGACCCAGGCAAGACAGACCCAGGGACGTGCGGTTGCGGGGTCGCGGACGCCGACACCGATGCCGACGGAACACCGGACTGCAACGATGGCTGTCCGAGTGATCCTGCGAAGACAGAACCGGGAGTATGCGGCTGTGGAGTACCCGACGCCGATGACGACGGCGATGGGACACTGAACTGCAACGATGGCTGTCCACTTGATCCCGAAAAAATTGTCCCTGGTGTGTGCGGTTGCGGTATTGCCGATTCCGATTCCGATGGCGATGGAACATTGGATTGCAATGACGGTTGTCCCGCGGACCAGAACAAGTTCGCGCCCGGTGCCTGCGGCTGCGGGTCGGCCGACACTGACTCCGATGCCGACGGTACACCGGATTGCAACGACGGTTGT
This sequence comes from uncultured Planctomycetaceae bacterium, assembly GCA_964605185.1. GTDB lineage: Bacteria > Planctomycetota > Phycisphaerae > UBA1845 > UTPLA1 > JACRIM01. The sequence goes on from CAZSBF010000020.1 coordinate 33,942, forward strand.
CCGGCAGACGCGTCGAAGACCGCCGCCGGAGCCTGTGGTTGTGGGACAACCGATACCGATTCCGATGCCGATGGAACGCCGGACTGCCATGATGGCTGCCCATCTGATTCGGCCAAGACTTCGCAGGGCGAGTGCGGTTGTGGCGTCAGCGACGCTGATAGCGATAACGACGGAACCGTGGATTGCCAGGACGGTTGCCCGTTGGATCCCAATAGGACCGAGCCCGGCATCACTGGTTGCGGTGATGCAGGGGCGACCGACGATCCGCCTGCGACCGGCACCCAGCCGCCGAATGGTACTGATGCGGATGCGTGCCTCCTCGAACTATGTGGCTCGTGCCTGATTCCGGCGATTACAGTCACTCTGGTCGGATTCATGGGTATGAAGCAACGCGTGCGACGGAGATCAACGACTAGGAAACTCACGTAATCCCGCGATTGCGAAGACCGTGTCCATCTTAATGCATGATAATTGAGCCTATACAGTTGCGAAACTTGTACCAGCCCCTAGCAAATTCGCGGCAGGGAGTCGGTCGCCGGAAGGTCGAGAATCCGCGACGCTCCGATGGTGCTGATCAGCGTGACTTGGCCCGCCCGGTGCAGGGTGGAATCGACCGGAAGCACCTTTCCGATGAGTGCGGCGTCGCGCCCATTTTCCGACTGCTTGATCACGCTCATCGCCCGTGACGCCAGATGCTCCGGCACGAAGGCAATCATGCGCCCTTCGCACGCGACATACAGCGGATCAAGCCCCAGAATCTCGCAGGCCCCCCGCACGGCCTCACCGACAGGTACCGCCGATTCAGAAATCTGAATCGCCGTACCCGACGCCGTTGCCAGTTCATTCAACGCCGCCGCGAGCCCGCCGCGCGTCAGATCGCGCAGACAATGCACCTCAACCCCCGCACGAAGCAGATCGGCCACGATCCCCGACAGCGGCGCGGAATCGCTGGTGATGTCCCCCTCGAATTGCAATCCTTCGCGCACCGACATCACCGCCATGCCATGGCGGCCCACATCGCCGCTGATAAGAATTGCATCGCCCGTGCGAATGCTCGTCGGGGCGATCGGCGTCGGATGCGTCACAATTCCAATGCCCGCCGTGTTGATAAACAGACCGTCGCCCTTGCCGGTGTCCACCACTTTCGTATCGCCCGTGATGATCTGCACACCGCATGCCCGCGCCGCGTCGGCCAGCGACCGCGTGATCCGCTCAAGCGTCTTCATGTCGAAGCCGGCCTCGATGATGAACGCAACCGACAGAAACAGCGGTGTGGCCCCACTCATGGCGAGATCGTTCACCGTGCCATGCACCGCGAGCGACCCAATGTCGCCGCCGGGGAAAAAGAGCGGATGCACCACGAACGAGTCCGTCGTCATGGCGATGCGCACACCACCGACGGTTACGACGGATGAATCATGAAGTCGTTCCAGCGTCGGGTTTCGAAACGCGGGAACAAACACGCGATCGATCAAATCACGCATCAGCCGGCCGCCGCCGCCGTGGGCGAGCTGGATGCGCGACGTGTCGTCATGGGGAACGGGGCACGAGATCGAAGGTGCGGTCATGACCGACATGATACACCTCGATAGCGGTAGTACGCCGCACAGGCCCCTTCAGAGGAAACCATCGGCGCGCCCAGCGGATGTTCGGGCGTGCAGGTCGTCGCAAACGCTGGACACTCGGCCGGCTTTCGAAGACCGCGAAGCACCTCGCCCGCCATGCATTCGCCGGCGCGATCGTCGGGCACGTCATGCAGCGTAAATCGTCGCTCGGCGTCAAATGCGGCATACGCCCCTTTAAGCATCAGTCCACTCTTGGCGATCTCGCCAATTCCCCGCCACCGTCGGGGCACGACTTCAAAGACGTCGAGAATCACTGCCTGAGCGGCTGCATTGCCTCCGCGTTGCACCGATCGCGCGTATGGGTTCTCGACCTCGGCCCGGCCCTCTTCGAGCTGTTTCACACAGCAAAACACGCCCTGAAGAATGTCCACAGGCTCAAACCCGGTCACCACGATCGGTACGTGATACTTCCGCGCGAGCGGCTCATATTCGGCATATCCCATGATGGTACAAACATGCCCGGCCGCGAGAATTCCCTGCACGCGATTCTCCGGCGACGAGAGAATCGCCTCCAGCGCTGGCGGAACCAGGACATGCGAGACGAGCATTGAAAAGTTCTTCAGACCGCGTTGCCTTGCCTGCACAACCGCCATCGCGTTCGCCGGGGCCGTCGTCTCAAAGCCAACGGCGAAGAACACGACCTGTTGATCGGGGTTCTGCTCGGCGATGGTGACGGCATCGAGCGGCGAATAGACCATCCGTACATCGGCGCCGGCTGACTTCGCATCCAGCAGACTGCGCGACGAACCCGGGACACGAAGCATGTCGCCGAATGAGCAAAGGATTACGCCGGGAGTGAGCGCCAACTCAATGGCATGATCGATCTTCTCCACCGGTGTCACACACACCGGGCAGCCCGGCCCGTGAATCAGCGTAATTTCCGGCGGAAGCAGCGTATCGATCCCAAAACGGACGATGGAGTGCGTCTGCCCCCCGCAGATTTCCATCAGGCAATGCGGGCGCGTGGTGATACGGCGAATGGCGTCGGCCCATCGCCGCGCGGCGTGTTGATCGCGATATTCGTCGAGGTATTTCACGACGTGTTCTCCGTGGCAGCCTCCAACTCGCCAAGCTGTTCGAGGCAGTCAAACACTCGTTCCGCCTCGGCTTCGTCAATGACGGTGATGGCAAAGCCCACGTGCACCAGCACAAAGTCGCCGGTCTTCGCCTCCGGCACGAAGGCGAGCGACACATGTCGCGTAATGCCGCCAAATCGAACCGTTGCCATCCGCTCCATCGGGGCGTCGCCGGTGATCTCAGTGATTTCGCCGGGCACCGCTAGACACATGAGTGCGACTCCTTCACGCGAATCACGACGCCGGCCGCAACGGCCTGTCCAACGGAAAGTCCGCCGTCGTTGGGCGGCAACTGCTGCGGCCAGTACACGTCAAACCCCGCGGCTCGCAGAGCACGCACGGCCCCTTCAAGCAGGGCGACATTCTGGAAACAGCCGCCGGTGAGAACGACGGTATCCAGCCCTTCGCGTGCGGCAATGTCGAGAATCATGTCGACCAATGTGCGGTGGAATCGGGCGCAGATCTGTGCGGTCCCGACCCGGTTTTCGCAATCGTCCAGCACCGCCGCAATCATCGGCCGCCAGTCGAGCACCACAACAGAGCCGGGTTGATCTTCATGATACGGATACGGCTCGGCCGTGCTGAAATCACCCGACAGCGCTTCGACCATGCCCGCGGCCTGTCCTTCCTCGTCGGCAACGTGGCACAGATCGAGCAGTGAAGCGACCGCGTCAAAGAGACGGCCCATGCTGGTCGTATGCGGAGATTGGAAATCCTCCCGCAACATGTGCATCAGCATGTCGCGCTCACCATCGTTGAAGGTGCGAACCGTGGGAAGATGGTCGAGTGTTGCCGTCTCCCTGCCATAGATCTCGTACAGCACGCCCATCGCCGAGCGTCGAGGCTCGCGCACCGCCTTTGTGCCGCCGGGCAGCGCAAAGCTCTTGAGGTGTGCAGCCCGTTGATATTCCTCCGGCGTGACGCGCAGGAACTCGCCGCCCCAAATGGTATGGTCGGGCCCATAGCCGGTGCCATCCCAGCAAACCCCGAGGACTTCCTCCGTCAGCCGATGCTCGGCCATGCAGGCGACGACGTGTGCATGGTGGTGTTGAATGTGAATCGGCGAGGGGCACAATGCGTGGGCTACGTGTGTCGATGTGTAATCGGGGTGCAGATCGCAGGCAACGCAGCGCGGCGTCACACCCAAGAGCGCCGGAAGTTCGTGTGCCAGCGCTTCATGCGCGGCTCGTGCCGACGGCGCCTCCAGATCGCCCACATGTGGGCTGACCGCGACATAGCGGCCCGCTGCGATGGCGATGGTCGACTTCGATTGCCCGCCGACGGCCATCATCGGTTCGCATGGCTCCGCAAGGTGAATCGGCATCGGCGCCATCCCACGACCGCGCCGAAGGAACATCGGTTCATCCATGACGGCCCGCGCGACCGAGTGCCCGACCGGGCGAAGAATGGGCAGGTCGTCCACGAGGAAGTAGTCGGCAAACGATCCAAGCCGCTCAAGAGCCTCGCCCTCATCAATGGGAAGCGGCTCGTCAGAAACGAACCCATCGAAAAGGGCGAGATATCCTCCGCACTCTCGCAGGAGCAGATGGAAGAGCGAAGAGTACGGCAGTATGACGCGGGAGGTGTGTGGGTCCTTCTTGTTCGTTGAACGCAGTCGTCTCGGATCGAGCAGGACGACCGGCGCGGCGGGCGACTGGAGCATCGTTCGCTCGCACTCCGAGACATCGCCCAATCGCGAAACGAAATCGACCATCATGGTCGGCGCTCGAAGAAGCAGGCTGGTTCGCTTTTGCAGATTCTTCACGGCATCGTCGTTGAACCCGTCGACAACGAGTTGGAATCCGCCAGTGCTCTTGACGGCGACAATACTGCCCAGGCGAAGCGCCTCGGCCGCGGCGGCGAATGCATTCTCCGGCGCGACAAGGGCCTTGCCATCGCGATTCCAGAAGGCCAGCGACGGACCGCAGTTTGGACACGAGATGCACGGGTCGTGAAAGCGGCGGCTCGCCGGATTAAGGCTCTCGGATTGGCACGCCGCACAGGGTGTGAAGCGATGCATTGAGGATCGCGCGCGCTCGAACGGCGTCGATTCCATGATGGAGAAGCGCGGTCCACACTCATGGCACGAGGTAAACGGATAGCGATAGCGGCGATTGGTTGGATCGAGCAGCTCGGCCAGACAGGCCTTGCAGGTGCATAGATCGGGTTGAATCGAAGCGTGCATGTTAGTCCTCCACGTCGATGCCTTTCAGGAGAATGCTCTGGGCATTCGGATCGGTGGGGTCTTCCCCCATTTCAATGTGCAGCGTTGCATCCTGCACCGATGACCCCTGGGCATCGTGAACAAAATGCTCGCGAAAATGATCCGCGGAGATCCCGGCCAGCGGGCCGATCCAGACGCGCAGCGCCGAGACGCGACCTGCCGGCTCGGAAACAAGGATCGAATCCACTTTTCTCAGCAGACCTTTGATCATCCCGCTTTCATGCATGGCGCAACCTCCTCGCAAATCTGCCGGATACAGTCATGAGCGGCGGCTTGCAGTGTCAGGGTGATGCCGCCACCGGTGTCGAACGACTTTGCTTCCAGGCCGACAATGATGAGCCGCGACGGAAGCGTTCCCAGAGCCCGCGACATTTCGACCGCCTCCGCAAGGCTGAACAGGTGCGTCGAACAGGGAAACGTATCGATGGGAATGGCGGCGTGCGATGCGTCGAATCGATGAATGGCGCCCGGTGATGCACCGGTGAACATCGCGTCCACCACGATCACGAATTCACGCCCATGCCAGAGTTCCATTATTGCCGCGCCATCGCCGGTTTCCTCGCGAACGTCGACGCCGGGAATCGACAATTTGGCGATCTCGCGTGCAACGTAGCGACCAACGCCGTCATCACCCCGAAGCGTGTTTCCTACGCCGATGATGAGGACAGAGTTGGTCGAGTCGGTCGTCATGACTCACATCCGGTCAACGGTCAGCTTCAGAAAATGCGTCGAGCACGAAATACACGGGTCGTAGTTGCGAATTGCCTGTTCACAGACCCACTTCAGCTTCTCATCCGGCAGCGCCAGATTCGGCTCGACGAACTTCCACAGGTCATTCTCGATCGTTTTCTGATTCACGGCCGTCGGTGAAACGATCTTGGCGTTCTTGATCGTTCCTACCTCGTCGATCGTGTAGCGGTGGTAACAGATGCCGCGCGGCGCCTCGGTGCAGCCATACCCGGTCCCGGCGCGGGGCCGCACGTTCACGGCCGGCCTGTCGGGCGGTTCGTAGATGTTGATGAGGCGAATCGCCTCCTCAAAGGCCAGCACCGTCTCTACCCCTCGAAGGATGATGCTCTTGAAAGGGTTCTTGCAGACCTCGCCGAGTCCGGCATCGTTAGCGGCCTGCTTGGCGATCGGTGTTAGTCGATCGTAGTTCAGGTTGTAGCGAGCCATCGGCCCGAGGTGCGCGCTCCCGCGACCCTTCACGTTGGTATGCAAAGCGGTCGAGTGTTCGACATGCTCTTCAATGAGATGCGCGTCGTACTCCGAGATCGGGCAGTCGATGCCCTTGTTAGAGATAAGCCGCCCTTCATGAATCGGGTATTCGGATGGATGCCGCAGGCAGACGAACTCATAATCCTGCTCGAAGTCCTTGAACGGCAGCGTGGCGACGAGCTTCACCGTTTCAATGGCCGCGTCCAATCCCCATTTCAAATCATCGATCATTGCGATCAGGTCTTGCTTCTCCGGTGTTTTGTAAAAGCCGCCAACACGCACGTTGATCGGGTGAATCTCCCGGCCGCCCAGCACCGTCATGATGTGGTTGCCGACCTTCTTCATCCGCAGCGCGCGTTGCACGGAATCTGGATGGTCCTTTGCCATGTGAATCGCGTCTGGATACCCAAGGAAATCGGGAAGGTGAAGCATGTAGACATGAAGGACATGACTCTCGATCCATTCGCCGCAATAAAGCAATCGACGAAGCAGACGCACTTGCGGATCGACCGTCACGCCGCAGATGCTTTCCATCGCCTGCACCGCGCCCATTTGATAGGCAATGGGGCAGATCCCGCAGATCCGCGCCGTGATGTCCGGCGCCTCGCGGAAATCGCGACCGCGCAGGAATGCCTCAAAGAACCGCGGCGGCTCAAAGATTTTCAGCTTCACGTCATCGACGCGATTGTCCTTCACGCGGATGTACATCGCGCCTTCGCCTTCGACGCGGGCGAGATAATCCACCTTGATGGTCCGGGTCTTCACACTACTTTTCATGAGCCACGCTCGCTTTCCGGAAGGCATCGGCCTCGGCGTTGTAGGTGCGAAAGGCCCGCACGATGTCCTGATCGGTCCAGCCCAGTCGCTCGGATGCCTCGATCAGGGAGTGCGTATTCGCCGTCTCCTTGGGGCCGAAGCACCCATAGCACCCGCGATTGAACGACGGACAGATCGCCCCGCAGCCCGAGTGCGTGACCGGCCCCATGCACGGCGTCCCCTGTGCGACCATCACGCACACAGTGCCGGCCCGTTTGCAATCGAGGCACACGGAATAATTGGGGATGTTCGGCTTGCGTCCGTTCAGGTAGGCACTGAGCACCTCGACCAACTGCGCCTTGTTGATCGGGCAGCCGCGAAGTTCGAAGTCGACCATCACATGCCCCGAAATCGGCGTCGACCGGTCCAGCGTGCAGATGTACTCCGGCGACGCATAGACCATTGGAATAAACTCGCGAACATCTCGAAAGTTCCGCAGGGCCTGAATGCCTCCGGCCGTCGCACAAGCGCCGATCGTGACAAGAAACTTCGACGACCGGCGAATCTTGTGAATGCGCTCGGCGTCGTGTGGGGTCGTGATGGAGCCTTCGACCAGCGACAGGTCGTACGGTCCCTTGCCCATGGCCCGGCTGGCCTCCGGGAAATAGGCGATGTCGATGGCGCCGGCAACGGCAAGCAGCTCATCCTCGCAGTCAAGCAGGCTGAGCTGGCACCCGTCGCACGACGCAAACTTCCACACCGCAAGTTTTGGCTTATGCACGCGCTGCACGTCACACCTCCCGAATGGCGAAGAGCCGTTCGATTCGGTCGAAGGGAAATACCGGCCCGTCTCTGCAGATAAACTCCGGGCCGAATTGACAGTGGCCACAGAATCCGACACCACATTTCATATTGCGTTCCATCGACACATAAATGTTCCGCCGATCCACGCCCCGCGACTGAAGCGCCATGACTGCAAACCGGATCATGATTTCCGGGCCGCAGACTAGCGCGATCGTCCGGCTCGGCGTGAACGACGCCCGGGGGATCAGGGTCGTCACCACGCCCACGTGCCCGCGCCAGCCTTCGCCCGCGCGGTCAACCGTGGTCTGCACCTCCACGCCGCGTTGTCGGCCCCATTTGCGAAGCTCGCCCGAATACACAATGTCCTTCGGAGTCCGTGCCCCATAGAACATGACGAATCGGTTGTATTTGGCGCGGTTCGCCAGGATGTGATAGACACACGGCCGCAACGGCGCGAGTCCGATGCCGCCGGTCACGATGACAACATCATGCCCTTCGGCCAACTCCATCGGCCACGCTGTCCCCATGGGGCCGCGCACGCCGATGACATCGCCCGGTTCCATCCGTTGCATCGCGCGCGTCACCGCGCCGACTACGCGCGTGGTGTGGATGATCCGATCCGTGCAATCCGGATCTCCGCTGATTGAAATGGGAATCTCGCCCACACCATGCGCGTAAAGCATGTTGAACTGGCCCGGCAGGAAATGAAACTCCGTCGGTCCCGCCGCGTGCTCCAGTTCCAGCGTGAACGTGTCGTGATTCTCACGCTTGGTTCGTATGACTCGATAGGGTGTCGGAAGCATCGGGTCGCGAATCTGCGGCCGCGTATGACTTGAATACTCAATTGTTGGGGCAATGGCCATGTCGGTCCCTCATACGGCGCACTGATACACATCCAGTAGTTGCAATCGCGTCGCCTGCAAACGCTCGGCGAGCACTCGGTTCATCCGGTACAAAACGGCGTATCCCAGTTCTGCGTTTTCTTCCATGGTCCGCCGCAGATAGCCCGCATCCATTCGCAATGCGGTGACGCGCGTAATCGCCCGCGCTCCAAAATGCCACTTGTACGGCGGCATCACCCACGACCAGCCCAGCGCCTGACCGGCCGCGATGGTCTGAATCGGAATCGGCCCGCTTCCGGGCGCGCTGATCTTGAGCGCCACGTTCCCGGAGATGATCAGATAGAACCACCGCGCTTCCTCGTGCTCATGGAAAATAAAATCGTCCTCTTCAAATTCCTCCACCGATGCCGTCCGCGACATCAGGGTGATCTGATCGACCGACAGGTCACTCGTGAATGGATGCTCGGCCAACAGTTGATCAATGCTCTTCATCATGATGTAGCTCCCGTCGTGCCGGCCGTCGCGGTCTCACGTGTCTCGCTCGCTCGAATCGCGCCGGCCTCCTTGGTGATGTCAATGCCGACCGGGCACCACGTAATGCAGCGCCCGCATCCGACGCAGCCGCTCGCGTCGAATTGATCGTGCCATGTCGCAAGCTTGTGAAGCATCCACTGTCGATACCGCGACCGAATCGACGGCCGCACCGCGCCGCCGTGGATGTAGGAAAAGTCGCTCGTAAAGCAGGAATCCCACGCCCGGCGCCGCTCGGCATGATCGCCCGTCAGGTCCGAATCATCCTCAACCGTGGAGCAGAAGCATGTCGGACAGACAAGCGTGCAATTGCCGCACGCCATGCACCGCTTCGCGACGTCTTCCCACTGCTTGTTCTCATAGCTCCGATACAGAACATCCTTGATATTGCGACTGTCGAACCTGATCCCCATGTGCTCGGTCGCCGACGCCAGCGTGGCCTCTTCCATTTCGATTGCCTGGTTTCCCGCCGCATGGTGCGGAATCGTCCGCAGCGCGTCCTCGCCGCGGGAAGTTCCGATGGTCACGATGAACTCGTGCAGATGCGGCCGGCGAATCTCCGTGATCGCCAGATCGAACCCCGTCGTCGCGCGCGGCCCCGTCCCCATGGATGCACAGAAGCACGTGCCGCCCGGCCGTGCGCAATTCACGGTGAGTACAAACAAATTCTGCCGGCGTGCCTGATAGCGCAGGTCCACGTACTGCCCGCCGACAAACACCGCGTCCAGTCGCGAGATCGCCGCGAGGTCGCACGGCCGCACCCCGATGAACGCCATCTTCGGCGGCGGCGGCGCGACATGCTCGAATTCCATCGCGTGGCCGTTTCGCGTGATCGACACAATCGCTTCGCGCGGCGGAAACAGGAATCGTTTCCAGTTCGTCGGCCCGACGACATAGTCAAACAGCGTGGGTTCGTGGTCCTCGCAGCGCAGCCGATAGTGTCCACCTTCCTGTTCATCGTGCATGCCGATGGGCATGTCGCGCGTGGAGTGAATCTCCGAATACACGACGGCGTGGTCGCGCACCCGCGGGCCGATCAGCGTGTATCCAAGTTGAGTGAGACCGTCGAGGATGAGGTCCAGTCCCGCACGGTCGATGACATGTTTTGACGTAGTGGTTCGACAAGTCCCGGTCATGTTCGCACCATTTCGTGATAGGAAACGGCAAACAAGCGCTTTACAGCCGCTCGGGATCGTCGCAATCAGGCAGTCCGTTGGCGCCGAATTGCGACGCCCACAGATGGAATGAGCAAGGCGCGTGCCACAGGGCGACACGTCCCTATCGCCCCGATCGCGGTTTTCCGCAGCCTCCATGCCGCGAGAATCCGCACCCGCTGGGGATGCAGACACGACCGGCGTCACGCATCCCCGGGCCGATCGGGCACTGCCCGTGGCAATCGCACATGCCCTCTGGCACGGCGAATGCTGGGAAGTCTCCCGTGGGCGCGGCATTCGCCCCCACGACGACAGGAGAATTCCAATGAACGGCACCCTCGAAATTGCACCGCCCGTCGCGCCGGCCTTTCCGCGCGGCCGCCAACTTTTGGACGACGCACGCCTGAACCGGGACACCGCCTTCACGGAAACCGAGCGTGACGCCCTCGGCCTGCGCGGCCTGCTGCCGTGTCGCGTCTTCAGCATCGAAGAACAGGTTGCATTGGAAATCGAACACCTGCGCCGCAAGAACGACGCGCTGGAGAAATACATCGGGCTCGAATCACTCCGCGATCGCAACGAGACGCTCTATTTCCGCGTCCTCGTCGAGCATCTCGAAGAACTCATGCCCATCGTCTACACGCCAACGGTTGGCCAGGCCTGCCAGAGCTTCAGCCACATCATCCGTCGACCGCATGGCCTGTGGATTACCCCGGACGATCAGGATCGCATCCCCGGCTTATTGCGCAACGCCAGCCCACACGACATTCGCCTCATCGTCGTCACCGACAACGAACGCATCCTCGGTCTCGGCGATCAAGGCGCTGGCGGCATGGGCATCCCCCGTGGCAAGATCGCCCTCTATTGCGCCGGAGCGGGCCTGCGCCCCGAGCATTGCCTCCCGATCAGCCTCGACGTCGGCACGGACAATCAAACCCTGCTCCAAGACCCGATGTACTGCGGCTACCGTCGTCAACGCCTCCGAGGCGCTGCCTACGAGCGCTTCATCGATCAATTCGTCGAAGCCGTCATCAAGGTATTTCCGGGCGCGGTCCTGCAGTGGGAAGATTTCCACAAGGACCTCGCCTTCAAGAATCTTCAGCGCTATCGACACCGGCTGCCCAGCTTCAACGACGACATCCAGGGCACATCCGCCGTCGCCGCCGCCGGAATTATCAACGCCCTCAAGGTCATCGAAACGCCGCTGGCCGAGCACCGCATCCTCTTCGCCGGCGCCGGCGCTGCGGGCATCGGCATCGCGCGGCTCATTCGCATGTTGATGGAATCATCCAACGTCCCGGCCGATATCGTCCGCGGCGCACAGGCCTTCAGGGATACCAAGGGCCTCGTCCATCACGCACGCACCGACCTTAGCGCCGACAAGCGCGAGTTCGCCATGAAGCCCGACATCCTCGCGAATTGGGACATCCAGCACCCCGACGAAATCACCTTCGAACAGATGGTCGAGCAATTCCGCCCGACCATTCTCGTCGGCGTCAGCGCCCAGGCCGGCCTCTTCACCGAACGCATCATCCGCGAGATGGCCCGCCACGTGGATCGCCCGGTCATCTTTGCCCTCAGCAACCCCAACAGCAAGTGCGAGTGCAAGCCCGAAGACGCCATCCGCTGGACCGACGGCCGCGCCATCGTCGCGACCGGCAGCCCCTTCCCGAATGTGGAATACAACGGAAAGGAAATCATCATCGGCCAGGGCAACAACGCCTTCATCTTCCCCGGCCTCGGCCTCGGTGCGATTCTGTCGGAGGCGCACGAGATCGACGACCGCATGTTGCTCGCCGCCGCCAAAACGTTGGCGCTATGCACTAGCCGCGCAAGGCTCGCCACCGGTTCGCTCTATCCCAGCCAGCAGGAACTCCGCGACATCAGCTTCCACGTGGCCTGCGCTGTTATGCGCGAAGCTCGCGACGCCGGCTACGGCCGCCTGCTGGCCGACGACGAGATCGAGCGCACGGCCCGCGAAGGCATGTGGTTCCCGGATTACGCGCCGATCCCCGAGACGGCGCTGTAGGGCATACCGCGATAGATCACGCCGGTTGCGTTTCCTCGCGGCAGTGCCACCGAAATAGGTGAGTACCATGCCCACGCCTCACAGATTTGCAAAGTGCGTTCTTGCGATCATCGCCTGCGCAACGCCCGCCTTCGCCGGCATCATCGTCGATCAACCGCCATCACAGTATGCCGGTTCTGCGTCGGACACAGCGTTTTACAACGAGTATGGCTTGCTACGTTGGCAGCAATTGGCGGATGACTTCACGCTCGATGCCGACGCATCAATCCGGCAACTGACGTGGTGGGGGTTCTACAGTGGCCAATCACTAGACCCTCCGCTGGGCGACGAGACCATGCGGGTTCGATTCTACGCTGAACGTGCGGCGGATGGACTGCCCGGTGTCTTACTGCGCGAACATACAGTGCTAAATACCCAGCGAGTTGCGACCGGTCGGCGAGTTGGCGCGTTAGGTAGTCCGTTCGAATATCGCTTTGACCTTCCGCTCTCGACGCCGTTTGAGGCTCTGGGGGGGGCGCGGTATTGGGTGGAAGTCGTTCAAATAGGAATCGATGACAGCCATTTCCGATGGCAATATTCCGAATCCACCACCAACGGCTGCGCGTTCATTAATTTGAACGTGGCCGATTGGACCCCACTGCCACCCAACTTGGCCATGCAGTTTTCCGATGTCCCGGAGCCAACGTCCTTATGGCTTGTAGCGTTAATTGCCCTGATCGGCCAATGGAACAGAAAACTCCTGAGGAGGTGACCGACCATGCCCTCAAAATGGTTGTCGATTCGCCCCTTTTTGAGTTGTTGATCATTCCTGACTTCGCGAAAGGCGATGCCAAATGTTTCTTATTTACTCATGTATAGGCGTACGTCTCCCTTGGAAATCAGTGATATGCCTGGCCATCATCATGACTTTTCTATTCGCTCCAAGAAGCAGCCAGGGGCAATGCACCTTCCAGTGGCAATCCATGAGTTCAATGACGAACCTACCCGTTCGATCGATCATCACGTTTCAGGGAGACTTGATCGTTGGTGGTCAATTCACCTCGATTGATGGCGTTGCCGCCAATCGTCTCGCGCGCTGGAATGGGATGGGCTGGGAACCCTATGCCGGTGGCTCGGATGGAGCCATATTTCGATTGATGATCTACAACGGCGACCTGATCGCGGCCGGTAACTTCAGCGCGATCGGCGGTGTATCGGCCAATCGAATTGCAAGATGGGATGGCTTCGCTTGGCATCCGCTTGGTGTCGGACTTAACGACTTAGTGTATGCACTGACGGAATTCAATGGCGAATTGGTCGCCGGAGGACAATTCACGACTGCCGATGGTGTATCGGCCAATCGCATCGCCGCCTGGAATGGCGCCGCGTGGCACCCATTCGGGACCGGCTTGCCCGACGATGTCATTGCTTTGGCAACGTTTCAGAATGAACTCGTCGCAGGTGGCTCCTTCAATTTCGTAAACGGAGTACCCTTGCTGAAGCATGTCGCTCGCTGGGATGGGGCCGCCTGGCACAGCCTTGGAAACGGTCTTCAGAGCCACGTCTTGTCGTTGGAAGTTTACAACGGAGATTTGATCGCAGGCGGAGCCTTTGTGAACTTCGGCAATCCAGGCTTGAATCGCATTGCCCGATGGAATGGCACGGACTGGTACCCGCTCGGAACTGGAATTGGTGAGTTCTTCGTTCTCTCCATGATGACCTTCGAAAGCAAACTCATTGTGGGCGGCTATTTTCAGCAAGCGGGCGGCGCGACAGCAAACAGCATTGCAAGTTGGAACGGATCGAATTGGCAACCACTGTCTGAAGGAATGGATGTCGACGTTTGGTCCCTGGGCAACCACGAAGGCCGGCTGATTGCGGGCGGTGATTACACAACCGCAGGAGGACTTCCCGCCTCCATGATTGCACGGTGGGAACCTCAGCCGCCCGCTATTACGTACCAAACGAATTCAGTCCTTTCCTGTGTCGGTGGCCGGGCCGAGTTTACCATTGTGGCGGCTGTGTCGCAGCCAGTGACGTACCAATGGCGGCGCGGACTCACCGTAATTCATGATGATGCCCGTCTAACAGGAACCGCAACACCAACTCTGCGGATTGAGCCAGTTGAGTATGCCTCACAGGGCACTGATTACAATTGCGTCGTGATCGATAGTTGCGGAACGGTGATTTCCAGCGATGCGTCACTTATTGTTTTGCAAACAGGTTCTGGCGACGGAGATGAAAGCGGGACGACCGACGGCGCTGATATCGCCGGCTTCATTACTGCCTACAACGCTAATGGGCCGGGCATATCGCACTGTGCCTATGACCTCAACTTCGACGGAAATGTAAACGACGCAGACCTCGAACTATTTGCTGCTCAGTTGCTTGCCACGTGAGACATCGTGTGGGACTTCTTCGACCCACCACGTTTGCATGGTGTCCTCGCGTATTTTCGTTACCGAGTCGCCACACTCATCGAAAACCTTTCCTCAGAAACTTTTATCTCGATTCACTTCTCACAAGGCTCACCGATCCTCACCGGCCACGTCCGCCGCCGCCACGACCACCTCGGCCGCCGCCGCCCATCCCGCTGCTTCGCATGCCCCCGCCGGATGATCGATTGCCCGACGAGCGCATCGACATCCCTCCCGAGCGGGATTCCATTCGCGGACCGGACGAGTTTGACCCGCCACCGCGATACGCACTGCCACCGGAAGATCGTCCGCCACCGGAAAATCCAGGCATCCGCCCGGCGTCGCGCGTCGCACCACTGCCAAATCCCCGGGAAGGAGAGCCGCCGCCGCCGTAACTTCGCTGCGGCGATCCCCGAGAAAACTCCCGTCCGCCGCCGGACGAGCCGCCATCAAAGGCGCGCGGCATAGCGCGTGTTCCACTCGACCGGCTTCCGCCAAACGAGCTGTCCAGATTGCGGCCTTCTCGATGGGATCGGTCACCACCTTGCAATCCGAACATGCCGCCATCACGATCGGGCCGGCCTCTATTCAACAGACCACCTCGGTCTTCGCCACGAGTGGATCGTCCCGCATCGCGTGAATCGCTTGGCCTGCCCTCGCGCGGATTGCGGTCGAATCCACCGAAAGCGCCGCGCTTGCCCGTTTCTATCTTTGGAGCATCCGGTGAACGATTGTCCCGCTGGACCGATGGTCGATTGCCGAAATAGTTTCGATTGCCGGACTCAGCGCCATTGCGTTGCCCGCCACCGAACTCGGCGTTGCCCGATCTGTTTCGTGGATTACTTCTTGCATCCCCGGGCAATCCGCCACGATCGGCCCCGCCAGATCGAGGGCTGGCGAGTCCGCCATTGCGCTCGCCCCCGCGCGTGCCATTACCAAACCCGGAACCAGTGCCGCCGCGCCCCAACCCGGCTCGTGGGCCATTTCCAAAGCCGGCACCCGCGTCGCCGCGCCGACCGTTTCCAATGCCGTCGCGCGATCCGCCCTGCCGATTGGCAAATCCGCCGCCGGATGGTCTGTTGCCGAATCCACTGCGAAGACTGCCAAAGCCGCGGCCGCCTCGGAAGTTGTTCGGCCCGCCGCAAAACCTCGGCAGCGATGATCCGGATCGGCGGTGCCATGAAGAGCCCCAACCTATGCGGTTGTAGTAGGTGCCACAGAATCCGCGCCCGCCTCGATAGTAACCCCCATGCCAGACTGGCCACGGACGGTAAGACAGGCAACGGCCGCCCCAATTGAAGCCCAGGTTCAGCCACGAGCCGGTGCTGCAACCGACACCGAACGAAATGGACGTGAAATATCCACCGATCGGCGGCTCAACCCAGCCATACACGACTTCCGGAACGTATTGGGGCACGTAAATAATCTGCGGATCGGCCGGGAGTATTCCGACAAATGCCTCTTCGGTGTACACCTCTTGTTGAGGCGTGCTTTGCAGCGCACCACTCGATCGCGCCTGAACGCGAAGTCGCTGGACCGCATCCATCACATCCTGTTGCTGATTCAAGAATGCAGTGCCGAGCGCGTTCGTCCAATCCAGCTCTTGATCCATCATTTTCAAAGTATCAGGAAACCTCGCCAACGCCTGCACGCTGGGGTCCAGCCCCATCCGATCCAATTGAGACAGATCGGAAGATGTATTCAAGAAGCGAACCGCCTGAACAATATCCATGGGATACGTCGCGGCAGCCAGGACCTGCGCAAGGAGCGGATCGGGATAGAGTGCGATCGGGCCAAGTAACTCATCGAGTTGTTGAGTCGAAAGGGGAGTAGCGTTTTGTCCGGTTCCCGCCGCCGGGGAACTGAAACCCGGAGTGATGTCCGGGCGGGCAAACTGCGTTTGTTCATAGTCCTGAGCCGGCATCGGCTCGGAGTGGGACAAGACCATGGCCACGGCAAGCAGATATCGTGGTCTGAAATAACGGTCGAGGCACGCGTTCATGGGAGACCTTCCCCAGAAGGTAACGAGTGAAGGCGACCTGGCTGCGGTTGCCGCTGCAACCGACCCGTGGCCATTCTCACGGACGATCCTTCTTGAGTATTAGACAACGCAGGAAGCCGGATCGATAGCAGAAAGCCGGAGGAGTGTGATTTCCGGCATTTCCGTGGACGCCCCTAGCCTCTCTGAGAGCTGGCTGGCAGCCCGCACACATTCTGGGTCCGTCCCCATCTGGCCACCCTCCGCGCCCCCAACCCTCACCACGACAACCACTTAACGAATTCTCACGCGCACCCGAAACGGTGATCAAGACTGATAGGTGATCTGAACTCCGAAGTATGCCGCGACAACCTGAACCCCCAACGGCCGCCCCAATTCCGCGCGCGGCAATGAAAGGAGCATGTGAGATGCCCACCCCTCCCATACCGACCTTTCGAACGTGTTGCCCCAATCCCAGGCAACGCCAGCAAACGCCAGCAAGTGCCGGCTGTTT
>CAZSBF010000021.1:0-50403 GCA_964605185.1 uncultured Planctomycetaceae bacterium
GAGAGCCTAGGAGTTACGTGTCGGATGGCGCTTCCGCTTGCCTACAACTGGCGAAACCTGTTTGTCCGACGGACGACGACGGCGCTGACGATTCTCGTCATCGCGGCCGTGGTGGGCGTGTTGTCGTGGATGCTCGGATTCTGGTCCGCGCTCGCGGGCTCGCTTTCGTTTGCGCAGGACCAGCACAAGCTCATCGTGCTGCGACAGGCCTCCACATCCGAGACGAACAGTGCAATTCCCCCGGAAGAAAGCAACAAGCTGTCGCAACTCGATCGCGAGGTCGCCGTCGATGCCGCATCAGGCCAGCCGCTCAAAAGCCCCGAGATGATCGTGCAAGTGTCGCTGCCTCGCCTGAGCGACGGCGGCAAGACACGGGCAAACGTGGCGGTGCGCGGATTGACCGATGACGGATTCAAGGTTCATCGCAACGTGCGGATTATTGAAGGTCGTACCTTTCAACAGGGACAAATGGAAGTCGTGGTGGGGGAGTCGATCTCTCGCCAGTTCCTTGGCCTCAAGATTGGCGACACGCTGAATCTCGGCTACAGCGGAAATCGTGGATACAAGATCGTCGGCTTGTTTTCGGCCGGCGGTGCCCCGATGGAGAGCGAAGTCTGGGGACCATTGACGACACTGATGAATGCCTATCAGCGGAATGCCTATTCGTCGGTGGTCTTGCGGCTGGACGACAAATTCAACGCCGCCGACGTGATCAAGAAAGTCGAAGGACCGACGATCCAACTCACGGCGCAGACGGAGGCGCAGTATTGGGATGCCCAGGCGAAAAACGTGCGCATGTACTTGTACATCGTGTCCGGGCTTGTCGGCGTGATGTGCATCGCCGCGGCGTTTTCGATCGCTAACACGATGTACTCATCGGTCGCGGCGCGGTCCCGCGAGTTTGCCATGCTGAGGACCATCGGCTTTTCCGGAGTCGCAATCATGGTGTCCATCATGATCGAGGCGGTGTTCTTGTCGGTGATCGGCGGCCTGCTGGGCTGCGCCGGGGCCTTCGTCTATCTGCAGATCATGGGTCGAACGAAGGATATGTTCGGTGCGAGCACGTTTACAACCATGGCGTTTGAAATCTCAATGACGCCGATGATCGTGGTCTATTCGCTGAGTGCGGTCACGCTGGTCGGATTGCTGGGGGCGCTCACGCCGGGGATTCGAGCCGCAAGAATCAAAGTGGTCGAGGCGTTGCGCGAAGCATAATCGCATGAATCTGCGGCTTATCTATCTCCATCGGAATCTGACACGGAACGTTCGGCGGTCTTTCCTGACCTGCGCAGCCGTGGGCTTGCCGATCATGATTTATGTGCTCTCCATGTCGGTGGTTCATGGTGTGGACAAGTTCCTGGACAATTCGGCCAAGCAGTTGCGTATCGTTGTGACTCAGAAGACGTCCATCGTCAATCCGCTCCCCGAAGGTCACCGAAAAAAAATCGAAGTGCTTGATGAGAGTAAGCAGCGATTGACGGCCGTCTGCGGTGTGCAGTGGATCGGCGGCCAGCGTGAAAATGACCCCACGCCGCTATCCGTGATGGCGGCGGACCCCGATTCTTTTGTGAGCGCGATGCCGGAATATGAACTGACACAAACTGAAATTGATGCGTGGCAAAAGGACCGCCAGGCGATCATCATCGGCAGCGGGCCGGCGGGACAACTGGGTTGGAAGGTCGGCGATCGCATCAGCATCGTGCCGACCCTGCCGCCGTACCGGGCGATGGAGTTCCATGTCATCTCGACAGCCCCCAAGGCTCCGGACAACCAGTCGATCTTTTTCCGCAAGGACTATTTGAATGAAGAATTAAAGAAAGACGGGTTTCCCGAGGGTCAGGTGAGTTTCTTTTTCGTGAAGTGCGCGACCAAGAAGGACCTGGACGAATATCGCGAAAAGATCGATGCGTCCTTTGCGGGTTCGCTGGATGAAACACGCTCGCTCGATGAGAAGACATTCATGAACGAGTTCATCGCGCAGCAGTTCGACCTGCCGAAAAACCTTGCCATCCTCTCGGGGCTGACCGTGTTTGTCGCGATCATGGCCGCCATGAATACCATGAGCATGAACTTCCGCGACCGAATCGCCGAAATGGCGACCCTGAAATCGCTCGGCTTCTCGGGCGGTTTCGCGTTTTCATTGATTCAGACCGAGAGCCTGCTCTTGTGTTCGTTGGGTGGCATCATCGGGGCAATCGTGCCGTTCGTCATTTTCACCTACACGCCGGCGCGGGATTTTCAGGTCCCGCTCATTCAGACCCTTGTCGTCGAATGGGTGACATGCCTGAAGGCGCTGGGCATCGCCGTCTTCATCGGACTGGTGGCAGGTGTATGGCCGAGTTGGATGGCGATGCGAATGCATGTCGTGCGTGCATTGCGGAATTTGGAATAGCAACGAGGCGTACTGGTGGCATTGCCGTTTTCATACAACTGGCGAAATCTGTTCGTGCGCAAGCTGAGCACAAGCCTCACCTTCTCCGTCGTATCGATCATCGTAGCCGTCCTTTCGATCCTGCTCTCGTTTGCGGCAGGAATCAATGATTCCCTTCGTGCGACGGGCAACCCCGCGAACATCATCGTGCTCCGCACCGGCGCCACGGCGGAAAGCACGAGCCTGATCAAGCCCGAAGAGGCCAATCGCGTCCTTCAGGCGCCGGGCCTCGCCTATAACGTAAAAAACCTCCCCATGCTCAGTCAGGAACTTTGCGCCCAGACCACGCTTCCCAGAAAAGACGGGCGCGGAATTGCCAATGTTTGCGTGCGCGGCGTGGATGAAATCGCGTTCAGCATCCATAGCGAGGTTCAATTGGTCGAAGGCCGGCTGTTCAACGTAGGGCAGATGGAGGTGATCGTCGGGAAGGCGGCCCAGGAGCGATACAAACACCTGGCCTTGGGCGAGATTGTTCCAATGGGTCGTTCGGGTGATCGTGAATACAAAGTCGTCGGCGTGTTCGAGGCCGGCGGCAGCGCGGTGGAGAGCGAGATCTGGGGTCCGCGTACGAACATCATGGATTCCTTCCGACGGACATTTCTGTCCAGCGTCATCGTTCAAGTGGAGGATGCCGGCCTGGTGCGCGATGCAATCGACTACATCCAGGGGCCTGCCGTACGGCTCAAGGCCAAGTCGGAGACAGGGTATTACGAAGACCTGACATCAAAGACCCGCGAAATCGTCGTGCTGACCTCGGTGTTAATCACGCTGATGGGTATCGGTGCAGTCTTTGCCGTAGCGAACACGATGTATGCAGCCGTCGATAGTCGACGGCGGGAAATCGCCATGTTGCGAACTATTGGGTTTGTGCGAAGGTCGATTATCACGGCGTTCGTATTGGAGTCGTTGCTCATTTGCATGTCCGCGTGCCTCTGCGGCCTGGTCATTGCGGGGTTTGTGAGCCGGTTGATTTCCAAGCAGGACTTCTTATCGGACACCACCTGGACGGTACTCGCCTATGATTTGAAGATGACCCCGTGGACCATTGGAACCGCACTCGCATTGGCTGCGGCGGTCGGTGTGATCGGTGGACTGGCGCCGGCGCTGCGGGCATCCCGTACGAAGGTCATCGAGGCCCTGCGTAAGGCATGACCTTCGGCTAGAATCGGGCATGTCCATGGCAGCTCCTCCCGACCTACGCACCCAGCTTCGCAGCCTCTCCATTAACAAGGACCAACGGCCCATCGTGGATGAGGGCTCGGTCGCAGCGCGTCGATTACCAATTCGCTGGGGGTGGGTCATTGGCGGCGGCGTTGGGCTCGCTGTCGTGCTTGTTGTCTATTTCTCGCGCGGCCAGATCGAATCGATTACGTCTGCGGTTGCGACAGCCAATGCGGATGAGATCAAGCTGGTCGGCGTAACCGTTCGACAGGCCAACGAAATGCCACCATTGCTGACCGCGACGGGGAAGATCGTCTCCGACCATCAGGTCAAGGTCGCAACCAAGGTTTCCGGTCAGGTCCTCGCGATGTTTTTTGAGCAGGGTGATCGCGTCAAGAAGGGGCAACTTCTTGCCCGCGTCGAAGACGTGATCTATCGCGCCCGGCGCGACCAGGCCGCCGCCGAACTGGAAAAAGCCAGGGCCAATTTCGAGTTCCAAAAAATAAACTATGACCGAATGGTCCGCCTGCACCAGACCGAAAACGCTCCGGACATCGAGTTTGCGGCTGCCAAGCGAACCCTTGACGAAGGAAAGGCCCAGGTCACCGCGGCTCAGGCGGCCCTGGATTTCGCCCAAAAGGCACTCAACGACTGCGAAGTCACCGCGCCGATCGACGGCGTAATCCTCCAGCGCGATGTTGAAGTGGGCGATTTTGTCGCGGCAGAGGGCGGACGCGGGGCCAACGCCAACGCCCAGTTCGGCTCCATCGCTGATATGTCCACCCTTCGCGTGGAGGTGGATGTCAGCGAACTTGATATCAACAGGATTCGCAAGGAACTTCCCTGCACGGTCGTTCCCGATGCCTACAAGGATCGGCGCTACAAGGGCCGCGTCATGTGGCTGGACCCCGGCGCCAATTACTCCAAGGCCACGGTTCAGGTCAAGGTGCGCATCGAAGATCCGGATGACTACCTGCGTGTCGAAGGGTCGGCACAGGTCGTGTTCAAGTCGGAAGCGGCGGCATCGCAGACGTCGGACGCAGCCCCGACCATCTGGATCTCGACTTCGGCGTGTCTGATTGACGCAAAGACGCAAGCAGCCAGGTGCTTCGTTGCAATCGGCGGACGCCTCACCGAAACGCCGATCACGCTGGGACGACGCACCGGAAGCGAAGTCGAAGTCACGTCAGGCCTCGTGGCCGGGCAGATGCTCGCCGCGGAGAATCTCGACAAACTCCGAGACGGTCAACGCATCAAGGGTGGTCCACCGGCGGTGAGGTAAGCAAGACCAGCACATTCACCCCTGCGCCACCGCGATTCGCACTCATTTCGCCTCACGATACTTTGCACTAGCATGTCCCGCCATGTCGAAAACCGACGCAGCGGCCAATCCACGCCATTACAAGTACTACGACCTGCTGATGGCGGGATTTGTGACGGTGCTCTTATGCTCGAACATGATCGGGCCGGGGAAAGTCAGCGAACTGCATTTGCCACTGATTGGTGCGGTCGTATTCGGCGCGGGAAACATCTTTTTCCCAATCAGCTATATCTTCGGTGACGTTCTAACAGAGGTCTACGGATATGCACGTGCTCGAAAGGTCATCTGGGCTGGCTTCGCCTCCATGATCTTCTACGTGGTAATGGCGGCGGTTGTGCTTCGACTGCCAGTTTATGAGAAGGAAGACTTTAACAAGACGTATCAACCGGCCCTTGAAATTGTCTTCGGTCCGGGATGGCGGATTGTATCGGCGTCCATCCTGGGATTCTGGATTGGTGACTTCGTCAATTCGTTCGTCCTTGCTAGGCTTAAGCTACTGACAGCCGGACGGTTTCTTTGGATGCGTACTATTTGCTCCACGATCTGTGGACAAGGTGTCGACAGCCTTGTGTTTTACCCATTGGCATTTCTTGGCGTCTGGCGGGGCGAAGACAGTATGTGGAAGGTCATGGTGTTTAATTGGTTATTCAAGGTCGGCGTCGAAGTTGTCTTTACGCCGCTGACATACGTCATCGTCGGTTGGCTCAAGAAGACCGAGGGTGAAGACTACTACGACCGAAACACCAACTTTACACCGTTCTCGCTAAGCGATTGACCAGCTTCACCAATCCAGTGGAGCCTGCCACGTGTGGCGCAGTTCGGCAATAGTCGTCGTCGCCCCGTTAATCCTGATGGCCGGACTGGGCACATCAGAATCGAGTTTTGCGATGCGACATGCAAGGATGCCGTCGCCAAAGGCCCGATTCATGAACACATCGGCACCTTTAGGCTGTACGACATACGCGGAAATGAGCGGACCAAATGGATCGGCCAGCAGTCCCTCCGCTGGAATTGAAACATCAACACTGATGTTCGCCGCGATGGCCATTTCAGCGACGGCGGCAAGGTAGCCGCCCTCCGAACAATCATGGGCCGCGAGAATCCTCCCCTCGCGGATCAAATCCGCAATGCAGCGATGAAAGGCCGCGAGACTTGCCATGCTCACGTTATGCCATGTCGAATTGTCGATGCCCACGACCCATAGCTCCCCACGCCCATTTTGCAATCGGGGGGCCGAGGTAATACAGAGATTCACATCGTCAACGAGCGCGATGGCTGATATGAGCAGCGTGTACGGAATGGCGATACGGCCGTTGCGCGTGGGGTCGGTCTTAACGGCACTACGCACCAGTTCAATGTCGGCCGGGTCAAGCGAGAATTCGTTATTGAGCGAATCCTTGCCGCTGATGAACGGCACGCCGTACGCCTTCGCCGCGTCGTAGCACGCCTGACACGCACGCACCAGCGCGCCCAGATTCCGCTTGTCATCCACCCGCGGCCAGCAGAAATTATCGAGAACCGCCGTACGTGACGGGTCGCCGCCGACACACACGACATTGCGTATGGCCTCGTCGATCGCCGCGACGGCCATCCGATAAGGATCAACTTCCGCCAATTCCGGGGCAAGCCCGCAACCAATCGCAATTCCGCGATTCGACCCGAGCCGCGGCCGAATGACCGCGGCATCAGACGGACCATTGCCGGGACCGACCAAAGGTTTCACGACGGTCCTCGCTCCGACCTCGTGATCGTATTGTCGAATGATCCAATGCTTGGAAGCGGAACTGGGGTTGGAAAGGCGGCGTCGCAACTCGGCGAGCACATCGCTTGTAACCACCGGCCCGTCATTTCGCCTTGAGTCGGAAACCGTTTCCCACTCTGCCTCGCGAACCGTCCGAGGCAACCCATCATGCAAGAACTTCAAGTCAATATCGCCCACCATTCTGCCGCGATAAGAAACGACTAGTCGACCGGTATCCGAGAATCGTCCGATGACGGTCGCTACGACCTCCTCCGATTTCGCCAACGCGAGGAGTGCAGGCGCGTTTTCTTCGGGAACCGCCAGAACCATTCGCTCCTGTGCCTCCGAAATCCAAATCTCGTCATAGCGCAATCCCGGATACTTCAGCGGCACATTCTTTAGCTCAACTTCCGCCCCGGTTTCAGCCGCCATTTCGCCGATGGCTGACGAAAGCCCGCCCGCGCCGCAGTCGGTAATCGCGGAAAAGAGACAGGCGCGCCGGCCGTCGGGAGCCGTCCAATCCCGCGCCAGCAACACGACGTCGAGCACTTTCTTTTCTTCAATGGCGTTGCCGATCTGCACGGCATGGGCGAATTCGTCCTCGTGCGTGTCGGTGAGTTCCGCACTGCTGAAGGTTGCCCCGTGAATGCCGTCACGACCGGTCCGCCCGCCCATGACCACGATAAGGTCGCCGGGGCGGACCTGCTTATCAATGCGATCGCGCGGAATAAGGCCGACGCACCCACAATAGACGAGTGGATTGCCAAGATAGCGAGCGTCAAAGTGCACCGCGCCGTTCACCGTCGGAATGCCCATCCGATTGCCATAATCACGAACACCCGAAACGACCCCCTTGAGCACCGTCTTGGGGTGGATGACACCCTTGGGCACAGCATCCGGCGGCCAGTCCGGCGGTGCCACGCAAAAGACATCAGTGTTGGCAATCGGCTGCGCGCCCAGTCCGCAGCCAAGCACATCCCGAATGACGCCGCCGACGCCGGTGGATGCGCCGCCATACGGTTCAATCGCCGACGGGTGATTGTGTGTTTCCACCTTGAACGCGACCGCATGCGTTTCATCCAGCGCGATGATCCCCGCGTTGTCTTTGAAAACGGAGAGACACTCAGGCCCGCGTCCCTCACGCATGAGTTCGTCCGTGGCGCGGGCGATGGTGTCCTTCAGAAGATTTTCGTAGCGTCGCTCCCGTGCACCGGTCGTGTCGCCCGGCATCGGTTCGCCGCAATAGTGAATCGCGGACTTGAGCGTCTTGTGGACGCAGTGCTCCGACCAAGTCTGTGCGATTGTCTCAAGTTCAAGGTCGGTCGGGTCGCGATCAAGCCCCCGATAGTGATTCTGAATAGTCCGCATCTCGTCGAGCGTCAGGAACAAATGACCGTTTGCGCTCAAAGTGATCAAGCCCGCATCGTCAAGCGTTCGGATGGTCACATGTCGGAGTTTGAACTCATAGGTCGGCGGTTCAGGCGGCGGAGTGAGCGGGCGCGTCCCCACGACGACATCCTCGATGCAGGCATTGCCAAGCAGCCGGGGGATGCGTGAGAGGTCAGAAGCGGAAGGGGATGGGAACAACTCATACCGGCGTGCAGTGCGTACGCTGGTCGCCTTAATCCCCATGTTGCCAAGCGCCGCAGCCGTTGAGAGCGCCACGTTGTCCATGACGCCGGGCTTGAAATGAACCTCGACGGCCTGCCCCTTGGAATCAAAAAACGTATCTGCTTCACCAACGACTCGGCACTTTTCAGCCACTGGGTCAGTGAGCAAGAGTCTGCCGATTCGGTCGGCGATTTGGCGTTCCGCCGCTGCGTCGGTTCCCGGCAAACCGACAAGGAAAACCCGCGATGCACGGACTTGCTGGACTGATTTCAGGCCAAAGTCGAGGAGTTGGCACCGCCACGCTATTCCGGCCGGGTCGGGGTCGTCGCCGATCGAACTTACCTCGAATCGCCACAGTCCCATAATTTTTTTCACTCCCCGAATGCCTGCGGATCGGTGACCTAAATAACGCGAATATCAGCAGTTACGGTTGATTAGCGGGTGGCGGACGCCTAGAAAGGGTATCACCCCTCGCTGAGGCCGTCAATTTCTTCTTGTCGATGCCAAGGATCAGAGCTATTTTGATAGTTCCAGTCAGGCTCCCCCGGCGGCGCGGTCCGCGAGCCTGCCCAAGGTCCTATCAGAGAGGGACTTAATGAGTACGACCCCGAACTCGACGACATCGTCGTCGAATGGAATTGCCTACTTAGAGTTTGAAAAGCCCCTGGAGCGTATCGAGCGGCAGATCGAGGAGCTGGAAGCCAGCCAGACGGTCACCGGGCGGGACCACTCCGCCATGATCCGCACTGTCCGAGGCGAGCTTCTGGCCGCAAGGCGGAAGCTCTATTCCAACCTCGACCCTTGGGAAACGGTCCAAATGGCCCGCCACCCCAAGCGGCCCCTGACCCCTGATTACCTCAATCTGATGGTCCGCGACTTTGTCGAACTTCGCGGCGATAAGAACTTCCGCGACGACCGGGCCATCGTCACCGGCTTCGGCCGCATCGGAAACCTCAAGTGCATGTTCATCGGCCACAACAAAGGCCGCGACACCAAAGAGCGACTTGAAAACTGCTTCGGCATGGCCCACCCCGAAGGCTATCGCAAGGCCCTCCTCAAGATGCGGCTTGCCGAGAAGTTCGGCCTGCCGATCGTGTGCCTCATTGATACGGCCGGTGCCTATCCCGGCATCCAGTCCGAAGAGCGCGGCATCGCCCACGCCATCGCCGTGAATCTGATGGAAATGCCCCGAATTCGCGTGCCGATTGTCTGCGTCGTCATCGGCGAGGGCGGTTCGGGTGGCGCTTTGGGCATCGGCGTCGGCGACCGCGTGGCCATCATGGAACACGCCTACTACTCGGTGATCTCGCCGGAAGGTTGCGCGGCCATTCTCTGGAAATCGGCCGAGCACGCCAAGACGGCAGCACACGCCCTGAAGTTTACCGGTCGTGATTTGCTCAAGCTCAAACTGATCGACGACGTGATCAAGGAACCGCTGGGCGGAGCGCATCGCGACCCCGCGACCGCCGCCGCGAGCCTCGAAAAATACATCGTCGATACCCTGCGCGATCTCAAGCGCGTGAAGACTGACACGCTCCTCAAGCGACGTTACGCCCGGCTGCGGCAACTCGGTTCCTACTTCGAAAGCCAGAGCGCCCCGCCTCCGAAGCCCAAGGCGGCAAAGACCGGCGTAAAACGCGCACGAGTGGCCAAGCCTTTGGCGGAGATCGAAGCTCAATCTCAGACTGTGCCTGTCTAATACTCATTCACTACCGAGTGTATGAACCCACCGCGGAATCTACGCTCGCTTTTTCTTGCCCTGAATTGGCCTCAGCGTTAACGCCGTTCCGAGCACGTCATCGACCGTTTTGCACGGCACAAACTTGATTTGCTTTCGAACCTCGGCGGGAATATCCACGAGGTCCTTTTTGTTTCGCTCGGGTATGAGAACCGTGCGAATGCCGGCGCGGTGTGCGGCCAGTGTCTTTTCCTTCAGCCCACCGATCGGCAGTACCAGCCCACGAAGCGTGATTTCGCCGGTCATGGCAACATCGCTGCGGCATGGCCGACCGGTGAGCAGCGACACGAGTGCCGTGAACATGACGACACCCGCCGATGGGCCATCTTTTGGAATCGCGCCGGCAGGAACGTGAACGTGGATGTCCTGTTCCGCAAGTTTCTTCGCGTCGATGCCGTATTTTTTGGCGTTCGACCGAAGCAGGCTGAATGCGGCCTGAACGCTTTCCTTCATCACATCGCCAAGTTGACCGGTAAGTTGGAAAACACCTTTGCCGGGCATCGCCGTTGCCTCAACGAAGAGAATCTCACCGCCGACCGGTGTCCATGCGAGACCGGTGACAACGCCGGGGATGCTGGTTCGAAGGGCCAGTTCGGGTTCGAAACGGATGGGACCGAGGTATTCGGCCAGATCTTTTTTCGTAATCGTTGACTGGTGTTTCCGCTTGCGTGCGACTTTCGCCGCAACGCCGCGACAGACCGAACCGATCTCGCGTTCAAGATTTCGCACGCCGGCCTCGGCAGTGTAGGAC
Source organism: uncultured Planctomycetaceae bacterium (assembly GCA_964605185.1). Lineage (GTDB taxonomy): Bacteria > Planctomycetota > Phycisphaerae > UBA1845 > UTPLA1 > JACRIM01. Next base: position 10,755 of record CAZSBF010000021.1, read on the forward strand.
TCGATGATCGTCTGAAGGGCGATGTCGTTGATTTTCAATTGCGATGCAGTAAGGCCGCTGGCTTCCAGACGGCGTGGAACAAGAAATCGCTTGGCGATAAAAAGCTTGTCGAGCCGGGTATAGCCGGGAATCTCGATGACTTCCATGCGATCTTTGAGCGGCGGCGGGACGGCCTCCATATAATTCGCCGTGCAGATGAAGAACACCTTGGAGAGGTCGAACGGTACGCCGAGGTAATGGTCCTGAAAGGAGTTGTTCTGCTCGGGGTCCAGCACTTCGAGCAACGCCGACGACGGGTCGCCGCGAAAATCGGCGCCGATTTTGTCAACCTCGTCGATCATAAACAGGGGATTGTTCGCACCGGCCTTGCGAATCTCCTGCATGATGCGGCCCGGCAGCGCGCCAATGTACGTCCGACGATGGCCGCGAATGTCGGCCTCATCGCGCACGCCACCCACTGACATCCGAATGAACTTTCGCCCGAGCGCACGAGCAATGGATTGTCCAAGAGAAGTCTTTCCGACGCCGGGTGGACCTGAGAAGCAAAGAATCGGTCCGCGTCCATCGGGCTTGAGCTTACGCACGGCAAGGAATTCGAGAATGCGCTTCTTGACCTTTTCCAGGTCGTGATGGTCCGCGTTCAGCACTTTCTCGGCGTTGGCAACGTTCAGATTCTCAGGCGAGGAAACGGCCCAGGGGATCTCGCATAACCAGTGGAGGTAGTCGAGTGCGCCGCTGTATTCGGGCGAGGCCTGCGGCGTGCGCTCCAGCCGTTCCAATTCCCGCTTCGCCTCTTTCTCGACGGCTTCCGGCATTTTCGCCTTGGTGACGGCCTTGCGCATTTCCTCGAGTTCGATTTCGCGGCCGTCCGTTTCACCCAGCTCCTTCTGGATGGCCCGAAGCTGCTCGTGAAGAAAGTACTCGCGCTGCGATTTCTCAATGGAACTGCGGACCTGATTCTGAATCTTCTCGGAAAGCTCCAGCATCTCAATCTGCGCCGCCAGGGCCTCCGTAATCTTGCGCAGCCGGTCGGGGACGTTAAACGTCTCCAGCAACTCCTGCTTTTCAATCATCCGAAGATTCAGGTTGGCCGCAAGAAAATCCGCGAGCGAGCTGGGTTTCTCAATGTTATTGAGAATCGTCAGGGCGTCGTCCGAGACATTGGGCGACAATTCAATCACTCGCGCGGCTTGGGTGCGCGCGGTGTCTATCAACGCGGCCAGTTCGGTGGTCGTTTCAAACGTGTCTTCGCGCGTGTGTGCAACAGCCGTGAGGTAGGGCGACGTCTGCGCCAGGCTCTCAATGCCAAATCGCATGAGGCCGTGAACAATGATGGATTGACGGCCCTCAGCCAGATTGAGAACCTTCAGGACGCTCACGACAGTGCCGACGCGATAGATGTCGTCAAGCGTAGGGTCTTCCACTTGTGCGTTTCGCTGCGCCACCACGCCGAGAACCTTCGCCCCGGCCGCGACATCGGCCACGAGCTTGCGGGACTTGTCGCGCCCAACGGACAACGGAATGATCGTTCCCGGAAAGACGACCGTATCGCGCACGGGAAGGATCGGCAGAATCTTGGGAATGGTCAGGTCGCGGGCATTGCTCGATTCGGCAGGCGGTGTAATCGGCCCCGGCATCGGCACACCCATGCCGGCAAGGATGTCGTCCCCCGATTCTGTGGGGTCGAAATCGTCGTCGGGCATGAATTCGTCGTGCTCTTCGTCTTTGGGAGCCATGAGGGCCTCGTTCGTCGATTATAGAGGGCCGCGCTGCGGGGTATAGGGCGAGACTGACATTTTTTCACACGATAAAACAGGGTGACATCCGACTGGCCTAAGACGGGAAGAATTCAAGCGGGTAAACGACTGGGATAGTCAGTCGCGTTCGCCGCACGGCGTCACTGACCGGCTCCAGATCGTGCGCCGATGCGCCTGCATCGAATCGAATCAATGCGACGCGATGGCAGTGTCGCGCAATCGCGTGATCGATCGACGCCGCACAGTTCACATCCTGCCAATGAAGGGCCAGCCCGACCCAGGGAGAATTGACGCGATCCAGCGCGGCAAACGCGTCGGATGCCGAAAGGGAGGTAGCGCTATGTGAAAGGCGAAACGCGAGGCGTACGGCGCATTGCTGTGCGTCAAATCGCAGGGCAAGCAGGTGGTCAACCAGGATCGGCCACAGGCCGCAAGATGAATCGGATGAGTCAGATTGGATGGACAGCTCCAGGGTCCTCGCGCCAAGGCTCGCGGTTTGTTGCAGCCACTTGGCAATCTGCTTGCGAAATTGTGTGACCGATTCACGATCGGCTTGATAGTCAGGCAGTGAATTCGCCCACTCGATGGAAACGTTGCGGACAGAATCCAGCTTTGCAATCGCCTCGCACTCGGCTTCGTTAAGTTCCCTAAAAAATCCATCGTTGACGTAAAGACTTATCCCCTGCAATCCGGCTGCAGCAGCGCGTCGAGAATAGGTCTCGATGTCACGTAGCGTCGTTGCATTTTCACAATGCGCCAATCGAATCATGATCGATCAACTTGCAACAAGGGGGATTCGCTCGAATTTCTCGACGTCAATGAGGCCTTGGTTGGTGAGCTTCAACTTCCCAATCACCGACAGGCTCAGAAACGACAGAGCCATGAACGGTTGCTCAAGCGTGCAACCCAGCGATTTGGCCGCCTCCGCAAGCCGGGTGAGCTTCTCGGAAACCTGCTCGGCAGGCTGATCGCTCACCAGCCCCGCAATGGGCAGGGCAACGTCGGCAAGGATTTGTCCGTTGTTGACCACAACAAGACCACCATGCAGCTTCACGAGATGAACAGCCGCCAGGGCCATGTCATCATCATTCATGCCGACAATAATCAGGTTATGTGCATCATGAGCGACGGTTGACGCAATCGCGCCAGAGCGCAGATTGAAGCCCCGAGCAAAGGCCCGACCAATCTCGCCACTTGCGCGATGGCGTTCGATCACGATCATCTTTGCAAGGTCGCGGTCCGGGTCGGCAACGAACTCGCCGTTTTTTGTTGGAGCCACTTCAATGCTTCGCTCGGTGTCGATCCGGTTTTCCATCACATGAATGACATGGATGGACGGCGGCTTCGCGGTGCCGCCCGCGGGCTCATGCTTGATGGCAAAATCGGTTGCCGCGATCCAATGCGTGTTCACACTGCTCCGCATCGCGCCGCGACCCTCTTGCTGCGCGGCGGCGACGATGCAACGCCCGTTTTCCGCGACAAGCGATCCCCGATGGAACACCTCGGTCACTCGGCAATCCTTGAGATCTTCAAAGACTGCAATGTCCGCCTGATACCCGGGAAGGACTGCGCCGAGTTGGCGCATTCCGAAATACCGGGCCGTCGAATGCGTCGCCAATCGAACCGCAAGCGTCGGCTGCATGCCCATTCCAATGGCCTTGCGGATCATGTGATCGATCTGGCCCTCGGAGAGCAGTTCCCGCACATCCTTATCATCGGTGCAAAACATGAACCGGTCGGCCGTGGCCGCCGTCACCAGCGGAAGCAACGCGGTGAGATTTCGAGTCTGCGACCCCTCCCGGATCATGATGCACAAACCCTGCCGGAGCTTTTCGGCGGCTTCGTTGGCAGTAATACACTCGTGATCGCTCATGATTCCGGATGCGACATAGGCCGTGAGCGGCTGACCGGAAAGTGAGGGTGCGTGACCGTCGATGACGCGATTGCGACACGCAATAATCTTCTCAAGAACCTCCCCCTGCGAATGGATCACGCCGGGGTAGTTCATCATCTCCGCGAGACCGAGCACCCAGGGATTCGCGAGAAACGGTTCGAGATCCTCAGCGGTGAGTTCCGCGCCGGCCGATTCAAGCGGACTGGCCGGCACGCAAGAACTGAGCATGACATAAACATTAATCGGTGCGTACTTGGCCGTACGGAGGACATACGAAATGCCCTCAGTCCCCATGACATTGGCGAATTCGTGCGGATCGGCAACGACGCTCGTGGTCCCATGCGCCGCAACGGTTCGGGCAAATTCGGGCACGGAAAGCATGGATGATTCGATGTGAACATGCGCGTCGATCAACCCGGGGCAGACATAGCGTCCTTTCAGATCAATGGACCTCGCTCCTTCATAGCGGCCAATGCCCGCGATGCGCTCGCCGAAGATGGCAACATCGCCCTCATGGATTTCGTTTGACACCACATTGACGATCCGCCCATTTCGGAGGACCAAGTCCGCAGGCCGGCGACCGGCTGCAACATCGATGAGGTCGGAAAGATGATTTGTGGGCACGCAGAACGCTCCCAAGTGTAGGATTGACAATAGGTTCCGAGACTGTAACCGGGCAGGGTCGGCCCAGAAAGTGGCGTTTGGACATTAACACAGGTGCCAGTTGCGGGTTCCACGGCTTGTGTTATGATGGGGGATTCCAAATCGGTCCTTCCGCAGTGGCAAAGAGCCGTCGGCGGTAAGGCCAATTCCTACGAACGTGTTTTGAGGCGGATATGGCAGTCACGCTCCGATTAGTGCGGTTGGGTCGTCGAAACCGGGCATTCTACAGGCTCCGCGCGTCGGACAGCCGCAGTGCCACCACGGGTCGCTTTATTGAGGACCTCGGCTACGTCGATCCAATCACTACCGATGAAAAGAAACAGGTCGTGTTGAAGAAGGACCGCATCGAGCACTGGCTTGGGCTGGGTGCGAAGACCTCCGACACGGTAAAGAATTTGCTGAGAAAGCAGGGGATCGCCAAGGCGGCGAAAGCCTGAGTCAAGGCGATTGACGCGCCGGAAAGCAAGCCGGTGCACCCATGCGGATCGATATCCTGACATTGTTTCCCGAAGCGTGCGAGCCGTTCCTTTCGGCGAGCATCGTCGGACGAGCCAGACAGGCCGGTCGAGTGACAATCGCTTGTCACAACATTCGGGATTATTCGACGGATCCGCACAAGAAAGTCGATGATCGACCGTTCGGCGGCGGACCTGGCATGGTCATGATGTGCCAGCCGGTATTCGACGCGGTCGAGTCAGTGGAGAAGATTGATTCGACCCCGGCGAGGCGGCTGTTGCTCTGCCCCCAGGGTCGCCGATTAGACCAGCGATATGTCGAGGACATGGCACGGTCACCTCGATTGATGTTGATCGCCGGTCATTACGAAGGGTTCGACGACCGTGTTCGCGACGGGCTATCCGTCGAGGAAGTCTCCATCGGGGATTATGTCCTGTCCGGTGGAGAGGCCGCCGCGATGGTGATTGTCGATGCCGTGGTTCGGTTGATGCCGGGCGCACTGGGGCATGAAGAGTCGGCCGTGGAGGAATCGTTTTCGGTTCCCGCCTCGGCGAAAGATTCGGATAGTCAGGCCGTGTGCTTGGAGTATCCGCATTACACGCGCCCCCGGGAGTTCCGGGGAATGGTCGTGCCGGACATCCTGCTCAGCGGTGATCATGCTCGAATTCGAGCGTGGCGAGCCGAGCAGGCGATGAAGAGAACACAAGACCGCCGGCCCGATTTGCTCGGCGGTTCAGGAAAGTAAAAGACCCCAGGCCGACGCGGCCGTAATGGCCGCCGACGCCTGTTTGGACAGGATAAGACGTAGTCGCTGAGTGAGATTGGAGTCGTGCCATGCGTAACAGACTGATTGAAGGCGTTGAGAAGGATCGGATGCGAAAAAGCGCACTCCAGTTCGACATCGGCGACACCGTGTCCGTCGGAGTCAAGATTATCGAAGGCAACAAGGAGCGCGTTCAGCCGTTCATCGGTACGGTGATCGCCTGCAAGGGCGGCGGCCTGAACGAGACCTTTACGGTCCGGCGCATCGTCAACAACGAAGGCGTTGAGCGAACCTTTCCGATGCAGTCGCCCCGCATCGCGGGAGTCGAAGTCATTCGTCACGGCAAGGTTCGCCGGGCGAAGCTGTACTACCTTCGCGAGCGCGTTGGCAAGGCCCGCAAGCTTCGAGAACGCCGGGCGGGTGCCGACGAAATCGGTGCCGAGTCGGCCCCTGCCGAGGGTTCCCCTGTTCGCTCGCGACGCCCGGCCGCAGAGCCGGAAGCCGTGGCGACAGTCTAGGACGCTGCCTTCACCAAGCCGTGACCGGCAACACCAAACAACTCGGGGCTATGGGGGAGCAGGCCGCGCAACAGTTCCTGCGCGCCGCGGGTCACACCATTCTCGCTCGCAATTTTGCATGTCCACTGGGTGAGCTGGATATCATCACCCGCGACGGCGACACCATCGTCTTCGTGGAAGTAAAGTCGCTCGCCAGCGACCGGCACGATGACCCCGAAAGTCACATCACCCCAACGAAGCAGCGAAAGCTCCGGCAAGTCGCCGAGTTCTGGCTCAAACATCATCGCCACCCCGAATGCGCCTATCGTTTTGATGCCGTAAGTGTGGTGATCGTCGATGGGTGCCAACCCGTGGTGCGGCACATCCCCGAGGCCTTTATTCCACGGAGTTAACCGATGCAAGGCCTCATCGATTCGCATTGCCATCTCACGTCGGACGCCCTTTGGCCGCAGGCCGACGGCGTGATCGCCCGCGCAATCGGCGCCGGCGTCACCGAGTTCATAACCATCGCGACCGATATCGAAGACGCCGCACGCGTACAAGACCTCGCCGCGCGACATTCCAACGTCCACATGGTCTGCGGTATCCACCCCCACGAAGCAGGAAAAACCGCCGACGGTTGGGATCGGGATTTAGCGGCGCTCGTCGCACGGAGCGACGTTTTTGCCGTCGGCGAGATGGGCCTCGACTATCACTACGATTTCTCCGATCGCCCGAGTCAGCACCGCGTGTTTCGCCGCCAACTCGGACTTGCGTGCGATGTAAAGAAGCCCGTCGTCATCCACTGCCGCGAGGCCCACGCCGACGTGATCGCGATTCTCGGAGACTTCCCGAAACTCCCCGGCGTCGTCTTCCATTGTTTCACGGGCACGAAATCCGAGGCAAGCGACATCCTCAACCGTGGCTACTGGCTCTCGTTGACCGGCGTAGTGACCTTCAAGCGTTCGGAAGAACTCCGCGAAGTCGCGCGAATACTCCCCGCCGACCAGATCATGATCGAAACGGACAGCCCGTACCTGTCGCCGGAGCCCGTGCGCAACGTCCGACCCAACGAGCCGGCCCACCTGATTCACACCGCCCGGTGCATGGCCGAGGTTCGTGGAATGGAGCTGCCCGAGTTGACGGCACTGACGCGCCGCAATACACATCAGTTCTTCGGACTGCCGAACAAGGGTGAACCATGACCGACGCCACTACATTTTCAATCGGAATTGACGTCGGCGGCACATTTATCAAAGCCGGCCTCGTCTCGGCGGATGGGGCGGTCGTCGCCAAGGATGAGTCGGCGTCCGAAGCGGATCGCGGCCCCGACCACATGATCGTCCGTATGGCCGCCGCGGCTAACCGGTTGCGCACAGTCGCGCCCACTAGCGCCACCATCGCAGGAGTCGGCCTGGGAATGCCCGGCACGCTTAGTCATCGCGACGGCATCGTCTTTATGCCGCCGAATCTGCCCGGTTGGAAGAATGTCCCGGTTGCCGCGTTGCTTCGCGAACGTATAGGCCTACCGGTGTCACTGGAGAATGACGCGAATTGTGCCGCCGTGGCCGAGTTCACCTGCGGTGCAGGCCGCGGACGTCAGCACTTGGTGCTGCTCACCCTTGGCACCGGCGTCGGAGGCGGAATCGTGCTGAACGGCAAGCTCTGGCGCGGGGCAGATGAATGCGCCGCCGAAGTTGGCCATACGCTCGTGCAAATGAACGGACGTCGCTGCGGGTGCGGCCAGCTTGGCTGCCTCGAGGCATACGCCTCGGCATCGAGTACGGCGGCACGCGCGGAAGACGCAATGAAGGCCGGCCGCGCATCATCCTTATCGAGCGTCATGCAGGCCAAAGGGCGGATCACATCGCTCGATGTTGTGAATGCCGCCGGCACGGGTGACGCGCTGGCGAACGAGATCTGGACCGAGACGTGCCGCTACCTCGCCGTTGCCTGTCTCAATTTGCACCACACCGTCAATCCCGAACTCATTGTACTTGCGGGCGGGATGTGCGCCGCAGGGGAGCGGCTGCTGAGCCCCGTGATGGACGCAGTGCACGAGTACGGGTCGCGCATGATCAACAAATCGCCGTTGATTTGTCTTGCGGAGTTGGGGAATGACGCGGGCTTTGTCGGTGCCGGTTTGACGGTGTTCGAAAACAACCGCGCGTGATTCAACCTTCGCGGCCCATGCCCTGAATCATCTGAATGACCGGCCCCGTGGCGAAGGAGTGGGCCGTTTTCAATCGGTCGACCACGGCATCGACATCCCATCCAGTCGGATTTGCCCATCGGGCATCGACTTCGATGAACAGCTGTCGCACATCCTCAATCAGCGATTCGATCTTAATCTCGGCCTGCCAGTTGGGCATATCCTCGCCCGGGAGGGGAGGCAGAAGAAACTTCAATCCGACCGCATGGACTGGGCGTCCCAGCACGGCGAGGCGGTCGTCAAGCCGCAGGCAGCGCTGGCCAAGAAACACGCGGGCGTCGTTGCCGTCGGATTGCGCGGTCAATCGAATAACCACTCCGGTGCCAAGGATGACGCGCGGATTGAACACATCCGCCACGGTCTTCAGCACGAGCCGCAGGTTGTCAGTGTAAACTTCCAACGGCGCGGTGGGGAAATAATCCTCAAAGTTCACGACGTCGGGCTGGAGAGAAAGTTTCAATTGGCTGCGGGGGTCGCCCTCGCTTTGGGGGCTGACGAGATGCCACGCGTGATCTTGGTATTCCTGACGACGCCAGTCGAAGCCATCGCCGCATTTAAGCTGGAAGTCCTGTTTGTGCTGCTTGTCGAGCACGGCCGGTGGGGCGAAGCGCACGCCGACATGAAGGCCACGGGTCTTGAGTGTTTGCGGCTGCATAGTGATTGGCCCCTTGCAGCGTCGTCTTAGTTTCCGGCCGGCTGCGTGGTCGGCGACTGAGCGGCCTGCTTCGCCAGATTCTTTACGGACTCCGGCACCTGATCCGGCGAAACGGCCTGCGGCGTTACCAGGCCCGCGGGCGTCATGCCCGATGGATCTGTGGCGACGCCAACCGGTTGAGATGCCGGGGGCGGAGGTGCCGCGAAGACCACGGCCGAGGTCCACTTGTCCATGTTGTTATAGCGAAACTCGGCCTGCGTCTTAATGGCCGAATCGGCGAAGCGCGGGTCGTCGATGATCTTCTTGTACGACTCCTTGGCCTTCGCGTAATCGCCCTTTTCTTCCGCGAGAAGTCCGAGGCCGATGGTGGCCTGGCCAATGGTCAGCGGCGCCGTCGCCATGCCGAGCACCTTCGTATACGCATCTTCGGCGATCTGGGCGAAGTTCTTGGCGGGCTCCTTGCCGGCGGCCTTGGCCTTGCCGAGTTCGGTGAAGGCGGCCTGCGCCGTCTTGAGGTAGGCCTGAATCGTGATCGCCGGGTCGAGGTTCTCTTCGGCGACGGCCTTGTACTTATCGACCGGCTCTGCGGCCGTGTCGATCATGCTGGCGCGCTGGGAGATCTTGGCCCATGCGTCCATGCGTGTGTTCTTTTGATTCTGCATGTACCAGAAACCCGCGGCGACTACGGCCGTCGCGACGATCACGATGGTCGCCAGCGTCGCGGCGTTCTGCTTCATGTAGTCGCCGGCATGGTCGATCTGCTGGGCGAGTTCGTTGGTACGCAATTCCTGTCGTCGTTCTGCCTTCATAAGCACCAGCGCCGATTAGTCGTTCGGCGTCTCCGCATAAAGTGATTTGATGATCGCGCGAATCTGGGTCGGCTTGCCGAACATGCCCGCGGGCACACGTTCGATCCGGATCTCGCACTTTTCCTCATTCTTCCGGAAGTTCAACACATACGTTCCGGCGTACAGTTTTTCATCCACCAGTTGCCACTGGGACAGCGGCATGTAGTGGGCATAGAAACTTCGAACCGGCAGGATATCCGTGCTGCCACAGTAGTAGTGGTTCACGGTGCGCCGGCCGGCCACGATCTTGTGGTCGCTCCGCCGACCGTCCAGCTCAAACGCCTTGGGCACCGGGACATCGATGACATACGGCTGCGCCCGGGCGTCCATCACCGTGGGCGTGGTGGATTCCTTGGACGGGCACCCGGCGACTGCCAGGCACGCCAAACCAAGGAGCGAAAGTAGGGGAGTTCTGAGCGTCATTCGCAGCGTCACAAGACCTTTCGGCGACGCGAGTTGCGCATCGCCAGCCCCCATCCATCCCGCGCCAATCCACAGCCCGGCCATGGTAGGGGGGCGGTTGGGGGGTGTCAAACCGGGTTGTCGGGCGTGAATTCGTCGGTAGGCCCTTGGGGAGACCGCCGACTTCAGTAACGGAAATTAACTGACACTAGCTGGCAATTGCTGACACACTCGTGGGGTGTGCACAGGGTCCCATTTGCGGCAGTTGGTCTTTTGATTTGTTGCAGGTCGCATAGATTCTCCAGTTTCACATGTGTTCGGTTTAAGTTAGCTATGTTCCACGTGGAACATTGGATTGCGGTCATTGGTCTGAACATCGCGATGCCGTAGTTGTCCAACGCGATTCCCAGTTCTCCAAGTGAAAAAGAGCTGGGACTAGGTGGGATTACCTGGGATTTCCGGCGACGAAGTGGGACGGGGCTTTGCCCAGGACGTAGAGAAGGAGAGTGGTGATAGGTGAGAAAGGAGTCGGCAGGATGTCAAAGAGCAGGCGCGGAGTGGGCGCGGCCGCGATGGGTTGGGTTCGCGGCGGGGGTTTCTTCAGTGTCTTCTACCTATCTATTCTTGCTCACCGTTTCGCGCACGCTGTGAATTGTTGCAAGTTGCGGGTGGGGCGGGGGTTGGGTTGCAAAGCACGTTTGTGCGACGTGATGCGGATAGTGCCTAGTCGAACTTGGTCGATTGAGTACAACCCACCTTTCGAACCTGCTTGGTCAATCGGCCGGTAAGTCCAACTCCTGCATGGTTTGGGCGTCAGAATCGAACATCTTTATCTTACGGCGAGCGTTGTCGAGCCAAACTGCATGTCGTTGCACACACACCGGATAGGAATAATTGCTGCCCAAGAATTCGTATTTGGTCGCCTCAACTTCCGGCGTGTCTTCCTTCCGCACCGTGTAACTTATGTATCCCTGTGAGTAGCGCCGCACGAGCAGATTGCCGGCATTCGCATCCTGGAGTTCGACCTGGTCCGGGCCGTTCGATCCTGCTCCTTCCTGCGCCGGCAGAAAGAGCGGGTCGATCTGGATTGGTTGGCCGGTTGAGAGATCCCAACGCATCAGCGACACTGACGGGTATCCGTAATAGGACGCGGTCAGCGCGGATTCCATCCACGACACCGTTTGAGCAACGGGATCAATCACCAATCCGTAGGGACCCCTTGCCGTTTTCTGAATTGTTTGCACAAGGCCATCAGTCAGCGAATACAACCGAGTCAGATATTTGGGCCTTTCCGAGAGTTCAGACTCATCGATAATGGTGACAACCAACCATTCGCTCGACAGATCCCAACCACCCAGGCTCTCCGGCTCACCATATAGTTGCCCTTGATATTGGATCGCTTCCACCGGACGGCCCATTCGCAACACTTCTTTTTGGGTGGGCAAATCGATCAGCCTCAAGACGAGGTATCCATCTAGCATGGTTTCAATCGCCAGACGCCTGCCTGCAATCTTCAAGCGGTTAATGTATTCGCCGGTTCCGAGCAGCGCCGCTTCCGTGTTTCCCTCGGCTCCCGTTTGATAGGTGAACACGACATGTCCATACAAATCACCCCATGCGACATAGTCTCCATTTGAGGCCATGGTAGACGGATAATAATTCAATTCATGGACCCGCACGTGGGCGCCGTCGAGTCCGACCGATTCGATGCGCATGATAAAGTCGAACAAATCCGGCTCAGGTCGCGGCCGAAGGGTGGGAATTGCAATGATGACGGAGGATGTTGATTTTCCAATGAGCTGAGGATTCGAGCACTGCTCAAATTGCACCTGCGTGATTGACGAACCGAATTGAGAGCATTCACCAAAACCGGCTACATCTGATCCGAAACAAGCACAGCCGCCGGAAATGCCGAGCGGAACCGACACGATCACGACGAATAATTGAAGGATTCGCGGCAGGGTCATTCGCGCTTTTGAGCGGACATGATCTGTCACTGCTTCACCCGTTCCTTGCCTGAAGAGTTTGTCCGGCTTCAGGGCCTGCGCATCCATCATATCGTGAGAACGCCTCTAATTCACGCGTTTGGGCGGGGATTATGCCGTTCATGCCCGGATGATACCAACCGTCGAGCACAGCGCCCTCGCCGCACTTCGCGGGTCAACGGGGTTAACCTATGCCACCCCTACTGCGGATTCGGCACGGCGAATCTTCGACTCGTACCGGAGCGGCTTGGATTGGGGCGCAACGCGGCCCGCGGGCTTGCGCCTCGCGGCTCGGATTGTGCGGAGAGAATCTCCTCCACCCTTTCAGGGTGGTGTGGGAATTGGGCGTGTGGAGACCCAGGGTAGGGCTTTGCCCAACCCTGGGCTTGGTTACGTTGCCCCGGTGGGGCATAAGGCGCGGGGTTTGAGGTGGAAGTTGGGGCGCCCTTTCAGGGCTTTGTGATTCATCATTGGTCGGTTACCCAGGGCGTTGCCCTGGGCTGGGGCTGGGGCGCACCGTTGGTGCTGTTGCGGGGGAAGCCGAGTGAGACAGGTTGGGAATGATCTGCCAATCGGCAAGCCCCGGAGGGCAGGATCGCGCGAAGCGTGGCGGCTCGGATTGGGGCGCGACTTGGCCCGCGGGCTTGCGCCGGGCGGCTCGGATTGGGCGCGGCGGGTCGGCGTTTCGCGCGATTACATGATCGTGAAGTAGACCGAGGCTGCATAGTCGAACAGGTCCGACGTGACTTCCAGCGGCTTGCCCATGTAGAGGCAGCGGTTGCGGATCTGGAGCAGCAAGTCGCGCGGCTGGCAGCAGCGGAAGGGGCGGTTGGTCTTCTTGTAGTGCTTCTCAACGAGGTGGTCGATGGACTTTAGGGTCTGCTCGTTCATCTCGAAGCCCATCTTCGGCCCGACCAGGGCGAAGAGATTCCGGAAGGCGAGTTCCTCCGGGTTCGGCACGTTGATCTTGTACGGAATACGCCGCAGGAACGCGTCGTCGCAGAGGTCCTTCGGCTCCAGGTTGGTGGAGAAGATAATGAGCTGATCGAACGGCACCTGCACCTTTTTGCCGTTGGGCATGTTGAGGAAGTCAAAGCGCTTTTCGAGCGGGACGATCCAGCGGTTGAGCAACTCGATGGGCTTCATTCGCTGGCGGCCGAAGTCGTCGATGACCAGTGTGCCGCAGTTGCTTTTGAGCTGGACCGGCGCCTCGCAGGTCTTGCTGGTTGAGTTGTATTGGACTTCGAGGGATTCCATCGTCAACTCGCCGCCGACGATGATGGTGGGGCGGCGAATCTGCACCCAGCGGTCGTCGATCATGTCGGCTCTGAAGATGGAGTCCTTCTTGCGGGAAATCTCCTCGTGATTGGCAGCATCGAAGACCTTCATGATCATGCCGTCGATGATGAGGCACTTGGGGATGTAGATGTTGTCACCGAAGCAACGGGTGATGCGCTCCGCGATGCTGCTCTTGCCGTTGCCGGGATAGCCGTAGAGGAACATACCGCGGCCGGAGTTGATGGCGGGGCCGAGTACGTCGAACATTTCCTTGCTTACGAGGAGGTCGGAGAAGGCCTGTTCGAGGTCGGCTTGCTTGGCCGTGAGCGTGGTGATGGTCTGGGCGCGGATGCCTTCGATGTATTTTTCGACGGTGACCGGCGCCGGCCCGACATAAAGCGATTCAAGCATGAACCGGCGGGCGCGATCGCGGCCGGCGTCGGTGAGTGTGTAGTTGAAGTCGTCAAGGTGCGCTGTGCCGGTGTAGACGACGATCTGCTGCGTCTTGAGCATGCTCAGATAGTCGATGACTGGTTGCGTGGGCAGGCAGAGTTCCTCGGCGATGCGGGCACCCTGGGCCGAGCCGACGCCGAGCAGGTACTTTACGATGAGCGACTCGACCACGCCGGGATCGAGGCCGGCCTCGGCAAAGTTCCGCGGCGGTTTCGGGATGAAGGGGGCCGCGGCCTGTGTGTGAACGGGGATGCCAATGGATGGCTCGGCGAGTGAGCCGGTTTTGGGAGGTGGCGCGAGCGTTGCGGACATCGAGTGCTCCTCGTCGGGTGGGGCAGCGGCGGGCGTCGAAAGCCTCGCCGATCTGCAATTATCCAATTCAGAATCGGGTGTGCGGCGGTAGTGCTTAATGCAAAAGTCGTCCGATAAGGGTCCGGTATGAGGCAATGCGCGTTGAACGACGAGGAATCGTGCTTTATCTCCGGTGCGAACCTATCGACTTATAATGAGAACCATGGCACTGCTTGATTATCGAACCGCGGGTGAGTCGCACGGACAGGCGTTGGTCGTCCTGCTTGAAGGGCTGCCGGCGGGCGTGACGCTGGACGCGGCGTACATTAACGACGCATTGCGACGCCGTCAGGGGGGTTTTGGTCGCGGCGGCCGGATGAAGATCGAGCAGGATACCGTCAACATCATGTCGGGCATTCTCAATGGTGCCAGCATCGGCACGCCGATCGCGATTCAGATTCCGAACAAAGACTGGCGGATCGATCAGACGCCACCGATCCATCGACCCCGGCCGGGCCATGCGGACTATGCAGGGGCGATGAAATGGCTAACCACGGACTGCCGCACGACATTGGAGCGGGCCAGCGCCCGCGAGACGGCGGGGCGCGTGGCGGCAGGGGCGGTGGCGAAACTCCTGTTACGCGAATTTGGAATCGACGTGGTCGGGTTCGTGTCGCAGATCGGAACGGTGAAGGCAACGGTGGGGCCTGATCGGTCGCCCGCGGAGCTAGTCGCCGCGAGAGATGCGAATGACGTGTATTGCCCCGCGCCGGATGCCGTGGATGCAATGATCGCGGCCATAAAGCAGGCCAAGGCAGATAAGGACACGCTTGGCGGAATCGTTGAGGTGCGGGTGTTTGGATTGCCGCCGGGGATTGGGTCGTGTGCACGGTGGCAGGACAAGCTGGACGGGCGATTAATGGCGGCGGTGGGGTCGATCCAGGCGATCAAGGGCGTGGAGATCGGGCTTGGGTTCGGTTGCGCCGAACGGCCGGGAAGTCGCGTGCATGATGAGATCGACTATGTGGCCGGTGAGCGCGGGTCGGCGAATCTCGGCTTCAAGCGGCGCACGAACAATGCGGGCGGACTTGAAGCGGGGATGACGAATGGGATGCCGCTCGTCGTGCGCGCCGCGATGAAGCCGATCAGCACGCTGCTTCGCGGGTTGGACAGTGTGAACTTGGAGACGCTGTCGCCGGAGCGGAGTGACTATGAACGAAGCGATATTTGCGCGGTGCCCGCGGCCAGCGTGGTGGCGGAGCATGTCGTGGCGTTTGAAATCGCACGGGCGTTTCTGGAGAAGTTCGGCGGCGATACACTTCGCGAGGTGCGTGCGGCGCATGAGTATTATCTGAATGCGGCACGCGGGTTGGCGCCGCAGGGTTAGGGACCGCGGGCGTTCTCGTTTGATTCCTTATGCAGTTGCATCGAAAGGTATTGCTGGGCCTCTCCGTCGTGGTGGTGGCGGGGTCATTGGGGTGGACGACGACGTATGGGCTGCACCATCGCAGCGAGTCATTTCGGCTGGAGATGACGGGCAAGCTTTCCGATTTCTTTGATCTGCCCTGCACGATCGGGCGAATTCGGGGTCATACGTTTACAAGCCGGCTGTTTGAAGATGTGGATATTCAGTTGCCGCGCAATCGCGGGCGGGTGTTTTTCTGCAAGTCGGCGATCTGGCAGGAGCACGAGGATGTTGAACCACCATTCAACGAACTCGCGCTGACCGACGGCGAGTTGATTCTCGGGAGCGAGGAATGGGCGCGGAATGACTACCAGCAACTCCTCGCGTCAGGGCTGGATCATGATTTCGAGGACCTGCGATTGCGGCGGGTGTCGCTGGATCGCTTCGTGGTGGCATTCGATCGCGGGGGGTTCGGCGTGCGCTGTCACGAGACGTCCGGCTCCATCGACATGAGCAACCCGCAGGATGGCGTGGCAACGCTTACGGCGTTTGAATTAAACGGCGTTCGCGTAAGCCAGGGCGTGCGAATCCTCGCCCACTTCCGATCGAAGAAGGCGATTGATGTGCGGCAGATCAGCCTTGATTTGCCGTCGGTTCCACTGTCGGCAATGGGCGTGGTGCCGCAGGTGGGGGCGCTGTCGAGCGGGCTCTTTTCGGGAAGCCTGCAATATGAAAGCCGCGCGGGGATTCCGGAGATTTCGCTGACCGGCGACTTGAGTAATGCATCGCTGAACGAGTTGACGCTCATGGTGCCGACCGGGCAGCTCAGCGGGAAGTTGTCGATTTCGATTGATCAGTCGCTGATCGTCGGCGGGAAACTGGAAGAGCTTCGCGGGCGCGGGCGAATCGACTCATTGACGCTCGGGTCGGTTGCGCCGCTGATTAATCTGCCGACGTTGTCGGGCGCGGCATCGCTCCGCATCGAGTCGATCGAGGTTCATCGTGATGGATTGAAGCGGCTCAGCCTCGGCGGCGAGCTTTCGGGGTTGTTAATTGAGGAATGGCTCAAGCCGCTTGGCCGTGGGTCGGCGACCGGCCATCTGGCCATTCGAATCAACAGTGTGGAATTGGCGGGTGAGCGGATTCGATCGGCCGACGTGGAGCTGACACTTATGCCGTCGGCGGGCGAAACCGGCACCTTCGATCGCGATCTGTTGCTCGCTGCCGCAGAGAAGGCGCTGCAGTTCTCATGGCCATCGAGTTTGCCACGCGAGATTCTGCCGGAGAAAGTGCCGTATGTGGAGTGCGGAGTTCGGCTGCTGGTGAGGGACAATGAGCTGCGCATTCTCGGGACGCACGGGCCCAACCGTGACACGATCCTGACGATCAGCGTGTTTGGCCAGCCCTTTCGGATTGTGAAGGAGCAGCGGGGGACGATCGATTTGACGGCGTGGATCGAGGGGCTTTGGGCGCGCGTTCGAGCCTATTCAGCCGAGGATCTGCGAGATTGGTGGCAAACGGCGGGGAATCGTTCTTTGGGGAATTGACGCGCCATGGGCACGACTGGCGGCGCGGGGTGGGAGGGTTATAGTGGTGGCACAGCGACGGGGGTTCGCGAAGCCCCTCGGCTCGCCCCCGTCTGTCGACCCTTCTCGAAAGGCGTCACCATGATTGACGAATCACACATCTCTCGTCTCATGAGACTTGGAAAGGCCCTTGGCACCGGCGATGGACTCACGCTGATGCAGATCCGCACGAAGTTCAAGGCTTCGCGCCGGACGGCCTATCGCGACATGACGGCCCTTGAGCAGCTCGGGATCAACGTTGTTCGCAAGAAAAAGCAGTACACGATCAAGATGAAACCGGTCGATTGCCGGCGACACATTCGCGACACGGTCGTGGCGAAGATCGATGCGGCGCTGGCCAAGGGTCTGCGCTAAGTAATCGCGACGAACTTGCGGATGTTGCGGACCAGTTCCTCGGCGGTCTGCCTCTTGGAGAGGTCGAACGGCAGGAAGGTTCCGTGGTTGTGGTCGCTCGCAAGGATTATCAGCTTGTCAAAGAGCATGGTGAAGCCCATCTCCTGCGGCTGGTGGCCGGTGATGAAGACATCGGCGTTGAGCATGTCCCCGAGCTTGTCGATGTGTTCCTGATTGTGGCGGCGTCCCCAGACGAGACTGAAGATCGTTT
Organism: uncultured Planctomycetaceae bacterium; assembly: GCA_964605185.1. Classification (GTDB taxonomy): domain Bacteria; phylum Planctomycetota; class Phycisphaerae; order UBA1845; family UTPLA1; genus JACRIM01. Next base: position 28,504 of record CAZSBF010000021.1, read on the forward strand.
GGTTTTTTTGTAGATCCTCCATCGTCAAGGTACGCGAGAAGATGGCGGGGTCGAAGTTCACCATGTCATACGTGTTCGGCAGGGAGTGCGACATCCAGATTCTGTTTTCTGTGCAGACGGCCAACGCGAAAGAGGCGATGAAGGTATTCATGGCGGCGAGGACGTCTTTGGCGTGCTTCGCGCCGTAGGCTTGTTCGACGGTGTGGTTGTAATCGTCGATGACGGCGCGACCGTTCTTGGCAATGGGGTAGCCGGTCAACTGGGCCAACTCGTGATTGGATTGCAGGAAGTGAACCTGCTCAGGGTATTCGCACTTGTATTCCGCGGCCATCAAGAGCAGCTCGTGCGAATGATCCATGTAACGGGGATCCAACTCGGCATGGACCATTTCGTGCAGGATGACATGCCGGGCGGCCACGCGATCCAGCATGGCGTATTTGGTCAATTTGTCGAAGTTCTTCTTGTGCCCGTGCAGGTCGCCGGTCATGACGGCTTGGCCATAGCCGGGCAGTCGGACAGTCGAACCGTCGCGGGTGGACTCACCGAGGTTCAGTTCGGCGGCCTTACGGAATGTGTCGATCGCCTTGTTCGGATCGGGGGGTTGGAACATGGTCATGCGCAGCGGCTCCGGCGTGTCGCGCGGGGACTCATCGCAGCGTGCGGCCGGCGTAAGTCTGATCGCTGGGCAAGAGATCGGGGTGGGACGTTATGCATTGACCGGATTTTAGACGAACGGCGGCGGGTGTCCAAAGGGTCAATCGGGTCGGCAGAGGCGCGATTCGGCAGCAATGATGGCGTCGGCGAACGCGCCTTCGTTGGGCGCGCTGCGAAGGGTGTCTTGAAGTTTGCGATCAATCAGCAGTCGGCAGAGCCGTCCGAGGAAGAGAAGGTGGTCCACTTGTCGGGGACAACAGACGAGAAAAAAGAGATCGGTGAGGCCGCCCCCGCGTTCACCAAAGATAACGCCCTCGGAGGTTCGGGCTGCGGCGACGACGGGGCCTTCGGAGTATTGAGGGGACGCCGGATGCGGAATCGCAACACCGTCCTGCAAGGCGGTGCTGCCGGTTGCCTCACGGGCCGTGAGCGCGGCGATCAGCGATGGTTCATCGAGCGACTGGTCCGCCCTTGATGCCAGCCCGGCGAGTTCGCGCAGGACGGACGACTTGGTCTTGGCATGGAGGCCGACCTTGATCGCGGCCATTTTGATCACGGGGGTAATGAGCAGCGTGCCTGGTGGCGTGGGGTGGCGATCCCGTTCGCGGCGCTGTGGGAGCGTCTGCAGGTTTGCTTCGATCCAGTTCAGAATCTCGCCGGCTCGAAATTCCCACTCACCGCGCACGCGCCGCCCGGGCAGTATTTTGTCCTCGGTGAGCCGGACCACTTCGCGCACGGAGACGTGCAGGGCGGCGGCCACTTCCTTAACGCCAATCATCGCCTTGGGCATAAGGCACCCGACCATGCTTAATGGCTATTCGATCATCGACAAGCCGTAGCCCTCTCCCGAGCGATTTACAGCGAGTTTTCGGCGGCCTTCGATGATATCCACCAGCAGGCTTCCGACGGCATCGCGACGCCAGCCTTTTTCGAGGGGACTTTCACCCTTCGCGTCACCGCGCGTGTATGGCCGAACGACTTTTCGCAGATCGTCCTTGGTCGCAAGGATGGAATAGGAGAGTGTCGATCGATTGCAGTAATCGCGAAGGACGGCGGTGAGCAGCGAGAGGAGCATTTCCTCGTCGTTGGAGTCGCCCTCGGTATCAAGGTCGGCGTTTGCCGGGGGCGGAAGTTTCTTGGCCTCTTCAATCGCAGCGGCGAATCGCTTGAGGCCGGTGGTGCTGACACTCAGCCCGCGAAGGGTTCGCATCCGTTCCACGTCGGTCCAGCCACGGCGGGCCAGCTCGATTAGCAGGTGATCCTTGAGCACGACGCGCGGCGGACGGTCAAGCTGCTGTGCGAGCGAGTTTCTCTCAATCAGTAGTGCCTCGGCGATATTCAATTCGCGACCGCGCAAGGAGCCTGCACCCTTGAGCCGACTGATCTGCGTCGGTTCGGCCTTTTGCTTCGCGGTTTCCCGGCACAGCTCGGCGCATTCTTCCTGAAGCCAGTGCCAGCGGCCGAGTTTGGTTAGAAGTGTGTGGAGATGGCGGCGTGCACCGGGCAGGTGTCGGACGTCTTCGGCCGCGTACTCGATCTGTTCTTGATTGAGCGGCCGCCGTCGCCAGTCGGTGAGCGTTTGCGACTTGTGCAGTCGCTCACCGGTGGTCACGCGGCAAAGTCGGGCGAGGTTGATTGGGTATCCGATCCCGGCGATCCCGGCAGCAATCTGAAGGTCCACGACATTGGCCGCGGGCTTTCCGATTTGGAGCTGACACAGAGACAAGTCTTCCGAGCCGGCGTGGACAAGTTTCTCTATGGTCGGGTCGGCGACGAGTTCCCAAAGCGGGGTGGCGTCAAGCGGCGTGAGCGGATCGATGAGGGCGTCGACATCATCCGTCGAGACCTGGATCAGGCAGACCTCGGGTTGATAGCGGTCTTCGCCCACGAATTCGGTGTCAAAGGCGAACCACCCGAGGGTGCGCAAGTCGCGGATAAGGGCCTCTAACGCGTCGGCTGTCGAGATGATTCGAATTCGGTCGCTCTTCATACGCGGAGAGTGTATCCGTTGGCACGAAAACGGGCGCGCAAAAACAGCGGTGGTATTGGAGAGGATGGATGTTACGAATGTAGGATTAGCGTCGCGTTCGGCGGCGGGCGACCAAGGCGACGGCACCGAGGCCGAGCAACGAGATCGTGCCGGGCTCCGGAACGTAGTAGGTCACGATGATTTTTGCCGAGGCTCGTGTGGAGCCGGTGAGATCGGCATTGCCGGTATTCGTGGTGAAGCTGAAGTTCCCATTTGCCGAGGCACCGAAGATGAGTGTGCCCGGGCCGACAAATTGGTTCAAATCTCCGGGTGTCGTAAAAGTCTGCTCAATGAACGAAGGAACCGGGCCGGCGAGGAAGTCGGTCATACCCGCTGCCGGAACATTGATGGTCTGCATCGATGCAATCGGAGTGGCCGAGAAGTTGGCAATCGGGGCTGGAGCCGTGATGTTGGCATTGACATTCATCGTGGCCGTCAACGACGCGGGAACCGCGGCGGTGTTTGTTGCGTGTAGGGCGGCCTCAAGGCTTGCACTCAGTCGAACGACCACCATGCAAAGGTTGCCGTTGATGGGATCGAATTTGGGAATCGTGAGGAGAGGATTGATCCAGTTGGTCGGCGTCATCTCGACCTGCGTCATCTGCATCGGCAGCGACGTACAGGGAGTCGCCATAGCGATCGACGGCCATGGAAGGAATGCCGACGCCACGAGGAGCGCAATGAAAAGTACCGATACGCCTCTCTTCACCCTTACCACCTATGCCTTGTAGGGAACTGATGTTTCCTCGTGCCGCCTGAACTACAGGTTGCAGAAGATGCGCAGTCCCCTTCTGAGCTACTAGACAATAATACGGCAACAGGAGGAGCAAATCAAGGGGGCATGGCGGACTTCTGTGATCAAATTGGCGTGCTGTAACCCCTGCATTTATGTGAGTTTACGCACAGGGCGTTTGGCTTTTTCCGCGTCCAAAGGGTTGGGACTTGGGTAGTTGGCCGGGTATTTTTACCCAGTTGTGGGTTACAGGTGATTACTATTACCCGGTTCTTGCGTTGATTTTGACGATTCGGCGTACCCACCCAATCCGGAGCTTCATGGCGGTCGTTTTCTCGGAGTTGGCTGCTTGGCACGACCGTTGCCAGTCAAACAGGCGAGGCGTGAGAAACGCCATGTAGCCCTACTACTCCTCCCTTTCTTTCCCAACACCACGCTACGGGGATGGTCGTCGCACTGGCGGCCATCCCCCATCGGCTTTTTACGGCGTGCCGTCGGCGTCGCAATGATGTCGTATCGATGAGCGAGAACCGCGCCGCTGACGAGAGCGCTGAAGTCCCAGTTTCAATCGGGCGGCCACCGTTTCCGTGATTTGTTCGAGCGACCATTCGCGAACTTCGGCCGGAGTGATTGGCTTGCAATAGGTTACTTGAATGCGAGTGGGAAACGGAACAGCCCGCGTGCGAGGCCATGACTCGAACGCTCCATCGATTACCGTTGGGACAATTGCGACGCGGGCTTTTTTTGCGATGGCCAGTGAGTTGGAGTTGATGGGACCGATCTCGCCGGTGAGCGTACGAGTCCCTTCCGGGTACACCACGACGACGCGTCCATCTCGCAGTCGTCGCAGGATCTCCTTCACCGCCCCGACATCCGCAGCCCCGCGCTTAACGGGGAAGGCATTGAGCGACTCGATGAGCCGCTTGAACAGGGGATTCTGGAAAAGGGTATCGCGTGCCATGAAGTTCCCCTCGCGCTGGAGGGCAAGAACATCGAGCACAGGATCGAGAAAACTTTGATGGTTAGACGCTATCAGCACGCCGCCGGTGGCGGGGAAATTCCTCAGGCCGAAGACGCGGCCCCGAAAGAAAGTAACGAAACACCAATTCGTGAAGTACCGGACGATGTGATAGTACAAGCGCATGGGATTAACTGTGCCGACGATGGTTGCGCCGTACCGAATGCGTGGCAGCAACGATCACGGGGCCAGGTTTCGTTTGCGGATCTCTTCCAAGAGGCGCTCGATGACCTCATGAATTGTCATCTGTGTCGTATCGATGTGGATTGCGGTCGCCGGTTCGAGCAAGGGTGCCCACTGGTGTTGGTCGTTGCCATCTCGTTGCACCAGGTTTTCCTTGATAAGGTCGTAGGCTGCTTCTTCACCGTCGGCGATGAGTTCCTGATAGCGCCGCATGGACCGCTTGTCGATACTGGCGTCGAGGAAGAATTTCAAGTCTGCGTTTGGAAAGACCACGCTGCCTTGATCACGGCCTTCGGTCACAAGCGCGCCCAGACGATTACCGATCAGTCGCTGCTTCTCCACGAGGATTTGGCGGATCTCCGGAATGCGAGCAACGAAACTCGTAGCTTGATTGACGGCCATCGATCGGATCGCTTCGGAAACTTCCGTTCCGTTGAGCGTGACTCGGGTATGGGTTGGACCGCAGTCGACTTCGATATCGCTGGTTCGAGCGACTTCGATAAGACCGGCCGCATCGGTAAGGCGAAGGCCCTTTTGAAGCGCGGCCCACGCGATGGCGCGATACATCGCGCCAGTATCCAGGTAGGCGATGCCAAGTTTGGCCGCCAACTTGCGAGCCGCCGTGCTCTTGCCCGATCCCGCCGGTCCGTCGATGGTGATGATCATGAGTCGTTCTCGCCCGTATTCCGGGGTTTGATGATACAAACGGGGGGCGAGTCGGTCAAAAAAGAAATTGCGGCACGGGGCGCGGCAGCTACAATGCCGATCGTGACGGTGCGAATGACATCAAGTCCGTCGTGGGCCGAACGATGGCGAAGGCGTGCCGCGCTATTCACAGGCCTTGCGCTGGCCGGGGCGCCGATCGGTTGCGACCGATTTCGGCCCGGCTCCACGTCGCAACCCTCCAGCCAAGCCGCTTCGAATGTATCCAGCAATACGAGTGCCGCCGTTGGCGTCGATGGCGAGGATGATCCGAAGTCGTCCGCCTATATTCCCGCGTCGCACAAAGACGGCAATTGGACCAAGGTTGAACCGGTGCGTGTTTTCGCCCCCGTGGCATTAGCCAGCGTTTTTCCCGATGCCGAGGCGACCCGGTTGGGGCATTTCCGAATTAAGTTCGCTGCGCGCTGTGCCTATTCGCTTCGCCGCGGATCGCAACCGGCGGTGAAGGCAACACTCTGCGTCATAGAAACGACGTCGGCTGAAGATGCTTATGGCATTCTGACGTGTCGGTCCAGCTCTCCGGAGACCTATCGCATCGGCGGGGAGACGCGCGTCGAGCACGCGGGCGGCCTTGCGCTGCATTGCTGGCAGGGGAAGAGCTACATTTGCCTATCGGCGGGCGAGGATGACAGCGAGACGACGGAGGAAATGATCCGACTGCTGATGAACCTCTGCGGGAAGATCACTCGGGAGGATTTGCCGCCGATTCTCCACGCCCTGCCGGAAGAGAATCGCCGACCGGGGCGACTGTGGCTCGTTCGGCATCCTGCGAGCATTCGACCGGATGCGATCGAACTTGATTATTCGCTGGATGTTTCGGGGGTCGCGGCAATTCTGGGGCTGGGCAAAGACACCTTGATGTGCATCGCCAGTTATGACGTTCCGGATGCGAGGCGGCCGAACACGGTGTGGGTGGTGAATTATCCGACGATCAAGGCGGCGCATGACGCCTATGCGCGGTATTCGCGTCTGATCGGCAAATCGACGGACGAGATTGTGCGGAGCGCGAGCGTTGTGCCGGCGCAGGGGGCGTTTCTGGCGGGTACGTGGACGGCCGAGGAAGAGTCGATGCAGTATATGCTTCCGCGCGTGCTGAAACTCCTTCCTCAGTAACTCAATTTCGTTCTTTAATTAACGCGAAAAGAAACGGGGCGTTCACCATGTCAGTGAACGCCCCGTTTTGATTAACAGGTCAGATTATCGCCAACCGTTTACGGGTTCGACGGCAACTGAATCTGGCAAAGGACCGGCAGGTGATCCGAGCAGGCGTGGAGGGCGTTTGCAATGGTCGCACCCTCCGGAATGGTCGGAGCATCGTTAATGTCCTTGTTAAAGTGGTTGCCGTCATTGCCATAGGCCTTGTAGGTGCCGGCCATGTAGGCCGTACCGGAGCCATCAAGCAATGCCGAGGACATCAGGATGAAATCGAAGCGATCGTCCATGCCGCCGTTGGACGCGCCGCCCGGAGCGCCGGGGTTGTCCTGATGCGGCGACTGGGTATGAATCGGGCTGAACGCGGGGTTGACGTTCCACGTGCCGGGCGAGTTGATCGGGTCAAATCCACGACCGTCGTTGTCGACCTGAGAGCCGATTAGTTCCTGATAGCTCAACTCCGCGCTCGACTGAATGTTAAAGTCGCCCGCGAAGATGATGTTGGTTCCGGCCGGAAGCGCGTTCGCATGAGCGCGAACCAACTGTGTCGCGGCCAGTCGATCCGACTGATCTGGACCGGTGCTGCCCGCCTTCAGGTGCATCGAATAGACGTAGATGGCCGCATCGGGATTGGTGTAGCCAACAACGCCGATCTTCCATCGGTCGGTGATACGCGGCGAAGTGGCCACGGTGGTGTAGTCGCCCGCACCGGCGAAGGTGATTCGCGACGTGCGATAGTACAACGCATTGTCGGAATCGAAGCCGTCGGTGAAGGTGGCTACGTTGTAGCCGCCGGGACCGCCGCCGCCATTCAGGACGGCAAGGAATGCATCGCGACCCGTCGTACCGCCAACTTCCTGAGCAATGATGACATCCGGTAAGATGGCGTTCAGGACGGTCTGGTAGTCAGTCGTTCGCCCACCGGTGTAGTTGAGCAGATTCCAATCCAGCACCTTGATGGAACTCGGGATCGGCGGGGCCTGGAATCGCTTGTTCAAACCGCTGCAGTTTGTGCAGCTTGTGGATTGCAGCGTCGCGAGGAACACGCAATCCTGGCCTGCACCGTTGTGATTGACCCAGCGGAACTGGACTTTGGTTCCGGCCGTGCCGCAGGGGCCGCTGGCCGCCGGGCATTCCACGCAGAACTGCTCGCCTTCGGCGATTGTGGTTGCGCCGGAAGGACCAACGACCACACATGGGGCCAAGCCTGCTTGTCCGGCATCCACGGTGTAGAGGCACCACAGATTGGCCGTGTTTGGGCAGTCATTCGGCGGGCTGGCATTGTCACAGCGAGCGATGTCGATCTGGGCCGGCGGGAGGCAGGTCGTGCCAAATCCACCCGGGGCCAGCATGAGCGAGATCATGTTGCGAATGTCGAGACCGTCGGTTCTGGTGTCGACGTTGACGTCGGCGCACGGGTTCGGCGTGATGCCGAGCAGGGCACTGACGAATTCATCGAGATCGTCGATGTTGACCACTTCATTACCGTCGGTGTCGCCCGGACAGGTCAGACAGGCGGCGGTGCAGTCGTTCTCGGCGCGCGGCGTGTCGTTTCCGCCGTTGGCCGGGATATCGAAGGTGCCGATGATGAAGTTGTTCAACGCGCCCGGGCAACGGATCACGTGGCCAGGGGAAAATCCACCGGGGACGGGACCGACCGTGGGGCCGTAGTATCGCTCGGTGCCGACCGGCGGATTCGTTGAATCCTTGACGATGGCGATCGAGCTGAGGACGCGGGTCCACGGTGTGATGTCGAGGATGCCGTCGTCGTTGGTGTCGAGATCCTGCCCGTTCGCTCCGGTGAAGTTCTCGACAAGCATGTGGGTCACGTTGTCGTCATCTTCGAAGTCGAGGACGGTCGTTAAGTCAACGGTTCCGCCCAGCGTGTAAGTCGATTCGGCAGCGAGGAAAAGTCCGCCTGCCGGCATTACTTTCAACGAAAGCGAAGTTATTTCTTCGACCACGCCGCTGCCGGCCGGTGCTGATCCGTCCCCGATGACGATGTAGCTCAGCGAGCCGAGCGGAGTATTAGGCGGGCCCTTCAACTCAAAGTACTCGTCCGGATCGCCAGCCGTCGGTTGATCAACACGGATTTCGTTGATCACAACACCGTCGGTTGTCGGGCAGTTCGGGCTGACGCAGTTCGTGCCGTCGCCGCGATAGACACCGCCAAGGCCGGCGCACAGCGCCGCCGTCAATCCGGTTCGGCAGGTCGGGCCGGGCAGACAGCATCCGCCAGTGGGACCGCAGCTTGCCGGGCTATCGAGGTCGTCCGGATCGGCAAAGCCAAGGCCGCGAACGAGGATCTGGTATCCGCCGTCGCGAGGTACCGAGCCGTCGAACTGGGTCACGATGCCGCGGATGGTGCATGGTGTCGTGGGGATTGGTTCGCCCTGCCAATCGAGGGCGTTCGTTGCGATGCGGACCAGCATCGTGTGCGTGCCGTCCGTAATCGTGTAGTTGTTTGGACCATTGAAGACGGCAACACCATCGCCTTGAGTGAAGACAATGCAGTTGATCTGAACGTATTCACTTTCAATGGTCTCGGCTACCGGGTTGGCATCCTGCAATTCCGCGAGTGTTGTGATTCGCGGTGCGGGCACACCCACGAAGCCGTTGTTCTTAAAGGTCGTAAGCGGAAGTATCTGCGAGGGGTTGGTGGACGTCGGGCAGTCGCCAAGTTCAAGCAGACCATTGAACTGGATAATCACGCCCTGAATGTTGATGCTGTTGCCCGGAACAACGCCGGCCAACGCCGTATCCAGCAACGCGTTGTTTCCAAAGACCGTAATAGCGGTGCGACCATCCGCGCCGCTGGTATCCTGGATTGCAAAGCTCTTAACGTTGAGCGAGCTGATCAAGTCCGTCGTGGATGTAACGACGGCGTTGCAGACGCGAACACCGCTGTTCCAAACAGGCTGAATCGGATCGGGCGAAACCGGGGGAGGCGGGATCGTTCGCGCGGTGGCGAGATCGGTGCAGGTGCAGGGCGTCGGAGTACACGTTGTGCCGCCACCCTGATAGGAGCCGCCGCCGCTTTCGCACGCGGCGCGGCTGGTAATTGTGCAAACATCCGTCGGGCTGCAACATGCGCCGGAGCAAGGATTCGGCGTGCATGTGGTGTTTCGCCCCTGCCAGACGCCGGTGAGGGCCAAGCATTGGTCGCGGGTGTTTACGGTGCAGCTACCTGTGCAGCACGCACCGGTTGAAATTGCATTTACGGTGCCAGGAGTGTCCGTGCCCTGGACGGCATCGAAAGGTCCGATGACCCAAGGCCGACCGACGCCGTCAACGGGACTCATAGCGCCGTCGAAGCGATAGATATGACCTGGAACAAAAGTCAGAACGCCGACCGATTCGGGGCCGACTCCAATGCGATAGAAGCATTCATCACCGGCCGGAAATGGCGGCGGACCGGGATTCTCAACGAGTGAAACGCCATCAACTTCCTGAACCCAGGGCAGGCCTGCGTCGAGATTGCAATCCTCATCAACGTCCAAGTCCTGACCGGCCGTTCCACGGAAACCGGAAACGAGCATGTGGGTCACGTTGTCGCTGTTCTCAAACTGGAAGTCGGCAATCAGGTCGGCCGCGGCGTGTGTGACACCGGCGGGCAGAACCTGAAGTGTGTCGTTATCGAGCGCGCAGAAAAATCGGCCATCGGCACCGGTTGTTTTTCCAGAGAGATCGACAATTGACTCAACAACGCCGCTGCCATCCGCGACAGCGCCATCGCCAATGACAATGTATGACAATCCGTTCAGGCTGGTGTTTGGCGGACCGGCAATTTCGAAATACTCATCGACGTCGTCGGCATTCTGGTCGATTCGGATTTCGTTAATGACAATGTTTGCGTAGTTGGGGCAGATACCGCAGGTCGTTCCGTCGCCGAGGTAGTTGCCGTTTATGACGTTTAAGCAGTTGTCGCGCAGCTCAATGGTACATGTGCCGCCTGCAGTACAACACGCACCAGTGGGAATGCCGCCGGAGAAGATATGGATGTTGTCGATCCGATTGTTGCCGGTGGTGCTGGTCGCGCCGTCAAACCGAATGCGAATCTGAATATTGGCGTTGTTGTCGAGAAGGCTGCCGAAGTCAACCGTGCGAAGAGCAAACGATGTGGCGGGATCGTAGGCAGCCTGATAGTCGGTGAAGCTGCCGCCGCCATTAGTGGAATAGGCAACCTGGTTGTTATTAAAACCCTCGGCAGTGCGCTGGGTTGCGTAGGTCATCACGATGCCGGTTTGGCCAGTTGTGTTGACGGCGATGATGATTTCTCTGCCGTTATTTACACTTGCGGCACCAGCCACGAGCGCCAACGCGCGGTTCGCGGGGGGGACGCCGGGAAGTGCGCCGATGTTTGTTCCCGTGAAGTGAGTCACATTGGTGGTTGGGTCGTCGAAATTGTGGGTCAGCGTGCCTGCGCCCTGATCGACAATGAGGTTCGGCGGGCCGCTGGTTCCGATGCTGTCGTTGAAGTCCCAATAGGCGATGAGTGCGGCCGAGGCGGGGGCCGACGCGAGGCCGATACAACAAATCAACGCGACTCCGGCGATCAGCCGGCCAACATGACGTCCTGTCTTCGCAAACATCAAATGTCTCCTGGTTTGGGTCATTCCTCGATGTCGTGGAACTGTCGGAGTAACCACGACCAATTGGTTTTGGTTTGTACTAACGCTTCTCCACTCCGGGCGATCGTCGTGACTTGCTGCGATTGGGGGTGGGAGGGATCGAACTCGGAGTCGCGCCATGTAGGGATGGGCGAGTGTGGCTACGAGTCCGACGTCAGATTCCCCTTCGCGAGGCAGGTTCCGCTTGCTTTCGCCCGTTGCAATATGGTGGCATTTTACCACAGGAGTATGTCTCACCGGAAGCCTAACACCGGTGTTTTCGGACGAATCTTTTGTGATCCTGACTTAGTAATGTCTTAATCGAAGGAGGATTAGAATGGGTCCGGTGTGTCTGGCCGCACACATTTCACCGAGGTGTGGCGATGCTTGCCCCTTGGCTGGCATAGAGTTAGCATTTGCCAGCCTCTGGCGGAAATCGCGCCGAAGTGGCGGAATGGCATACGCGCCGGTTTCAAAAACCGGTTCCCGCAAGGGAATGGGGGTTCGAGTCCCCCCTTCGGCAGTCTCAATCAATCAGGCCAGATCAGGGTGCCACGGAGGTAGCCTGGAGGATGGTCAAAAGCGCGACCAGACCGGCAATACTCAGCAAAATCGCCGCAATGATCTGGCGTCGTCGCTCGCCCCGTCGCCAAAATCGGTAGCTCCCTTCAATGGAGTCAATCATCGACTGCCACTCGTGAGGATCGCATTCTTCGATGATCTCGACACGAATGCCCCGTTGTTTCCATTGTCGCCAGTCAACGTCGCCTTTCCAGATCGCGGTCAGCAACAAATCCTTTTTCTCATAGACTATGCAGTCTATCTTGCCCTGTAGCGCCAGTTGATTCAGTTCGTCGTCATCCTTGGTTTCGAACCACTGTATGTTTGATGCGCCGCGATCCGTCAGTGCGCGTTCGACCTCGGTGCGCGCCGATACCGCACGGGCTGCGACACGTTTTCCGGCGAGCGATTCCGTCGATGGTGACATCACGATGGATAGTACCTCGCCACCCAGGAGGCCAACACCGCCAAACCGCCGAGGCCCGCAATGCCCGCGAAGGGGAAGATACTCGCGCCGGTGAGCCATGCCGGGCCGTCGTATCGAAGGAACGGCCTCGTACCCATGATCATGAAAATGCCGCTGGCGTGAATGCCTGCTGCGAGCCAGAGCGATCCGGTGGCGGCGAACGCCAAACAAAGGACACCGCCGAGCGCGAAGTGGCCGAGGAACGTCCAGCGTCGTTTCACGGCGCGGATGTAATGTGCCGCTGCGAAAATGAATGCCGAGAGCAGTAAGACGGTCGTTGGACTAAGTGCGGTTCGTTGGAGTTCCGCCATGACGATTCCGCGGAAAATGAACTCTTCGACAAACGCGCCGAACACGGCCGTGGGTATGAGCATGAAGAGCCGCTTGGTCCATTTGCGACGGGATTGATGCAGTTCAACGCGGACGCGGCCGGCGGCAATCCATGCGAGAAAAAGAACCACGAGGCAAAGCGTTGCAGCCGCAGCCCCTTGGGCAAAGTGACGGACCGTGTGATTCCATGGCACGAGCGCAGCGTAGTGAGTAAGTATTGGGTTATTCCGCGTCCAGGGAACGAGGAGGATTACCGCCACGAGCGATACTTGCGTTGTCACGCGGCCAGCGTTGCGGATGGAAGGTGGGGCGTTTTTCGAGTCGATCCGCCAACGAACCGGCAACCCGGCTGCGCGAAGCGCAATCGTTTGCACGATCCACATTAAGAGCGGGACACAGGCCAGCAACACGAGTGCGGTCATGGCGTCCCTCTTAGAGAAAGTTCGGAGTATTCGGGATCGCCGCGAAAAAATCGAGTCCAGCGACTGTCGCCCCAGAGAAACCATGCGGCAGGACAGGCGCGAAGGTAGGAATCGAATCCATTGGCCCATTGCTGCATGGCCGTGCCAAGTGCCGCCGGTCGGCCTCCCTCGGCGCGCGACCGCATCGGGATTGGTATTGGCTCCGCGATGTACATTACTTGCACTCCACGCTCCAACCGGCTGAACATTGGAATAAGTGGCGCCTCGGCGAGCATGGCAATCGCTGCGGCCCCGGTCGGCAAGTATGCGGTTCGTCCAAGCAACGAGACGGGCGTGCCTTCGTCGCGCTTTTGAGCCACGTCAGGCGTGATGAGAAGTATTTCGCCACGCTTGAGGGCGTCCACGCACATTTCAGCGCGGGTTGTTGCGCTGACCGTGCGGCCGGGTTCGAGGAGCACGCTAAGTCCGCAGGCCTCGCACCACTGTTGTTTCAGTTTGACTCGTCGTTCATCCTTCGACCAACGCAAGAACACGCGGATCGGAAACTCCTGATGAACGCGCGTAGCAGTGAGTAAGAAGTTCACCGCATGGGCGGGGGCCAGTAGTGCTCCGCGGCCTCCGGCGCGGATGTCCGCCAATCGGGAGAGCGTTGGATCCAGATCGACTTGCTCCCGTGCGAGGGATTGCAAGCGGCCCGGTATGCCATGGTATTTGAAGATGCGGGCCGCATTCCCAAGATGTCGGGCGACCTGCGCGAAATACTCGGCGAAGGATTCCGGCGAATAGACCCCTGCCGATTGCATGTTGGCCCGCACCATGCTGGCGAGCGGGGGGAGTCGTCTTCCGAAAAACCTCGCCAAGCTCTCCGCGCTGCCGACGGCAAACTCGGGCATCAACGGCGCACACCGCGCGCCGGCGATGAGGGCATTCGCGGTACACCAGCGTCGTACGGCTCGAAGTGACAATACGTTTCTCCGTCGTTGCGATTCTATCCGTATCGGCCGCGACGCAAGTGTTACCCGCTGTCCGGTTTTCCACGAGCCGTTAGAATGCATCAGAACTAGCCAAGCGAGCACTAATTGGAGGATACCCAGAATGCGTTGGTTGCCGGTTGCCGCAGTCCTTGCTACGACAGTCTTCACGCTTCGGGCTCCTGCGGAGGAGCCGCACCCGTTTACCGTTCACGACCTCGTCGTCTTGAAGCGAATCTCTGATCCACAAGTATCGCCCGACGGGAAGTGGATCGTCTACGTCCTTCGAACGACCGACATGGAGGCCAACAAGGGTCGTACGGACCTGTGGCTGGTGAGCGCTGACGGAGCGACGTCGCGCCGGCTCACGGCGCATGAGGCGGCCGACAACAACCCGCGCTGGTCGGCTGATGGGCGCTCGATTTACTTTCTTTCGACGCGATCGGGATCATCGCAGGTTTGGAAAATCGCAGTTAGTGGCGGTGAAGCCGAGCAGGTGACGAAGCTGCCGTTGGACGTGTCATCGCTTGTGGTATCGGGCGATGGCAGGCATCTTGCATTCTCGATGGAGGTCTTTCCGGGGGCTTCGCCTGAGGATACGCAGAAGCGACTTGATGAACAGGCCAAGCGCAAGGCGACAGGCCGTGTTTATGACAAGCTGTTTTTCAGGCACTGGGATACTTGGAAGGACGGGCGGCGCAATCATGTGTTCGTCATGCCGGCGGGTGGTGGCGATGCCGTCGATGTCATGAAAGACATGGATGCGGACGGGCCGAGCAAGCCATTCGGCGGAACGGAGGAGATCGCGTTCTCGCCGGATGGAAATTCCGTTGTGTTCTGTGCACGCGATGAAGGAAACAGCGAGGCGTGGTCGACCAATCTGGACTTGTGGATTGCGACGCTCGATGGGTCTGGCAAGCCAGCTCGACTCACAGAGTCCAACAAAGCACTTGACGGATCTCCGCAGTTTTCGCCTGACGGGAAAACGCTTGTCTATAAGGCCATGTCTCGACCGGGCTATGAAGCGGATCGCCAGCGAATCATGGTGCGCGACGGGGTGAGCGGCAAAGATCGTGAAGTCGCTCCGAATTGGGATCACTCAGCCGGTGAGATGTGCTGGTCGGAGGACGGCAAGACACTTTTCGTTGCTGCCGAAAACATCGGACAAAATGCGATCTTTGCGATTGATGTTACGACGGGGAAGGACCGAATCGTAGTGGGGCAGGGGGCTTGCGGCAGTCCGTCTATTGCTGGAAACAGACTGATTTACACGATGCATCACCTTGCCGGGCCTACGGATATTTACTCCGTCAATTTTGACGGCACCGACAACAAGCCGGTGACGCGAGTTAACGCGGATCGACTGGCCAAGATTCAATTTGGTGAGCCGGAGCAGTTTTCGTTTACCGGCGCGGGCGGCGACAAGGTCTATGGATATGTGGTGAAGCCGGTCGGGCTCGATGAGAAAAAGAAATATCCTGTGGCGTTTCTGATTCACGGCGGCCCACAAGGCTCGTTTGGGAATGACTTTCACTACCGATGGAATCCGCAGACATATGCGGGCGCCGGGTACGCGGCGGTGATGATCGACTTCCACGGTTCGACCGGCTATGGCCAGGCGTTTTGCGATGCCATTCGCGGCGATTGGGGCGGCAAGCCGCTGGAAGATTTGCAGAAGGGGCTGGCGGCTGCGTTGAAGCAGTATCCATGGATGGATGGTGATCGGGTCGGCGCGCTTGGCGCTTCGTATGGCGGGTACATGATCAACTGGATCGCGGGCAACTGGTCCGATGGGTTTAAGTGTCTCGTCTGCCACGATGGCAACCTCGACGAGCGGATGGCGTATTACGACACCGAGGAATTGTGGTTTCCGGAGTGGGATCACATGGGCACGCCGTGGGACAATCCCGAACATTATGAAAAGCACAATCCGCAGAACCATGTGAAAAACTGGAAGACGCCGATGCTCGTAATTCATGGCGGGCAGGACTTCCGCGTCGTGGAGACGCAGGGGATGTCCACGTTTACGGCGCTTCAGCGGCGCGGGATTCCCAGCAAATTCCTCTATTTCCCCGATGAGAATCACTGGGTGCTGAAGCCGGCCAACAGCATCCTCTGGCACGAAACGGTGCTGGGGTGGTTGGATCAGTGGACGAAGAAACCGTAGGGGCTCGATGACATTGCCCGAGATCGACATTGCGCCGCTTGTTCCGGACGTCTATTCGGCGTGGCGGCCGCTTGTTGTTGAGGGGTTTCGGTTTTTCATTGAGCAACTCCCGGCAGATCGGCGGGATGGACTCGTATCCCAGTTCGCAAATGTTGAAGCCGTGTCGTGCGTCCTGCGCGTGATGCACGAGTGCCCGACGATGCACAAGCTCGGGCAGGTGCTGGCGCGTAATCGTGCGCTGGATCCCGCGCTGCGGCGCGGATTGCAGCAACTGGAATCTCTCGAGCCACGAACTCCGTGGAATGCGATTGCGCCGATGATCGAGCGCGAGTTGGGGCCTTTCGTCGAGCGATACGCAATTACCGTTGAGCCGACGCCGCTCGCCGAGGCGAGTGTTGCCGTCGTGGTTCCGGTTTCGTATTGCGATTCGGATGCCCCGGGTCAGACGCTTGAAGGCGTGCTCAAGATACTCAAACCAGGTGTGGCGGATCGGCTATTCGAGGAGTTGGACATCCTGTCTCGGCTGGCGGACCACCTGGATCGTGAGGCGGCGCGACTCGGGCTCCCGGCGCTTGCATACCGAGAGACATTCGACACGGTTCGGCAACTGCTGGAGAACGAGGTCCGATTTGACATGGAGCGAGCCAATCTCGCGGCCGCGGCCGACCGATTCGCAGGCGATGACCGTGTGATCGTGCCGAGACTCCTCGCATTCTCTAACGCTTCGATTACTGCGATGTCACGGGTTCACGGCGTGAAGGTCACCGAGTATTCGGGCAGCGCCTCGGAACGCCTCGCACGCACCTTGATTGAACGACTGATCGCCGGGCCGATTCTCGATCGAAGCGATCGGGCGATCTTTCACGCCGACCCGCACGCCGGAAATCTATTTGTTACTCCTGAGGGGCGACTGGCAATCCTCGATTGGAGCCTGACCGGTTTGCTGTCGCAGACCGTCCGAGGCGGGCTTATTCGAATCGTGATCGCGGCCGGATTGATGGATGCCGACGCGGTTGCCATTGAGTTGGCGGCGCTCAATTCGCGACCTGTTGGGAACGAAATGGTGCGCGGCACCGTCAGCCGGTGGATTCGATCCGCGCCGTTCATTCCGGGGCCGGCATGGCTTATGAGACTCATGGACGATCTTGCGTCGCAGGGCGCGGTCTTTCCGGCCGACCTTCTACTCTTCCGAAAATCGATTCATATCGTGACGGACGTTGTCGCGGACTTGTGCCCGAGCGTATTGTTGGATGCTGTTCTCGTGTCGTCCATGATTACCACGTTGGTGTCAGAGTGGCCGGAACGGTCGAAAAGTGCGCCGTCGAGCCGCGCGTTCGGCACGCATTTATCAAACCTCGATTTGATGAATACGGCGTTTTCGATGCCAATAGCCGCGATGCGCCGTTGGTCGGCCATGATGGGATTTCCGATCTAACTTCGCGCCGCACTTGCCCGCGATCAGCTTCGTCCCTACAGTCCTTCGGTGCCTCGCCGCCTGATTCTCCGGGAGTTCGCGCAATGCACCGAATTTCGTCTTCCCCTCTGAGACTTTTCATTCTTGCGATCCCTCTCGTTGCGACAGGCATGACCGGAAACGGATGCCCCAACACGACGGGGCTTGCTCCGGGTTTGGCGCTCAACGAACCGTTGGCGGGTGAATGGACGATTACTCGAGGCGAAGTGAAGGTGGCACTGTCCTGGACGGTCAACGGTGGCGGAGAGAAGATCGAGGATTCGACAACCACCACGTTGGAACCGCTCGATCCTTCGGATTATCCGTCGGAATTGGCATCTGTGATTGATGCGTGGAACAACGGGCTTGCCGATTTGAACGCCGCACTCGACGCAGCCATTCCCGAAATGGTGTGGGTGAGTTTTCCACGATACGCGGTCATGAAATTGACGAACGTGTCGGATCCATCCCACATGATCGAGGGGGCCATCGACGGGGGCGGGAATTACATCTTCATCGGCGACGTGTCTGGGGCGGCAACGGGCGACAATCAGGGCGGCGGGGCGTTGTTTCAGGCGGCGAGCATACAAGGGATTTTTGATCGGGCCGCGCTTACCACCGAGGGCACACTGGCTCGCACGTTACTGGTTATCGCGGGCGGCGCCAGCGGGGGAAATCTGAGTCTTACCGCGAAGATCAGCGTCGATTATACGGGAGCTCGCACGGGGGACCTTCCGCCGAGCTAAGGGCCTGGGCGGTTAACTGCGTAGTGCTCGCCCATCGGCGTCCTTGAATCCACCACTGAGAATGACGATCCCTTCGATCAATCCCCACAAATGGACAAAACTGCACGTCACGCCGCCGGTAAGGGTGCCTAATCCCAGCGAGAGCAAGAGCATGAGCAGTCCCATTCCTTTGTATCCCAGATAGAAGCGATGGATACCGAGGCCGCCGAGAAAGATGCCGAGCAATCCGGCGGCGAGACGGCTGCGCGAACTCATGTCATCCATGACTTGGCTGGAACGGCTCACGATTGGTTGAGCAGGCGGCGGTGGTGGGGGTGGTGGGGCGTTTGATCGTGGTGATGGTGCCACTGACATCGTCGGGGCTTCGCGAGAGAAATCCGAACGGGGCTCGACGGAGGCTGCTGGTGTGATGCCGGAAAGTCGTTGGAGCGCAACGCTGATGGCGGTGATGGAATCTGCGCGGAGTTGGCGGTCGGTGCCGCGCTCGATCAGGGTAGTGTCGCCGACAAGTCGCCCTTCGCGCGCCCATTGAACGAGGGCGTCGATATCGGCCGGGCCGTAGCGTTGACCGTCGCCTCCAATGACAAAGTAGTACACCACGTCAACATCTTCTCGCCGACTTAGGTTAGTTGTCTGAGTCGATGTGGTCGGCCGCGTTGGCGGCGGGTTCCTGCGTTGACGCAGGCTTGCCTGCGGCGGCGGCGTCTTTGGCGGTAGGCTCTTCCGGCGGCGGCATTACTTCGTGCGCGGGGGCATCCGGAGAATGAGTGCCATCGTTCATTAGCTTTCGCGGCGAGAGGTCGACCACTTCCCTCGCGATAGCGATGGGCACTCTGGCAGAGGGGCTGAAACTCTTGGTTTCCACCTTAATGCCGACAAGTTGGCCGACGAGGTGACGCGGGTTGCCCTCGACGCTGGCCGGGATGTCAACGTAGGCGATCGTCATCTTGGTCGTAGGGTCAACAAGGCGATAGCGCCGATTTTCAGGGGCGAATGCGAAACTCTCCTTGAGTTCGCCCTCAAGTTCATAGCGCTCGACGCTCTTTTCGTAGCGCCGGGTCATGATCTTTTTTCGCTCCTGATCCATGTTGGCGCGGAGGTCGGCGATGGCCTTGTTGTCCTTGTCGTTTTCGACGCGTGCCAATCGGAACCCTGACCGGTCGTTCAACTGCTTTATGCGAATCTTCGCGATTTGAGACGGGATCGGCTCCTCGCTTTGATTGGCGATCGGCTCATACTTCTTGATGATGGAATTGAAATCTTGTTCTTCGAATGGCTTGCGAAGCATGGTCACCATATCGCCTTCAACGACGGTGAGCATTGCCTTGAAGCGTCCGGTCGTCGGAGGAGTGTTTGGCGCGGGTTCATTTTTCTTCGTGACGGCATCCTTGCCGGTTGCTTTGTGCTTCGTCGCCGGCTTCTTTGTGGCAGCCGGCTTTCCGGTAGGAGTCGTTGCATCGGAGGTTGGCGTTGCGTCGTCGTTGTCCGTCGGCTGACCGTCGTCCGCGGCATCAGGCTCGGCATCATTGGGGAGCGGAGTGCGGCCGGGCTCAGTCGGAGTCGTAGGCTGACCGGAATTATTCGCATCCGTCGGCGGCGTGGTCGGATCTGCCTTGGGCGGCTCGGATTGCTGCGCGCCAGTGGATGGGGCATCGCCCGATTTGGTCGGCGTCGCCGGTTCCGATGTTCCGCTGACGTGTTGCTCGACGAGACCGGTCTTCGCGCCGGTGCCGACCGGTTTCACATATTGTTTTGAGATGAACAGCGTCGCGCCGGTGGGGGGCTTGATTTGGTAGAAGCCGTCGTCTTCGCCGGTGATATCCACGGTTGCGCCTTTGTTCAAGACGAGCTGCGTGGAGCTCTTCCGCTTCTCCAGCTTACTACCGGCGCGGACATAGACTTTGTCCTGTTTGACGGTGCCGGTCTTTGCGCCGGGCTTGCGATCAACCATGTTGGAGTCGATGAAGCTGAAGCTGCCGGCGGGCGGGGCGATCTGATACCATCCGAACTTCTCGCCGGTCACGAGCACGCGGTCGCCGCCGCCGACTTTCATGGTGGGGTACCAATTGTTGCCGGCACCGCTGCGAACGAAAACGTTTGTGCCGGTGACTTCGCCTTCCCAGGGAAATGCGCCGGCGTTTTCCGTCGGCTCTGCAAACGCAATCGACGCGCAGGCCGACAACGTGGCAAGCGACAATGCGAACGACAGAATAGTTCTCGTCATGGAAAAACCTCCCTGTATGCGACGCGCGCAGCGGGGCGCGCGGAATCCTTCAACTATCACGTCCAAAATGTACGCCCCGGCCCGCGAACTGTCAATGAAATCGCCCCTCTTTTTGATCGGCCGCCTTCGCTAGAATGCCCAAACACTAATGGGAGCCTGACGCTTGCTGCTCTACGCCGTACGACATGCTCAATCGCTCGCCAATGCCGCACTGGACCCCGGGCTCGATTCGGCCCTATCGGAACTGGGCCAAACACAAGCCCAGCGTCTGGCCGAGCGGCTCAAATCACAGCGCATTGTGGCGATTTACTCCAGCCCGTTTCGCAGGTGTCTGGACACGGTCCAACCGCTGGCGAAGTCGCGCGACCTGCCGATTCTCCTTCGGCCGGAGCTTTGTGAATATCACCATGTGGCACCCGGGAGCGACTCGCGCCGTGCGATTCCACCCGTCGAGTCCATTCTTCAGGCTTGCGACGCCTCGATCGAATGCCCGGATCACGAAGGGCCGCTGGTCTGGCCCATGATCGACGAGTCGCTTAGCGACCTGATTGCCCGCGTGCAGTCGTTCGTGGCGTTCGTCAAAGAGCGGTGGAGTCACCCCGAAGATGTTGTGATCGTGACCAGCCACGGGAGCCCGGTGGCGCGGCTGATTGAGGCCTGGCTCACGAACACACCGGGGCCGTCCTTTCGTTTCGTGATCGACAATGCAGCTCTTACGGCCCTTCGCTTTCATCAGGGCGTCAGCAGTCTCGTATGCCTTAATGAGGTGTCGCACCTTCGCGGCCTGCCCAGCACCAAAGCGGCGAATTACCACGATGACCTGACGATCAGGGCCGTGCCGCCGTCGAATTATTGGTGATGTGTTTTGCCCGGCTCTTAGGCGCGGCGTATCATGAGCCGCTTGGAGACAACCCCCATGGCTGCCCCCGCAATTAGTGTCGGCCCTGTCAAGATCGGTCCAGGTTGCGGTCTTGCGCTCATTGCCGGGCCGTGCATTATTGAGTCGACTGATCATTGCCTCATGATCGCCGAGACTGCGGCAAAGATTTGTGAACGGTTGAAAGTGCCGTACATCTTCAAGTGCAGCTTCGACAAGGCAAACCGGACGAGCGTCACCGGGTTTCGCGGGCCGGGTTTGGAATCGGGGCTAAAGACGCTGGCCGAGGTGAAGCGGAAGATCGGCGTTCCGGTCCTAACGGACATTCACCAGCCCGAACAGGCTGCGCCGGCGGGTGAGGTGTGCGACGTGTTGCAGATTCCCGCTTTTCTCTGTCGGCAAACAGATCTCATCGTCGCCGCGGCCAAGACGGGTCGCGTGGTGAACATCAAGAAGGGGCAGTTCATGGCCCCGGAGCAGATGAACCAGGCGGTGTTCAAGGCGCGGAGCGTGGTGAACTCAAACCTGTTGCTTACTGATCGCGGGACGTTTTTTGGATATGGCCGACTGGTAAATGACTT
>CAZSBF010000022.1:0-49788 GCA_964605185.1 uncultured Planctomycetaceae bacterium
ATGCGGTTGCCGGTGAACGCCTCGCGCTGCGCTCCTAACAGGCAAGGAACAATCTCCTGCGCGAATTGACCACCCTGATCTTGTCGATCGGGATCATTTCACGTCGGCGATCCTTCATCAGCAGAATCGGTGCTGCATCCATTACGACCTCGCTAATTGAAAGAGGACTTCAAGCCCGTGATGACCGTACATATCGAGGCGCGACTCTGAGGATCCGAACAGTCGAATCCCGCGGTCCTGTACCAACAGGCGCGGAAGCGCGAGGTAGCCCAAAATCTGCGGGCCCTTCGGACCCGAGAGCGGAACTCCCAGCGTGATATCTACAATGCCGCGCTCGTCCGGGCGGAAGTACCAGTACTGGTTGTATCCAAATAGCACGGGCACAGAGGGCTGGATCAAGACTGTGACCTTGCGATTGAGCACGAGAAAATCATCATAGGCTTCCACTTCCTGGACTAAGTCCCGCACCAACAACTCCACCTCCGTCCTGACCTCCGCAAGAGCGATCCGAAACACCTGCTGATAGGCGGTGTCGAGTGAAACGAAATGCTTGGCGTAAGTAGAAGGGGAGGGCGCTGAAGAATCGGCTTGCAGGAGCGAGGGTCGCAAGAACTCGTGCTTGTGAAAGAGCCTCTCAAGCTGGGCGAGCATGAACTCTGGTGTGTACCTGAGCGCTGCCTGGGCAAGCACGTCCTGGGCCTGGTCGAAAACGGACTGCTCGACGATAGGATCAAACGCACCGCTGGTTCTGATCCAATCGGTCTTAGGGTTATCGCGAGAAGGCGTCTTGAGTTTCTGGGTGGTTCGGTTGTACACCAGGGTCCCGACGTACAGTTCGTTGATCAGAATTCGGTTTACCTTCGCGCCATTCCAAGGGCCTCCACCTGGGGAGGCGATGCTGTCTCCGTTGAGTCCCTCGGCGATTTCCTTGGCGCTGCGTAGCGTCTTGGTGAACTCCCGAAATATCCGACGTACCGCCGCTACTTGTTGCCCATCGCCCGTCGTCAGAGTCACTCGTTGATTCTGGATGCTCTTTCGCTGGCCGGTTTCCAGGACTTGGACCGGCTTGCGGGCCTCATCAAGCAACATTCTGTGAAAGCCGTAAGGCGGCTTGCCGCCAGCCCAATAGCCCTGTTGGCTGATCTTCACGCACCCGCGGAACACCTTGTCGCTGAGCTCCTTGCTGTATTGAGCGGCCCGATATCGTTCAAACTGAATGTACACCTGATGGAGCTGGTCGCCGTGCTTCGGCTTGCCGAGCGTCGTGTAAATAACTTGCTTTCCATGCCGCTTGCATTCAGCGCTGTATGTGGCCGATAGGTCGATGTCTTGAAAACGTCCCCATCGACTGACATCAAGACACAGAACGAACTGAAAGTCATCACGGAGTTTGACCCAGACGTCCATCATCTCCTTAAACGCATCCCGCCCCTCGGCCGTTAGACCTGATTTTCCGCGATCAGAGAACTCGTGGATGATCTCAACCCCGTTGGTGCGGGCCCACTCTTGCACCTGTTCTTGCTGAATGGCGACCGAATTCTCTTGGCGGTCCTGCGCAGAATGCCGGTAATAGGCGACCGCACGAAACTGTGGCGTCGCCGCTTCGTCACGTGGTGGATCGCGAACCCACCATGGGCGTTGGCTTTCATCTATCTGCGTAGCCATCAACACCTCGTTTGCGACCTCATCGTGGCCGCGAAAGGCTCCGCGTCGACAGTCGCGCGCCTCAAACCGCGAAGGTAAGATTTACTCAACCCCGCCCAGGCATGCAGAAAATGGCGCTGCCCCAATCAAGCAATCGAGAAGAGTATCGCCCATGACCGTGCAATCTCGCGGCGCATTGGCGTGCAATTCTTGTGCAAAATGATCACATGTCATCGTGGAGAATGAGTCCGTATCGGCCACCCTGACCTCGAATGGCGGTTGCAAGATCGGTCATGCCCGCATACTGCAGGCGATGCCGGAGATGGCGGATGGCGCTTCGAATGGTGTCAGGCGATCGCAAATCACCGAACCAGACGTCTCGAAGCAGCTGCTCAGGGGTAACATACTGGTTGGGTCGCCGCGACAGTCGATCGGCCAGGCGGAAAAGTACTGTGTAGCCGAGGTAGCAGGTCTTTCCATGCCACGCTAGCGAGAATGTAGAGTGATCGACGATCGGGCCGTGATTGGCGCTCACGGGTTCGGAAGGTGGAGCGTCATTCGAGTGCTTGTCATGCAATGCCCTGCTGATCTCAAGTTCCGTCATGACGGTGGCTCGAATCTTCTCAGCGCAGATGGCAGCGGTCATGAGGATTTCAGTGAGATTATTCGCGAGTTGCGCCAGTTGCCGAGTTTTCTCTCGGGTCATCGCGGACTCCTTCGTCGGCCGAAGGTGACAGAACCGCCGTGCCTGAACTGGCCCGGGGAGTCAGGTGCAACACGTCGTGCGGGGTTCCGCTCCGTTAGGCCTGCTTTCCGAGGGCCACTAGTCCGCTTGGAACAGGAAGGTGGAACGCTAGGCGAGTGGACGCCGGGAGGCATGCGCTCAGCCTTGTAAACCATAGTTTACAGACTCAGCTAATGGCGACCGTTACGTTCACGGCATGCTGGGAGACGAGCTCAAGAATGCCCGGCGCAAAGCCGGTCTGACGCAAGAGCAGGTGGCTGCTCAGGCTCGGATTTCACGCGAATACGTCAGCCAACTCGAGCGCAATCGCCAATCACCTACAGTAGACATGCTGATGAGGGTTTGCCGAATTCTCAAGACATCGGCATCCCAGATCATTGCGAAGGTTGAAAAGGTGCCTTCCGGCAACCCGCTAAAGCGTGGTTAGGTCTGCGCGTGGCATCCGAACGACGCGACGCAACTACCTGAAGGTGCAACCGGAGTTCATCACGGCGGCGCGGGTCGCGGTGGAGTCGGTACTGGAGGGCGGCGCATGACCGAGCGCCAAACAGCGTTGCTTGAGCGAGCAAACGAAATGGCACAATATACCGCGACGCATGTCGTGGCGATCTACGGCGTGATAAACGGAGGCTCGTGCAAATTGAACGGCACGGCGACGCTGATTGGGTACCACGACCGCGCCTTTCTATTGTCGGCACATCATGTTTTGAAAGATCGACCACTTTTCCAGTACTACGCCCATAGCGTTGGTAATGGCAGGCCGCCGCAACGACTCATTGAACTCGCGCGCCATGAGGATGAAACCAACGACCTCGTAATGGTCGAGGTCATATCCGTATGGCCTCGTTGCCGTGTCGACGTATTACTTGCTCGCGCGCTGGAGGCGCACTGGGCAGAAGAGGGGCTTCGGTCCCCTTTCCGCGTCGAATGCGGCAGCCGCCTCAAGCGCGTCTCCTTAGCCTGATTGGTAGTCAGATTTACCGGGCGGTCCACGCCCATCTAAAAGCGTCAGATACGCGGTTCGCGTTCCTGACAGCCGCGGGATTCGTAATCCCACTACAACAACACTACCGTACGGCCCCATCCGAAATCAACTTTGCTTTTGCACCGGCCTCTTCGATTGCAGCGCCACTTGGACGCGACCGCCCTTCGGATGCCTAAATCAGCCCCCGATCAGCCTATCCAGAACGGGCAGCGCTGATTGCCAACGTTTTCTGACCCATTCGGGGGAGCGGTCTTGAGACGTGGCTCTTGTGGATCTTGCCCAGCTCATCAGCTTTACGCGCTGTGGAGTCGGCAACTCGGACAACCTAAGATGCATGGCACTACATTCCAGAGAAGCCAACCGCGCCGCACCGACCGCTTTAATCCAGTTTTGATAGAATTCGGGAGCTTGCTTTGTACCTAATGCATAATGTTCCGTCGCCAAATCATGTTTACTCTCAGAATCGCCGTTCTTTTCAAACCAGTCGCCTCGAATGCAAGTCCACTGAGGTCGAAGCTCCCAAATCCGCCTATCAATGTCCTGGATTTTCTCCGCCGCTTGCGAAGAATACTTGTAGAGAAAAACAGCGGCGACGCTCAAGAGTTGTAATTCGTTGAACACTTCCTCTCCTCTGTATGCGCGGCACGCTGCGAGTCCTTCCCCGATAAGCTTAAGTACCTCGTCTACGCGATTCTCTTGCGGTATCCAGTTGCCCAACGCCTCAATTGCTTCGACAAAGTGAATAGGATGAGGTGGCAACTCAGTCCTGTTGTCTGGATGATTTCGCCAGCCATCCATGAGTTCTTTGGCGAGTATGTAGGCCTCCCGTCCATGTCTCGCCCGATTAAGTCGATCCACGACGCCCCAATGAGGCAACATCGCAAATCGGCAAAGTTGTCGAAGCGCCACGTCAACTTTATTTCGTTCTGACTGCATCCCCAGTCGTGCGTAAAGTCGGTTTGCTTCAGACAAGTGAAAAGCGGCCTCGATGATATTCTCAGGCAGGAATGCGACATCGTAGGCCAATGACGGTACCGGTGCACTAACTATGTATGGGGCGAGCGCGACTCCAGCCGCCCAATGACTGTTGGCCTGTACGTCAGCTTCGGTTTCTAGATTGAATGCGAGACCGCTTCGAAGCGAGCCAATCACGTGATACCGCCCCATTACTTCGCGCAGAAAACCTCGAGCGGCCATGTCAGAGAGCGCCTGTCGAACATTGGAACAGTGGATACCGCATTCAGCTAGGAGTAGGCTTGCCATTTGTTGTGAGAAATCGAAGCGAAACGTCGCGAGAGCGCTCAATACACGCCGATCGTATTCGGAACGGATGGAGATACCTTGAACCGGCGCCGGTTTCCCGTTTACGAGTATAATGCGAGCCGCACCGAGATACTGATTGACCGCAGGCGTAACGCGGTCACCAGATACTCGGAGAGACCGGGTCCTCTCAAATTCATTCATAAGTACATTGAACGAGGTAGGATGAGCCAATGGCGTCATGATACGTGCCGCTGTTGCTTCAAACCTATCGGCCCCGACGATTACTATTACATCGGGCGCGCGGTGACTCTGACGTTGATCAGTCGGTGCAAACTGGTTAAGCGCTTCTGCGAGCCGCGTCGCAGCGATTTCTTTCGTGGGGCTATCGCGGAATAACTCATACTCAGACAGCGAAGCGCCAATTACCCGCCACAAAGTGCGCCACAACGCGGCGTCCTGCTCTTCATCGATGCAACGAATTACGCTCCAGGAAATCCCGGGCGGGGATTTTGGTTGGTTATCTTCGTGGATTCGTTCGTTAATGTATTTCAACGCAGATGCGACAGTACTCGGATCCGCGTCATCAAGCCGGAGGATAGGTTTGCTTGACGCGACTTGCTCAAGCACCCGTTCCATGGCAGAGTCTTCTACGGACATTGCTTCCGGACCATGCCGGCCGAATAGCTTCCATGCGATATCAGGACAACGGATAAAAGTGGTTTTCCGCCAGCCATCAATCTGAACTATGTCAGCAACATTGGACAGCTTGGCAGCACGCACAACTTCTGTGCCACCTTCCCCTGCGAGCTGCGTGGCTAACTCTTTGTCATTATCTTCTAAACTATCAGATGCCTTCGGAAGCACGATCCTTTCAAAGGTTCTCGTCTCCAAAACAAATCGTACTTTAGCTGCGACGCTTCCTGGGGCGTCGAACCAAAAATCCCGATCCTCCTCGCCATCCACACCAATCACACGATCACCAATTAATCCTGTAATGGCGCTCGATAGGTACCATTGCTTTCCTAGCAATCGAGCCAATATGACCTGCGAAAAATAGGCGGCAGCGCTGCCGCCCGACAAAGGCAACCTATTGCTGTCGCTTGCGTTAAGTGCGCCAGTCGCGATTGTCGATGCCCACGTGAAGTCGTAAGACGTTGTATGTGTTCGTATTGTCTCCTTGAATTCCGCTCCACAATTGCCGTGCGCTCGCAACCACAACAGAATTGCCGCTTCACGCGCACGCTGGAAATGATAATGCCATGTCTTCTTGTCGCCCCCCTGAGCATCTAAGCGAAATGCCGAATTCCCGGAGACAATCACCGACCGACGACTCCGGTCCCGACGCGCGATTACGGTATCGACAGCAACTGGCAATGCAATGCTGGTCTCCTCCCCCTGTACAGGGAATACAAATAGCGGCCAACAGAACAAATGAGTGTAAAGAGTTGCTGTAATGTGTGCCGCACCGGGCGTACAGCCAATTAACCCCCAAAGCTCTGCGATATGTTCTAGTCGATCATTGGTCGTCTCCGCAGGACCTCGCAACAGAGTCAACACAGCGTCTAGGTGTTGCAGGGGTTCCGGTTTCTCCAAAGCGCGCCAGTCCCGTTGCGGCCGACGCTCAGAAGTCCCACGCCGCTGCCGGCGAAGCTCGGAGAAAATAGAGGCGCAATAGCGCGTTAGTCGCAGCGCACTACCCGTCCCGTGCATGATGTGATGGGCCACCGCGATCGATCTTGCATGTAAAGAATCGTGCCAAGGCGTCAAGTATTCCAGAGCTCCCGCCGCTTGTCTATGAAGTCGTCCGGAATTGAATGGATCGTCAAGTTGTTGGTCAGGTAACGTCGCAATCAGATGGAGGACATTAGGAGGGAGCGACTGCATTCTGAGGGGATCCTCCCATCCCCATTCGAATAACAACTGTCGAAGATTGCGTCGGGCCGCCGTGCGGAATCGGATCGCTTCGTTGGATGCCGACTTTGCAAATGCACGCATGCAATACGCCGCAAGCCCAATCTGTTGTGCCTTAAGCCAATGTTCAATCAATCCTCATGCCCTTCCCTTCGAAGAGCCCACCTGATGAAGTGTTGCGTCGGGTTTTTCTCCAACCTGTCAACGAATCCTTCAAACGTGCCCCGACCGTAGCCGACAAGAAGGGCTGTCTTGCGGTCTTTTGCAATGTCAAGCGAGACTTTCAATTCACCGAAGATCAAATGAGTCGGGGTCTCGCCGGGCTTCAAACGAACGAATACTTGGTTGCCGTCGGTTAGGAATTCACGTGGCTCTCCCTCCACTTTGACGGGCGTCGCGGTGAACGGCACCAATTGTTCCCCCGTGAGCGCCGTGGCCTGTCGCAGCTCGTCTGCGGCGAGAGCAAATTCACGTTGACCATGGCCGGTGATCGCAATACCCTTCTCAGTACTCGGAAGCGTGGTACTCTGCTCAGCCGGCGTGGGCACGGCCTCCCAAATCGAGGGATGAGTCTCCCAAGGGTTCTCGAAGAGATACTCGCGAATCATCTCTGCAATCTCATCATCACTCATGCGATGGTAATTAGGCGGATTTGTCATTGTGCACTCCGCGTATCTTTGTAATTCTCGATTAGGCCCCGAACTTTCTCCTCTGCACGACGCTTGTATTCACTGAACGAAGGAGCAGCTACCCCAGTTATGTCCGTTAGTTTTTCTGCTAGCCCCACTGGCCACGATCGCTGGTCTTTACCATGAATCACATAGGCCTCGTAAATAAATCGCTCATTCTTGGGCAGGTTATCAAGAATCTTGTGCGCAAGTTCCATTTTGATTTGTTTCTGCTCCTTTTCTCCGACCAGTTGCATGGGTGTCGTGTATTCGACTTGCTCCAGATTCGACGCTTCTGATCTCCGCAATCGCCGCACTTCACGCAAGCGGTCAGTGCATAGGTTACGAAAGATTGTCCATAACCACGGACTCGGCGACCGGGACTGAATGTAAGCGTCGGCTCCGTTGGACACCCTCAAGAGCCAGTCATTGCAAAGCTCGTTCGTGTCCTCGCTCAACAAACCTATCTTGAGCGCATACCCTCGGAGTCGCTTAAACCAACGATCCTGAAGGCGGCGAACACACGCGTCGCTACGCGGATTCGCACGCAATTCGAGCAGGTCCCTGGAGTCTAGATCGTCCATGCGCGCATCTCTGGAACGCAAAGCCGTCAACGGGGATTCGGCGGCGTCTCTTACCTACACCTTCGGCTTAATTTAACTCTAGCCGCACACTCTCCCCAATTCTTGTCCGGCTAACTGATCTCGCCTGCTCCAATCGTCAAATCGACTATGTGACTAACTTCGGATCTTCTCACCGCTGCCCCACGGTGGACATACGACCAGCAACGAGTAAGTCCAACAAAAAAAATGAGCAGGCTCGCCGATGCCCAGGCCCCGTCGCCTTATCGCCAAAAAAAACGGCCGGGTTGTTGGAGTTGGTGGCGTCCCTGCGTATTGGTGGTGTAGTGGACACGCATCGTGGACCCAAACCGAGAGGCCGGTTTGGGAGAAGGCCAAGATCAAGCCTCTTGTTGCGGCCCAATAAGCGGGCCGGAAAGGAAGCATCATCATGGGATGGGGCTCTTTTGTCGAGGACATCGCCGACGCCATTGAAGAGGGCCTCGGTGGTGGCAGCTCCGAAGAAGGTGGGGGTTCCGAATCCGAATCCACCTCTGAAGGGCAGCAGTAGGACAGGTGCCCGCCTCTCTACTGAACGTGGGAGGCGGGCATCCATTTCTTCCCCGCGGTACCGTAGAGGGCAGCCTTGCCCTGGCGCAGCGGGAATCTTAATGCGGCCCTCAGTGGCCAGAAAGGGGTCATCGCATGACCAGGATTGTTACGAAGACGATGGGAACACACGTTGGCCATGTCGTTGGTATGGATGACGACAAGCCTTGCTCATTGATTGGCGTCACGGGAAGGCTTGTCGCTGCGGCGGCGACGGGCGGACTTTCCGAAATCTTTTTACCCGATCATCACACAATCGCAAGAGACGACCTGGACGAATGCTGAACGGGTAAGCCCGATCAGTCGTATGTTGTCGTCAACGAAAAGGGTCCCGCAACGGGAGACCGCGTGAAGCGGCAAAACATCACGCGCGACTTTCAGGCGATCCGCCGGAGAGCCGGCGTGCCGCGATGCAAGTTCCACGACCTGCGGAAGAGCTTCTGCACAAACATCGCCCGGTCGACGCCACTGCACGTCGTGCAGCAACTCGCCGGGCACGCGGACATCCGCACGACGCAGAAGCATTACCTGCAAGTGCAGCAGGAACAGATCGAGGCAGCGCGACGCGCTGTCGAGGAGACGCTCAAATGCACGGCGTGAACCTGACTGACCCACTTTTGACCCACTCGGCGAAAAATGGCGTTTTTCAGGCCGTTTTTGGAAGTCCTATGAAAAAGGCCCAAGCTCGTAAGCTCAGGCCTTTCAAGAAGTTTCGTTTGAAAGCGGGCGATGGGATTCGAACCCACGACGTCCAGCTTGGGAAAACGCGCCGAGCACGCGCTCCAAATGGCTGCAAAAGCCTTGATTTCAAAGCAATCTAGCGACGCTTTCTCGATTCGCAACGGTTCGCACCGCATCGCGTTTTTTCGCGTGATTTTGCAGTCGTACCACTATCGAAGTGGTACGTACCACTATTGAAGGGCGTCTCTCCATCAGGATTGCGGCGAAGGTTGCGGCGTTAGAATCGATTCGATTTGAGCTCCGGTGAGCTCCGTCTTGATCAGAAGTTCGTCGGCGATTTTTTGCACTGCGTCCCAACCATGGAGAAGGTACTCGTACACGCTGCAGCACAGTTCCGCAATCAGTCGGTAGGCGTCGGTTGCCTGGATTCCCATTTGTTCCAACGGTCGTGCAAGAGCACACCAGTCGTTGCGGGTATCCGCAAGAAAAACTCGGTCCACCAGATCCCGGGGTGCTTCTGATCGCGTCAGGGGCAAAAAATCACCCTCGTACATTCTGCCCGCTATTGGCCCGCCGCAGGCGATATAAGAAGCATTTGTGAACAGTATCTTTTGATTATCGATGAAGTATTCATGCTTGACGAATGATTGTCCGCGCAAATCGGCCTCTTCCTCAAGTAGGACCATCTCTCCCGCATCTGGACCATCTTTGAGCATGCGAACTTTTTCGACTTTTGCCCCAACAATATGGGCCATGTAACAGTGCCCAGCCTCATGTGTGGCCGTCTGTGCTGGCGTTATATTAAGGGCGCACATTTTGATTCTCCTACCCGAGCGTTCAGGTGCCTATTACTGACGCGAGCGATCGCAAAATGATTTCCCGGACCTGATGTAAATCGTCAGCCGGTCCCGTCGCGACCGGAACGCTAGGTTGCAACCGTTGCGTTGGCGACAAAGGATGATCAGAGAGCGTCCGCCGTGCTGCATCCTCATCAGCTTGGGAAATATACCCCCAAAGCCCTCGTCGCACGACGGCCGTGAAAAGGCCGGGAGCGTTCCTCGTCCCCATCCCTCGTGCGTGCTCGGCTGCGGCGAAAAAACTTGAGCCGGTCCGCTTCCGAGTTGCTGACGAATCCGGAACGCTTCGCTTCTGCGTAAAGGATGACGAGCCTCGTGGGACCGTGCAGGTCGATGCTCTCGACGCACGAAAGTCGTGGTCCTCCCCTCGTTCGCTTGCGAACACCATGCGGCCCGCGTGTGTCCGTCAGTTGAAGAACGGTCAGCGAAATGGTGGTCGCTGTAACCACGAACCAGAAACATCGCCCTGTTCCGGATGGCACAGGTC
Source organism: uncultured Planctomycetaceae bacterium (assembly GCA_964605185.1). Classification (GTDB taxonomy): domain Bacteria; phylum Planctomycetota; class Phycisphaerae; order UBA1845; family UTPLA1; genus JACRIM01. The sequence goes on from CAZSBF010000022.1 coordinate 10,411, forward strand.
TCTGTTTGTCGTTTGCCGAACCGCCTCCAGGCCGTTGGAACCGAGATTCACGGATCACTGAGCGTGAGAAGTCCGGGGCCAGCACCGACATCGAGAAGTACACCTACGATGCACTCGGTCGCCTGATCACCGCCAAGAAAGGCATCACTGGCACCGACGACTCTGTCAGCCGGAGCCTCTTCGCCTACGACGATCTCTCCCGCGTGACCAGCGAGAACCGGTCGATTGTTGGGGCTAGTCACACATCCGAGCGCCCGCGATAGCTAAAAAAAAGTTTTTAGTGAGTGCCGGGCTTGCCTGGCCACTGTTTTCCAATAACCGGCTCTGAAATCACTCGGCGGATAGAAGCAGTCTCGGTCGATTCGTAAGGCAATGCAATACCCCACGAATCGGCCGATACCTGCCATTTAGGATGGTCCGCCTGCGTCCGACGAAATTAGCCGACCGTTGCGATTTCGCAAATCTGCACAGACCGTGAAACACCGGAACTCAATACTTCGGCGGGCCGATTGAAGGGACCTTCGGTAACCTGCTTCCCTTTCGGTCCTCTCCAACGCGATGCAGAAACTGGCGCTTCCGTAAGAACCTTGAAAGGCTCTTCAACCCCGGCTTCCTGCATAAGTCTCAAGAAAACTCTCGCGCGCTTGAGCCGCATACTCGACATTCCCAACGATCGAGCCACTTGACCAAGACTGCCCTCACAAATACCCGATTTCCGCAGTGTCATTGCGTCTTGAACGTGCTGCGGGAGGTTTCCAACATCAAGGAGGTGGTGCGTGTCATCGACGGGTTCATCGACAAGCGCGGACCAGTGAACTACAAATCGAACCTTTGAGCGGACCAGGGCAGTATCAAGTGCTTGCACCGGAAGAATCTGTAGCTGCGGTATGAGTTTCCTGATCCACTCCGCAAAATCGAATGATTCTGCCGCTATCCTCAGTAATAACTCCGGCATCCGCCCACGAATCAAGTCATCAGAAAGTACAGGCGGCTCCCCTGCCCTGGCTTCGTTGGCTGCCGCGATCTCCTCGCTAAGCTTGGCACTCAGATCCTCCAGTGTCTTCAACCTTTCCAATAGAGAATGAAGCTGCCCATTGGATTCTGCAATGGCCGTGGTTATGGCACTGATATGAGTCTTGGTCGCTTGAAGCTGTTTTTCGAGTAGTGCGGTGCGCTGACCAAAATGTGATTGCAAACGACCTAATTCGATCTTGGTTGAAGTGAGAAGCGATTCCTCGAATGGCGCATACATCCGGGCTTCGGAAAGGATTGCGTCCAGCACCGCTTGGCGGAGTGATGGCTCATGTGGACGCACCTTGTTCCAGCAGTCTCCCGCCAGTGCTCGTGAGCAAACGATCCGATCACCTTCCGTGGTATACATCAGTGCGCCGCAGATGCCGCATGTCGCATGCTGGCGCGGAAAAACCGTTCGAGAGCGAGGGCTGCGATAGCGAGGGTGGTCGGTCCCCTGAGCATGTCGCGCGTTTGATGCACGGGCATCCATCACTTCCAGAAGCTTCAAGTGTTCGTCCAGACTCAAATGTGCCAATTCGGGATAGACTTTGCGCTCCCAATTCTCTGGAGAATTCGGAACACGCCTGCTTTTCCCGGTTTTGTAGACCGTGTTTGAGAGTACCTTCCGAAGGATCCGTTCGCCATGTAGCAACTCCATTCGTAAGAAAGTACGGAGGAGCTTTGCGGTCCACCGGCGTTTCTTGACATATGGTCCGGGCAAGACACCCTCGTCGTTGAGCCCTTGCACGATTGCCTCAAAGGAGTCTCCTGCCATGACCCGATCCATCATTTTCAAAATGATCGGCGTCGCGCTCGGATCCTTCGCAATCCGTAAGCCCACGGGGCCAGAGTTGCCAGCCAGCGCATCCTCCTTGGAGACCTTTCGATAGCCAAACGGGACTTTAAGCACCATCCCGCCTTGATGAAAACTGTGCGTCGCACTGCGCTTAACTCGCTTGCGTGTATCTGGAATATGCATCCCATGACGCACAGTGGCGAAGCTAAGACTCAGTTCCCAGTTCTCGTCGGCGGTGTCGAGATTATCGTTCAGAGCGATGAAGCGAGTATCGTTGTCGACGCAGTGTTGAACGAATGTGTACTGAAAAGCAGGATTTCGATAGGCTCGAGACAGGTCTTCAATCATCACGAGATCAAACTCACCGTCCGCGATGCGTTGCATCGCGTCAACGATCGTCGGGCGATCCACGAGCATGCCACTGGCCTGCTCGCCGAGCTTGGTCAACACAAACTCGCCCTTGTAGACCTGTCGAAGCTGAGTCTCGACGACGGCGTACATTGCATCGATGCTCTCCATTTGTTGGTGGACCGTTGAGATTCTCCCGATGGTTAGGACACGTAGTGGTCCCGATTTTTTTGGAAGCAGAGGTACTGATGCAATTGCCATTAGCGCACCTCCACTTCGACTGTCGCCAGTTTCGAGATTCTCAATTCGGACAACCGCAAAACGTCAGGCATCAGGTCCAAGGCACGCCGGATTTCACGCCGGTAGGTTTCAGGCCGGGTATGGGTGTAGACCGCAGTCATACCTAGGCCCGGAGTCGCGCAGCCCGCCATCGGCGCATGGCCCATGACTTGCTGCCTGATCAACAGATCAACATTCGCATCCTGGAGCAGCGTCGCAAACGAATGCCGCCAGGATTTCGGGGTCGTCACATCGGACATGCCGATGCGTCGCGTTACTTTCATGAACTCCGTTCGGATACGACAATCGCGGATGGCTCCGGCATCGCGCCAGACCATTCGTGCGATTTGTTGACGCTCCCATCGCGTGGTCTCGCGTTTGATTTGACGGCTATGATTCGCAATCTTTTCCTCGAGGACAGCATTCAGTCTCTCAGCCGGAAGCCCAGCGAGAGGGGCTTTACCCTCCCTGAAAAACCTCCGCCGAAGAAACATGACGCCGGATTGACGCGATCCGAGCATTCGTCGAAAGAAGGCAGTCTGTTCGTCAAACACCGGCACCGCCCTTGGTCGGCGGGTCTTCACCTGCCAGCCCAAAGATGACCGATTGCGAATGTGAATCCAGCCGCCGGCATGATCGAAGTCTTCGGCCAGCAGGTGGGTGAGTTCACCCGGCCGCAGGCCAAGGGTGGCCAACGCAAAGAACACTGAGAATTGCCAGTCGTCACAGGTGTCCAGAAATCGGGCTGCCTGCACTGGCGTGAGCACTTTTATTGGCTTGCCGTCGGCAGGTCCTGAGGTTTCCCGCATCAGATTGATGAACGGGTTGTTGAAGTGGGGAGGCAGGAGACTACGACTTGCAGCAAAGCTGTACAACGACCGGCACGACTCGAGGATGAAGCGAATGCCGTTCTCACGCAACGGGCGCTTCGTCGTGTTGGAGTGGCCGTTAGATGACACACGAATCGTCCGCAGGTAGCGAACGAAAGCGTCGGGAGCGATCTCGTGACCACCAATCGTGCTGCCCCGTATCCCCGCGAAGTTGAGAAGGTGTTGGGTGGCAGCGCGATAACGCCGAATGGTCGCGAGTGACGAATTCCGCCCCATTTCGTGGTGGTCGAGCCAGCGGCGAACAAGCTCCTCAATGGACACCGGTACGAATGAGAACAGAGTCGGGCGTGCCGAAGTCAGTTGCGAGTTGATTTCAGCTGCCACCCGTCGGGCGTTTTCATAGTCGGCCCCGATCCGTCTCCGCCGAACAACGCCATCTTCGCGATAGTAGATCCACCATGCACCATGATGTGCATAAAGCGAAACCTGGCCGACGCGGGATCTCCCGCGCCGCTTCTTGAGCGTTAGTGTTTTCACTTGGAAAACCTCCGGCGCACACATTGTGCACCATCTGTGCACCAGAAGGTTCGGACGTAGTGATCGAAAGTTGCGTCAAGTGCCAGTCAGTCCGGCACTTACCGAACTTCGTAGCGAATGAATACCGGAGAGGGAGGGATTCGAACCCCCGGTACGCTTTTACACGTACACATGCTTTCCAAGCATGCACCTTAAGCCACTCGGACACCTCTCCAAAGGGATCGCAAGTCCCCCATTTTCGCGGCGAAGGGCCAATCGTCAAGCGAGTGGCGGTTTCTCGTCCGAGTTCCTAGAATCGCCCCACAACACCACCCACGGAGAGAAGCACATGGTCACCATCGGCATGAACTACAAAGTCCTCCCCGGCAAGGAGGAAACCTTCGAGGCCGCCTTCCGCAAGGTCATCCACGCCATGCGCGACATGACCGGCCACACCCAGTCCAAGATGTTCCGCGACATCGACGACGCCCAGAGCTACGTCATCCTCAGCGAATGGAGCGACAAGGCCGCCTTCGACGCCTTCATCGCCTCCGACGCATTCCGAAGCGTGGCCACCTGGGGCAAGGAACAGATCCTCGCCGGCCGGCCGTCGCATACCTATTACGATCATTAAGAATGGGAAAAACGAGGCGCACGCCGACCACGGAGCGATTCCAAGTGGAGCGGGCGTCCCTGCCCGCTGTGTGCTGATGGAAAACGGGCAACGGAGGCCCGCTCCACTGATTCATCAACAGCGCAGCAGCATCCGCGGTGCGAACCATTCGCCACGCGCGAGTGTTACACGAAGAAAAAGATGATATCGATAATCGCGAAGATCAACTGAAAGATGATGTCGAAAAGGCTCATGGGCTTACTCCTTCGCGGGCGTGTACCGCATACATAATTATAGTTGCCCCGCACGTCGCCGGCCGATTCCGTGTCGCGAAGCCGGGAAATTCACCCACAGGCAATGACAGCCGGCGCCGACCGTGGTTAGTTCAATTTGCGGTCAGGGCAAAGGCAATCCCCCGGGCTAGTCCTCGTCGCCCGGCGGCTGACCGGGGGTTTCATCGTCCCCCTCGAACTCAAACTTCTCCGGAAACCGGTGCATGGCCCAGACGTCCCCGCTTTCCGTCGGCGGCGATTCATCCCGCAGGATCAACGTCCGAAAGCGCATCGAAAACCGGATGATCGCTCCGGCCGCGACCATGAGTATGAGTAGCAGCACCACCGACCAGAAGAAGATCTGCCGCCACTGCTCCATCCGCGGGTCGTGCGCCAAGTCGCGCGTCGGCTGCGTCGCCGCGGGGCCGATCGTCTGTGCGTGAAGTGCGGCAACGAATTGGCAATTCAACAGCGCCGTCGCAACGCCCACCCGCGCCAGTCGAGCCGTTAGTGCCACAGCCCGGCCCTCGGCGTCGTCCTGTCCACGCGCGCCAGCGTCTCCAGCGCCGCCCGCTCCTCGGGCGTCGGCTTCGCGGGCGGCACGATCTTGATCACGGCGTACTGATCGCCACGCTGTCCATCCTTGGGGTTGGCGATACCCAGGCCCGAAAGGCGCAGCTTCGCGCCGCTTGGCGTGCCCGGTGGAATCGTCACGGTGCGCACGCCATCGAGCGTCGGCAGATCGACCTTCGCACCCAGCGCCGCCTCGCCAATCGTCACCGGCACATCGAGATACACATCGTCGCCGTCGCGCCGGAAATACGCATGCGGCCGAACGCGGCAGGTCACCAGTAAATCGCCGGCCGCCCCGCGCGATCCGTGGCCGCCCTTGCCGCGCACCCGAATGACCTGCCCATCGCGCACTCCCGGCGGCACGTGCACGGAGATTCGTTGTTGAGTGCGACCGGTGGAGACGTCGACATCCAGCGTCGTGCCCTGCACGGCCTGCTCGAAGGAAAGCGAGACCTCATGCTCAACATCGCGCGACGGTGCTGCATGCCCCGCCGATCGGCCGCGCGATCGTCCGCCGAGAATCTGATCGAAGATGCTTCCGCCGCCGCCACCGCCGAAGAACTGCGCGAAGTCGCCGATGTCAATCGGTTCGCCATCGGAGGTCGACCAGGTGAAACCGCTGCCCGGTCCCGCGCCGGCCGCCGCGAATCGCGGATCGACACCGGCATGACCGAAGCGGTCATACTTGGCGCGCTTGTCGGCGTCGGTGAGTACGGAATACGCCTCCTGCACTTCCTTGAAGCGCTCCTCGGCGTCCTTCTTTCCCTTGTTCTGGTCGGGGTGGAATTCCTTGGCAAGCCGGCGATAGGCCTTCTTGATGTCGGCCTCGCTCGCGCCGCGCGTCAGGCCGAGCACTTCGTAATAATCGCGTTTATCCATAGAAACCGGCGTGGAACGCAGGAAGTATACGAACAAGCCGCCTGTCAGACAACGCCGGCGTGAAGCAGTGCCGGATTTCCCGTAGCATTATCCTATGATGTCTTCGCAACGTTGAAGGGAATCGCCCATGATTGCCGCCTGCGGACAGATGGAAGCCGTGACGCTCGATCACGCCGACACGGTGTGGCCGGTGATCGACCGCCTGGCAACCGGCGCGGCCAAGGCACATGCCGATCTGCTGGTTCTCCCCGAAACGACCTATCCCGCCTACTGGCTGCATTCCATGGAACGGTACATGCAGTCCGACATCCTGCGCAGCGCCGACGTACTGGCACGATTCTCGGCGCTCGCGAAGACGCACGGCTTCTTCCTCGCCGCCGGCTTTGTCGAAGAGCGAAACGGAAATCTCTATAACAGCGCGGCCCTCTTCGATCGCGCCGGCGAACTCGTCGGCATCGCCCGAAAGAACTTCCTCTGGGATTGCGACAACCGCTGGTTCGCCCCCGGCGACTCCATCACAGCATGGGACACCGAGCTTGGCCGCGTTGGCATGATGATCTGCGCCGACTGCCGGGCCCCCGAGATCATGGCCACGCTCGTAGCCGATGGTGCGCGGATGATCATTCTGCCCACCGCATGGGTGAACGCGAGCAAGGTCCGCCGGACCTATCGCAACGTGCATCCCGAATTTCTGATTCGCGCCCGGGCCATGGAGTTTGGCGTGCCAATGGTCTGCTGCAGCAAGGCCGGCCGCGAGGGCGATTTCCTGGAATACGTCGGCCAGAGCCGCGTCGTCGCGGCCGATGGGCAGACGCTCGTTGAGGCCCCGGTCGGCGGCGAGCACCTGATCGTCTCTGAAGTCTCGCTTGGCGACGGACGCCCGACCGACGCCGAGGACAAGGTGCGATCCCGAATCATCGACGGGCACCCGGCCTTTCGCGCCAAGTCGCCCGGCCCGAAGGTCTCGATTCAGAAATCGCAAAATGCAGAGGTCGTCGCCGACCTTCTCGACGCCGCGGGCGGGCGCGTCGGTCGAATTACCGCCGAGGAATTGAAAAGTTTCGCGCCGACGCGCTATCACGCCCTCACCGGGGCGCAGGTCGTTGTCGTGCGCGGCCGCGTGTTTGAGGAGTCGTTTCTTCGCGCCCGAGCCGCGGAAAATCGAATCTTCGTCATCGCTGCCGACGCTGCGGTGCAGACGGTCGTCGCCCCCGATGGCTCAGTGATCGTTCGCGAGGATGACTTAGAGACAGCCTTGGAACTTGACCTCTCACTTGCGGATGTGAAGCAATACACGCCCGAGACCGACTTGTGGGCACAGCGCCGCGTCGAGTGTTACCGCCTGCCCGAACCCGCCTGCGTGAGTTGATTCATGGTCTGGCTGCAACACGCCGCGATGATCGGGCTGGCCGGCTTCTTCGGCGCCATCGCCCGTTTCGCCGTCGCCGGACTGGTCTCATCCATCACACCGCGCGGCTTCCCCTATGGCACCTTGCTGGTAAATCTGACCGGCTGCTTCATCCTCGCGTTTTTCCTTACGTTGATTCGAGATCGAGCCGTCTCCGACGCCCTTCGGCTGGCCGTCGCGGTCGGCTTCATCGGCGCCTACACAACATTTTCCACGTTCGTGTGGGAACTCTACGAGATGACGGAGAAAGGCCATGCACTGCGCGCATCGGCCTATCTCGCGGCAAGCGTCGCGCTCGGCGTCGCTGCCGTGATCGTCGGCGTGTTCGCCGCGCGGCAATTCGAACGGGCTTAAGGGCCCAGCAGCAGCACCACGAACGGATCGACATCATCCAGTGTCACGCCGCAATTCTGCGTGATATCCGCCGCACACTGCTCCTGGCTGGTCGCCGCGATCGGATTCAGCAGCACGCGAACGAACGCGGCCACATCCGCAGCATCAATCTTAGTGTCGTTGTTCACGTCGCCGAGCGTGAAGCCGCCGCAAACCAGGGACGACGACGCGATGATCTCGACATCATCAATGTTCCAACCACAGCTGTTGGTGTTGGTGTCACTGGTGCCCATGCCCCAGCGGATGCGTACCGACGGCATGTTGTCGGCCACCGACGCGATGCTATAGGTCTGAAGCGACCACGACGTCTCGGTAAAGGTCGGACCGCTATAGTTCCAAATGGTCGTCCAGTTCACGCCGTCGTTCGATGCCTGAATATTCGAGTGATCCCACTGCGACGACTCCTGCCCATGCCATCGGCGGAAGCGAAGCGTCACGCCGGTCATGCCGGTGCAGTTGATCGGCGTCGTCGTCAGATATTGAACGGATGCGATGTTGTCGGGATAGCAGCCCGAAAGGTTGTAACCATAAACACTGGAACCGGTGAAGCCCGATGACGGATCGCCGCAGGACCCCGTCGGCGTTCCATAGGCCCACTGCCCCTGTGTCGTCCATCCGGGGTTGACGCTCATGTTGTAACTGAAGACTGTCGCAGGCGGCGCGATATTCGCAACCGGCGCGGAATACACCGCCGTCGGCGCGTTGCATGGCGCACGCGCGAGATACCCGAGGCTGCCCGATGCGGTGGCGTAATACTCAAGCGTCTGCCCGCAGATGCCCGCAGGGATCGCGCCCGAGTACGTCTGTCCGCTCACCAGATTCAGCGGCACGCTCGAAAATGGATCGCCCGGGTTGTAGCGATAGTACAAAAGGCCCGAGCCGCCGACGTAATTTTCCTGTGCGTTGTTGATCGTGAATTGAATTGCGGTCGGAGAGCCAGCGGCGATCACAGTTAGTGGAGTTCCGACGATGTCCAAGAGCACCCCCGACGACGCATAGCGCGATAGGTAGAGAATGGCAGAAAGGTTCTCCTCGCAGTTTGGTGCGATCTGTTCAGGAGGCAAGACAAAGCCGTCGGCCCCGGTGTCGCGAAGTTCAATGGTGAATCCAGTTCGCCCGGCCGTCCCATAGACCCAATCGACCGACCCGCCACTCGCCTGATAGAGCGTAAGACAGATCGGACCCGGCTCGTAATACATCCCGTGAACTGACTCAATCATCGCCTGCATCGTATTTCCCAGTGCCGAATAGCGCGCATCATCCGGCGGAGTGGGCGCTACACAGTTGTTTCCGAACGGCCATAGAATCAACTGGGAATAACTGTGATAATCCATGTAGGCCTTAATATTGGGATTGGCCGTAATGAAGTTGGACAAAGCGGTCGTCTCCGGTTCGCTAAAAGGCGCTGTGCCGCGATAGGTGTCACTGCTGGTGCTGCCGCTCGATCCGCCGCCGCCCCATCCATAAGCCCAGTTCCGGTTCAGGTCGACGCCGAAATTGGCCCCGTTGTTTCGGCGATTCTTTCGCCAGAGTCGCGTGCTGCCGGAAATCCAGGAGTAGGTATATCCATCGGGATTGACGCAAGGCGCGATGTAGAACTCTGTGCGATCCACCAGATCGGTAATGCACGGATCGACGCCATGGTTCGTCACCAGGTGGTTCGCAAGATACAGCACGGTCGGCGCCGTAATCCACTCCCGGGCATGTTGCAGGGCGTGGTAGAACACACCCGGTTTCGGACCCGCGCCTGAGCCGGTGATCTTCCACACACGAATCGGACGATTCTCGATCGAGTTGCCGATGGACGGAATCTCCTGACAGATATCCGGGCGAGCCGCCGCAAGATTTGCCATGAACGTGTAAAGGTCCGCCAAGGGCAAATAAGAATCGAACGGCGTCGCCAACCCTCGCGCCAAGAGTATGCCGGCCTGTTCATCTGCGTATGCGCCAAGCAGATCGGGGTTTTTTACTTTCCACGCAAATCCGGCCTTTGCGAGTTCGGCCCGCTCCAGTTCCGATGCATGTACATCGACCGGCCCCACACCGACTTCATGCGACCAGATATCAAGATCGAGAGCGAGCAGCGCCTTGAGTTGCTCCTCATTCTGAACATCAACGGCGATGACCTGATCGCCCGGTTTGATGGCATGGTCGACGGCCACCGCCGAGCCGACCGTGCTTGTGACAACAAATAACGAAGCGATTCCCCACCTGGCAAACTTCGACATGAACAGGCTCCACCCCCGGGTTTGATGGACACGTCGGCGATTCCGACCCGACGATTTTACCCGATCAGGCCCCCCGGATGGGCGGCGATCCGGCCTTGTTTCTCAGCGATTTTCAGGCGTCCCGTTTGCAGGCCGCCCGGCGGCCTTCCTTGCGGGCTTCCCGATGCGGATTATTGCTCTACAATCCGGCCATCATGGAACACCACAACGCATCCTCGTCCTCGTCGGCATCGCAGGGCTTCACCCTCGACCCGAACGTTCTCGACAAGAAGTATCACTTTCTCCTCCGAAAGCTGCATTCGCTGACTGGGATCATCCCCATCGGTGCCTTCCTGGCGGAGCACATGCTGACCAATTCCATGGCCTTCATGGGGTCGGAGAAGTTCAACGATTCGGTGCACAGCCTTCACAAGCTGCCCTACCTCTGGGCGCTGGAGACCTTTGGCATCTTTCTCCCCCTCGCCTTCCACGCGATTTACGGCATCAAGATCGCCATGAGCGCGGAGCCGAACACGCATAGCTACCCGTACATGGCGAATCGGCGCTATACGTTGCAGCGCATCACGGGTTACATCGCGTTTCTCTTTATCATCGTTCACTTGATGAAGTTCCGATTCGCGCATTTAGTCGGCTGGGGACCGGAATTCATGGCCGAAGCGAACCATGACAAATTTGAAATGACACGGAAAGGGCTGACCCACTGGGAGATTACTCAACTGGGCTTCGTTGTCCCCGCGTGGATCACCCTCTCCATGTATGTCGTCGGCCTCTGGGCCGCGTGCTATCACTTTGCCAACGGCATCTGGACCTTTTGCATTAGCTGGGGCATCACGGTCGGCGAGAAGGCCCAGAAGCGCGTCGGCGCACTCGCCGCCGCCGTCGGCATTATCCTCTTCGTCTGGGGCAGTCTTAGCCTGTACGCCTTTGCCAGGACACCGGAAAAGACCTCGCACCCCGGCGTGAAGGCCGTGGCCGAGAATTGATCCTCCGCCAATCCAATCGACATCAAAAAAAGGCCCGCGGTTTTCGACACCGCGGGCCTTTCTTGTTCAGTGATATTGGCGATTGCCGGCTCAGGTCGTCAACAAGACCATGATGAACTGCGCGATGTCGGCGCCATTCACCGTGCCGTCGAAGTTCACATCGCTGCAGGCGCACGGACCGATGTTGAGCAGGCAATTCACAAATGGCGCCACATCGACCAAATCAACCTGGTTGTCGCGGTTGGAATCGCCCCAGCAACTGAATCGCGGCTCGATCTGGCCGCGAATCTCGCCGCCCGGATTGACCGCTGTATGGACGTTGTTGTAGGTAAGGCCGTCCATGTAGTTCGGTTCGTCCGCGGCGGGAAGGGTGAAGAAGCCGTTCTTCACCGCGCCGGCGGCGTAAGCAAACTTGACGCCCGAGTTAATGCCGCGTGGTGAAAATCCGTGAATGTGAGAAGCCGTTTCAGCGCCGGTCAAACCACCGTATCGAATGAAGTACCCAATGCGATCCGCCGCCAGATCATGAGAATGATGGGCAACGCCAACGCCCGTTGTGCCGTTGGGTGGCACTTCCTGAAGCGCCTGCATCGTTGCCAGACTGTTCACAACCTGGCCGCGAATTTCACCACCGGGGTTCATCGTCGTATGAATATTTACGTAGGTCATGCCGGAGAGTATCTGGCCCTCTTGAGACTCCAGATAACTCCATACACCCACCTTCGGGCTGCCCGCCGCTAATCCCAGCAACACGCCGGCATTCACGCCGCTCGGGGCCATCCCGTGAAAATGCGCCGCGGTCTCGTTGCTGCTCAGACCGCCGTAGGCGATGTAATACGCAAGTGTGTTTGCCGCGGGGTCCATCACAAAGCAGCCAAACCCTGCGGCCGTTGATGCGTTCGGCGGTACTTCCTGCGCGCTGGATAGCCGGGCCGCGTGCGTGACGACCTGCCCGCGAATCTCACCTCCCGGAAAAGCCGCCGAGTGAATATTGACATAAATTCGCCCGCCGAGAACGTCTGGCTCCAGGGCGGCCGGATAATTCCAAACGCCGGCCTTTGGATTGCCGGCCGGAAGCGCGACAAGTACACCGGCATTCACACCGGGACCGGCCGGACCATGGAAATGCGCGGCCGTCTCCGCGGCCGTCAACCCGCCGAATTCAATGCGGTAGGAAATGGTGTCGTTGACGACATCGATAACGAAGATTCCGGTTCCCATCGCAGGCGACACATTGGGAGGAACCTCCTGCATTGCCTCCAAGTTCGCAACGTAGCCGTAATATTGAAGTGTTTGTGCCGACGACTGTGCGGGGATCGCGGCGAAGGCCGAGAGTGCGCAGAATGTCCAGAGAATTCGCGTCATGAGTATCACCTTTCGTTAGATCATTTCACCACGTCGGAGATGGGAGACTGCTGAATTCAGCCACCGACGCTCGAACACCTTTACTAATGCGTAGCGTACCGGAGAGGGGATGTCGATTTCAAGGCCGGGACGCGTGAATTTTACCCACAAAGGGGCCTCACTCGCCCCCGCAGACGGGAAAACGAGACGTACCGCCGGGCTGGGCAGGACGGGGGTGCCATTGCCCCGAAAACTCGCGCATCTTGGGTCACGATAGCGAGACCATGGCATCAGCCTGTTTAGTGAATCGGGATGGGTTTGCCATCTTTGTAAGTGACCTTACAGAAGAAACAAATCGTATCTGACATGATGGCAACGGGGCAGAGTTCGCACCGCTTCGTCGCTTCGATCGCCGTCAGCATCAATTCAAACCCGCGGACGCCGCCGTCGAAGTCGGCGCGCGTCGGGATCACGACATTGCCGATCAGCCCCACGCCGCACGTCTTGCACCACCCATAATGCTCCGCATTCGTGCGACAGCCTTTGCAAGTCAGTGAGGACGGGTCGCACGGTTTGCCTTTGGCGAGGTGATACGTCAGGCGTGAAAAGTAGCCGAGCTTACGGACCCAGCCGATGCGGCATGCTTCGCAGTAACCGTCGATGGCGATGCCGGCCTGACAGATAAGGCACTTGACGCTGCCGAGGTCGAGCTCATGGCCGTGCGCATCCATGTATTCGAACAGAATCTTATTCTTGATCGACACACCAGCAACGTAGCCGACCTTGCAGGCTTCGCACCACTGGTTGGTAAGCTTGGCCTGTGCGCAGGTGGGGCACGGCGGCCTCGTATTGTCGCAGGCACTGATGACCAGCAGGAATACCGGGAGGAATGCAATATGCGTGCGCGAACCGATATGTCGGGACAGCCAGTTCACCTGATGTCTCAAGACTCGGATCGGTGCGCGGCGCTAGTTGACCATATCGATCACAAATGCCGCCGTGTTCGCATCGATGCTGCCCAGACAGTATTCCGCGCACGCCGCGTTGTCGCCGACGATCGCCGTATTGGTGACGACGCGAACGTAAGCGGCAATATCGTCGCCGTCCAAAATGCCGTTATTGTTGACGTCCCCCAGCGTCGAACAACCGAGGTTGAGCGTCGTCGTCGCACCCGCATAGTTCGTCGGTGTGTTGCACGCGATAACCGGCCCAATCACGTTACGAGAGTGCACGCCGTCGGTCGGTAGCCCGCCTGCGACATAGGTCATGGCCGGCGGCCATCCCGAGCCGGAAACCGTATCGTTGATGACCGAGAAGAACGGAGCGGCATTAAGGATATAGTTTGGCGTCGGGAAGCCCGGCAGCGCGGCGCAGTCAGGCGTGGCGAAGAGAAGCGTCTTAAAGCCGGTTGGCGGCGTCAAATTCGGGCCTGGCATGGTGTACGAATGAGCGGGGGCGGTCACGGTTGATATGACGTGGCCGGTAACAGCAGTTTCGCCTGCCCCACCCAGCGATTCGCGTAGCTCGATGAACTGAATGTTGCCGCTCGCGTTACTGAAGATCTCATTCAACTTCCACGTGTGGCCCCCGGCGAATGTCACCGCTCCAACCGTCAATACGAGACCTGCCGCCAGGATGAGGGCGGCGCTGTTTTTGTTCAGCTTGATCATTTAGGTTCCTCCGAAAAAATGCTGGATCGCTCGCTCAATGACACGGTTCGATGCGGTCGGCGAGTCGCAAGACGATGGATGCGGGGTTCGCCTCCCACGCAATCCAACATATGTGATCCCGATATTTCCCATATGACCTGTTTCCCGGACAGGCCGAATTGCCAAGATGCAATATAACGGTTCAGTCTCGTCGATTCAATTATTTTGTGTGCGCTCGGCCGCAACCCGTGCCAATTTTTTCCGCGAACTGACTCAATCGTCATGCTTATGAAGTACTCGTGCAGCCTTAAGAATCTCCTCCTCCGACGGGAGAACGAGATTCGCCGCCGGGCCGAGCGGGATGTATGTGTCATTACCCACAACTCGATCCACTGGAATGTGCCTATTCGCACGTTCGGCGATGGTCGTGACGATTCCTTCGCCGACCCCACCTGAACGCCGGCCTTCATCGACAACCAAGACCTTCCCGCACGCTTCGGCTTGTCGGACGATTTCATCCGTATTCAGCGGACTAAGCCATCTTAAGTCCATGATCCGAACGTTGATGCCATCCTGCGTTTCAAGCTGCTTCGCGGCGCGAAGCGACATGTACACGCCGTTTCCGAATGTAACGATCAGCAGGTCTTTGGCGGATTCGTTGTAAATACGCGGCTGACCGAGCGGCACCGCCACCTCCGGCGACGGATAGGCAAAGGACCACCCGCCATCGTTGGGCTCGTGCAAATCCTTCGTCATATACAACGCGATCGGCTCAAGGAATGCGACGACGCGGCCATCGACCTTGGCGAGCGCAACACACGTTCGCAACATCGCCGCGGCATCATCGCCGCGCGACGGACACGCCACGACGAGACCCGGAATGTCTCGCAACGCGGCAATGCTGTTGTCGTTGTGAAAGTGGCCGCCGAAACCCTTTTGATAGGCCAGCGACGCCATGCGCAAGACCATCGGATTTCGATATTGGTTCTGCGAGAAGAACTGCAGCGAGCACGCCTCGCCACGAATCTGATCGCAGGCGTTGTGGAAATACGCGAGGTACTGAATCTCCGGCATCGGCAACAGGCCGACATTCGCAAAGCCCTGCGCGAGTCCGAGGATCGTTTGCTCATCCAGCAATGTGTTGAAGACGCGAGCCGCCTTGAACTTCTTAAACAACCCCGCCGTGACGTAATAGACGCCGCCCTTCTGAGCCACGTCTTCGCCAAAGACCACGATCTCCGGGTATTTCGCCATGAGATCGAACATCGCGGAATTAATCTGCACGGCCAGATGCCGCGGTTCCAGTCGCTCCGGCAGTTTCGCTTCGCCGCCGAAGACCTCAGCGCGCTTGGCCGGGTCGATCGTGCGCCGGGCTTCCTCATTGACGGCATTCGGTGTGTAGGGCGCGAGTGGTCTCAACACCTCCGCGGCCGTTGAGAGTCGCGGGCGAGTGACCACCTTCTCCGCCGCTCTTGCCGTTCTCGCGCGAAGCTCCTCGTATCTCGCCAGCACCTCTTGCGCGCTCATCAGCCCCGATTCGATCACCAATCGCGCCGACGCCAACAGCGGGTCCTTCGCCTCCGCCGCCGCGATCTCCTCCATCGAGTGATAGGCCGGCTCGAAATCCGAACCCGCGTGGCCGAGCATTCGCACCGTCTTCAAGTGCAGAAATGTCGGCGCACGATGCGAGCGGCAATAGGCCACCGCCTCGGTGACGACCTGATGACACTCGACAAGGTCCAGCGCATTCCCGCGGAAGTACTTTAGCCCCGGCCGACTCGAGAATGACGTCTCCACCCAGTTTGTCGGCGTATGCACCGAGATGCCGATGCCGTTGTCCTCGCAGACAAAAAGCACCGGCACGGGCAGATGTTGAAACGCCGCCCATTGCGCCGAGTTGAACGCCCCCTGCGCCGTGCTATGGTTGCAACTTGCATCGCCAAAGCTGCACACCGCGATGCTGTCTTCGGGGATCGGCAATGTATTGCCGAGATGCCGCGCGCGTTGGATGCCGATGGCCGTGCCGACCGCCTTGGGAAGTTGGCTCGCGATGGTGCTGGTCTGCGGGATAATCCAAAGCGGCACCGATCCCCACACCTTGTGCCGACCTCCCGAGATGGGATCTTCTGCGCTGGCTGCCTGCGACAACACCACGTCATAAATGATGTCGATGCCCGGCGCCTTGCGCGATCGCTCCACGACGAATCCGCCACTGCGATAATGAAGAAACGCCGGATCGGTGTGCCGCGTCACGCGACCGACGACCGCATTGCCCTCGTGCCCGGCCGAACCGATCGTGTAGAACGCCGCGTCTTTGCTCCGCAGCCATCGCGCGATCAAATCCAAATGACGACAGGTCATCTGCGACTCCAGCAGCTCCACGGCGTCGCGGCCGGTCAGGGTCGCGCCGGGTGCGACGGCCTCATCCATACCGACCCGCCGCGCGGCCGGTTCGGACCAGTTTTTCAACATCGCGACGAAGTTGTCGTCGATGACTTGTGCTCGATTAAACGTGCTCATATCCCCTGCCAATAAGGGGCCGCACGCAAATTGTCAAAGTCGCCGTCCTCGCCGTGAACACCCGGCTACAATCCGGCCGCGTGTCATCCTCGTCACCATCCTCGGGCACCTTCCCCGGCGCCATTCGCCTGTTCCGTTTCGCCGGGATCGACGTGTTCCTGCACTGGACGTGGGGGCTCATCGCGCTGTTCGAATTGCAATCGCGCAAGAGCATCTACGATTCGCCGTTCTGGAATGTGGCCGAATACGTCTCGCTCTTTTTGATCGTGCTGCTCCACGAGTTCGGCCATTCGCTGGCCTGCCGCTCGGTCGGAGGCCGGGCCGACCGCATCCTGCTCTGGCCGCTCGGCGGCGTTGCGTATGTCGATCCGCCGCAGCGACCTGGCGCCGTTCTTTGGAGCATCGCCGCGGGACCGCTCGTCAACGTCGTCCTCGTTCCGATCACGATCGGGATCTACATGTTTGTGAACGCCTTTCTGCCGGGAGCGAGCGAGGACCTTCTCACCTATCTTGAGATGATTGCCACCATCAACATCGCCCTGCTCGTGTTCAACATGCTTCCGATCTATCCGCTCGACGGCGGGCAGATCCTTCAGTCGATTCTCTGGTTCTTCGTGGGCCAGCCGCGGAGTCTCACCATCGCCTCGGGGATCGGCTTCCTCGGAGCGGCCATCGGTTGCGGGCTGGCGATTTACATCGGCGATTGGTGGCTGGTATTGATTGCGATCTTCGCCGCGTCACGTTGCCGTGCCGGCATGGCCCGCGCGAATCAACTCAGCGCCATGCTCTCGCAGCCGCGCTATGGTGGATTGAAGTGTCCATCGTGCGGCGAAGCCCCGATCATTGGCGGCGTTGTGGCCCGATGTGTCTGCGGGCAACAATTCGACCCCTTCAGCACCGGCGGCGCTTGCCCATCATGCGGCCGCAGCGGCGGCCACGTTCCATGTGTCATGTGCGGACGATCGGGCGATGTGATGGCGTGGCGCGACGCGCCACGTTCGTGATGAAGCAATTCGCGACGATTACATCCCCGGAAGCGTTTCTCGCACCGTACCGCAATAGATGCACTTCGCATGGCGCGGCGAGAGCGAACGCTTGCATTTCTTGCAGTCGGATACGCCCTGCATCACCTTGCCGTCGAGCTTGCCATCGGACAGGTCGATATCCTGAACCCGCTTGAGAAGCTGATCGTCGGTAAGCCCGAGATGCTCCTTCATGAGCGACCACAGCGCCATCGACATCAGCGCCTGCCGGTCCAGCCGCTCGCGCAGCCCGGCGGCATCCATGCGCGCCTCGCGCGCCTGGGTCCGGGCTTCGGAATCATGGCTGTAGAGGCTGTCGTAGAAGTAGTGAAGCCCCGTGTACATCCAATTGGCTCCTTTTCTAGAAAAGGTAGGTGTCACCACAATGACAACAGGCGTTGCTTAATGGTAAACTTTATTCATTCCATGAGATCTGCGGCGAGCTTCTTATCCAAGTCCTTTGCCGGGCGAAAATGCATGACACGTCCGACTTTGTATTTGTGAAGTAATCCACGTTTCTCAAGATCAAGCAGATCACTGCGGGCTGTTTGATAGACCACATCGTGGCTCGCCTGATGTGCATCAATTGTGTATTCCGAATCAGGATGTCCCAGTGCGTGTTCAACAAGCGCACGTTGTCGATGATTCAAAACATCGATACCACCCAGTCTAGATCGCAGTGCGTTCATTCTTTGCGTTTGACGCTTGATATATTGATGCAGATCTTCAGTAGCCCTTAAGACCACGTCCAACTGATGAACGATAAAGTACGTAACGTCGTTTTCGTCTGTCTCAGCATGTAGGAATGCTTTGTAGTATTGAATAGGGGCCTTGAGAATTACGTGTGAAATCGAAATGAACTCACAAAGCCAATAACCACTCCGCAGCATAGACCAATAGAACAGTGCCCGCGCCATTCGACCATTTCCATCTACGAATGGATGATCATAGGCAAGCCAGAAATGTAGAATGATGGCTCGAAGAGCCGGATGGAGAAATCCGTCCGGCGTCGTACCATTCGCAAATGCGCACATCATCTTCATTCGTTCTTTCAATTCGCCAGCCGGAGGCGGATCGTGAAATACTGTGCCCTCCTCGTCCATGACACGGATGCGCTCGTCTTCTTTTCTCAGCCTGCCAGCAGCCCTTGGATCATCAAGGGTCTCATCCGTAATCATCCGGTGCAGTTCAAGTACACGTGCAGGCGTAATCCCTTCCTTCTGAAGGTCACGGATCTTTCGCATTGTCAGATAGTTGTTGAGAATCATGCGCTCGCTCTTGTCGCGAGCCGGGCGTCTCGTTCGGATTAGTTGCTTGGCTACCTCACGCGTTACCACCGCGCCTTCGAGGAGGCTGGAGGTTATTGCCTCTTCAGAGAGACTCCGGATCAAATACCGATCTCGCATGTCCGGGTGCGTCACAGCCTCGGGCGTTTGCATCGTTCCGCCCAAGCCGACATCGATTCGATGTAAAGCCTCTGTAATCTTTTGCCATTGAACCCACCCGAAGGGGCGACCTCCGACATCTTTGAGTGGCAACGATTGGAATTGAGATCGTCTCCATACCTTGTGTAAAAGCCACCATTCTTCAGATGAAAGCCCGTTGGGTGGCGGCCTATAACGAAGCTCATCCCAATGGAAGTAGTTCGTTGATTGGGGCGAGCCCAGTTCACTTTTTTGGAACAAAACCGCTAGACGGCCGCTTTTCGCTGCCTTATCGATTACACGATCCATGTCTGGCGGGGATTGTGGCATTTTCACGGGCAACCCTTTGTACGGCAAAGACTTATATACTAATCAAAAACTAATCTGTTCAAGATTAGTATATCGCCCGGCATGTCGCCGTCAAACTAATTCTGACCAAATTAGTTTTTAATTAGTATACGCCCCAAAGGGGGTCCGTGAGATTCTAGGTGAGACGACCTGTAAAAAGTCGAAGAAACCCAATGCTGGCAATAGCTCGGGGACACTCACCATCAGGTGGATGAGTTCTCCTATGCCAAATTCATCGTCATCAAAAACTCGGCGTTGCTCTTCACCTTCTTCAGCCGCGTCGTCAACAGCTCCATCGCCTCGATCGGGTTCATGTCCACCAGCACGCGGCGAAGTTTGTAGATCAGCTCCAATTCCCGCGGATCGCAAAGCAGCTCTTCCTTGCGCGTGCCGCTCGCCGCGATGTCGATGGCCGGCCAGATGCGCTTTTCCACAAGTCGCCGATCCAGGTGCAACTCGCTGTTGCCGGTGCCCTTGAACTCTTCGAAGATGACTTCGTCCATCTTCGAGCCGGTGTCCACCAGTGCCGTGCCGATGATCGTCAGACTGCCGCCCTCTTCAATCGCGCGGGCCGCACCGAAGAATCGTTTGGGCTTCTGCAACGCGTTCGCATCGACACCGCCGGTCAGGATCTTGCCGGAGTGTGGCACTTCGGTGTTGTATGCACGGGCCAATCGCGTGATGGAGTCGAGCAGGATCACCACGTCGCGGCCGTATTCGGTCAGACGCTTGGCCTTTTCGATGACCATTTCGGCGACCTGCACGTGGCGGCTGGCCGGCTCGTCGAACGTGCTGGAGACGACCTCGGCCTTGGTGTGCCGCTGCATTTCCGTCACTTCTTCCGGTCGCTCATCGACCAGCAGGATGATGACATAGGCATCGGGGTGATTCGTCGTGATGGCATTGGCCATCTTCTGCATGAGCACCGTCTTGCCGGTGCGCGGCGGGGCAACGATCAGCATGCGCTGGCCGAAGCCGATCGGCGTGCACAGGTCGATCACCCGCATGTTCACTTCCTCCGCCGACGTCTCCAGATAGATGCGCCGAATCGGGTGGTGCGGCGTGAGGTCTTCGAAGACGGCCTTGTCGACAACCTTGTCCGGTTCCTCAAAGCAGATCGCTTCAACGCGAAGCAGTGCGAAGTATTTCTCGCTCTCCTTGGGCGGGCGAATCTGCCCTGCGATGATGTGGCCGCTGCGCAGGCCGAATCGGCGAATCTGCGACGGGCTGATGTAGATGTCATCGGGGCATGGGACGTAGTTGTATTCCGGGCTGCGAAGGAAGCCGAAGCCATCGGGCAGGATTTCCAGGACACCCTCGCCATACATGAGGCCGTTCTTGTTGATCCGCTCCTTGAGAATCTTGAAGATCAGGTCCTGCTTTTTCAGGGCGGCAAAATCGCTTACCCCTTCGACCTTGGCCAGCTCGTGCAGTTCATTGATGGCCATCTTCTGCAATTCGGTGATGTGCAGGTCGCCGCGCTTGATCTTCTCGTAGCGCTCGTGCGTCTCCTTATCGAGACCACGACCGGCTGCGTCGGCGGCCGACTGTGAATTGGCCGGCGCCGGCGGACTGCTGGTTTCCGTTGCCACGGGCGGCGCGGTCTGAACCGCAACCTCTTCCTCCCGGAAGAAATCATCGGCCTCTTCCACGCGGGACGTCACGGCGACGGGGGCCTTTGCGACCGGCTCGCGGCGCAACGGTGCTTCGTCGTCATAGACCATGGGGGCGGGTTTTTTCTTGGGCTTGTTGGCGTGGTGCTTCTGGTGGTGCCCATGAGGCTTAGGCATGATGTGTTTCTCCGAAGATAGTCAGACGTGTTTGCATGACTTGCTGGGTGTTTTCGCCGTGGCGCGTCGGGCGGCGGGACTAAGCAGAAGCGCCTCGCCCGCAGTTCAACGAGCGACCGGAATGAACAGGTTCCCTAGGATGACGATCTCGATCAGTCGTGTTCGTCGCGTGGGGAGTTGGCCCGCGGGGTTTCGTTCGTTGAGAGGATTTCGG
Organism: uncultured Planctomycetaceae bacterium; assembly: GCA_964605185.1. Lineage (GTDB taxonomy): Bacteria > Planctomycetota > Phycisphaerae > UBA1845 > UTPLA1 > JACRIM01. The sequence continues at coordinate 31,854 of CAZSBF010000022.1, forward strand.
CGAAGACTCGCTCGACATCCTTTCGCAGATCCGCCAGGCTGGAGTTGTTGCTACAGATATAATCGGCCCTCGCACGCTTCGTGTCCAGACTCTGCTGGAACTTTTCACGGCGAACAACCTCTCCCTGTGGCCAGTTCCTTTGTTTCTCGGACCTCTCGCTGCGGGACCCCAACGGTGCATCCACGAAGATCACCGCGTCACACAGCAAATCCAAATCAGTCTCATAGAGCAGCGGGCTGTCCAGCACGATCATTTGGATCCGCGGCTGGCCCGCATAGTCATCAATCATCACATTCCGACGCACCGCGATACGGGGGTGGAGCAGGGCTTCCAACCGGTGCCGCTGCGCCGAGTCGCCGAAAATAATCGACGCCACACGCGGCCGAACCACGCTTCCGTCGGGCCCGATGACTTCGTCGCCCCACCATTTGCGGAGCGTCGCTTTCACCTCATCCGACTCCATCTCCTGCCGGGAGAGCGCGTCGGAATCGATCACCGCCGCGCCCATCTCACTCAGCAACTTCGCCACCGTGCTTTTGCCGGAGCCGACGCCGCCGGCCAGGCCGACGATGGGTTTGCGATATCGTGCTCGGTTCGGATTGCTTTGCGTACGGCGGTACTCCATCACCGCGCCGGACCAACCGCCCGATCAGGCGGCTCGCCGATTGCGAATCAAACATCCTGACAACGTATCGGCCTTCATGGGAACACGAATCGGACCGGGACGGCCCTGACAGGATGCCCAACGCGGTATAAGTTAACAGGGGCTCGGTGCCGAATCAAGAAAAAAGCTGGAATCGGAAGAACCCCGCAAACACGGAACTCCCACAGTCTAGTCCAGTTTGCTCGAAATAGCAAGCACCAACGCGGTCGCTGACTTAAAGCCCCGGATCTCCAATAAACCCGATTTGAGTTGGAGCCGCACCGAGCGGCTGATACAATAAGATCCCATGAAGTATTCGGTCCGATTACTTGTGATCACCGTGACGGTTCTCTTTTCCGAACCCATGGCGTCGTTTGTGATCGGTCCACTTCATGTTCACGAAGGGGAATCTGTTCCGCACCGCGACCATGAAAATCCGACCGATTCAGCACTGGTCGCAGGTCCGATCCCAATCGGCACCGCCTCCCAATTGCGCTTAAACCCCGCACCCGACCGTGGGTTTGAATGTCCTTGCATACCCTTTCTTGTTATTAATGGCATCGAAAGTTGCAGGCTCATCTGCTCCACTTCCCGATCGCCCCCCGACGTTTCCGTGCCGGTCAGTTCACCGCTCTTGATCTGAATTCGCCTGGTCCCCTCGATGGTGCGGGCAGGGATGCTCCGCGCGCTTGTTCGGCTGCGCGCAGCCTCCTCGCCCATGGCAACGATCGTTGCATTTCAGATTCGACAATGAGAATTGACCATGCGAAATTATCCTTATGCGCGTGTTGTGGCCTCTGGCTTCCTTCTGGCATCGATGTCTTGTTCCGGCAGCGCCGACAAGCAGGAGCAGAAACCCAAGCTTGAATCCACCTCCCTGACCCTGTTCACGCCCCGCGTTGAGCTGTTCATGGAACATCCGCCGTTGATACGCGGCGAGAACACGAAGTTCGTTGCACACTTCACGGTACTTGCGACCGGCGAACCCGTCCGAGCCGGATCGGTGACCTTTGAGGGCGTCTTCGACAATGGGAAGCGTGTTACCTTCAAGGCCGAGAAGCCGGCCCGTGACGGTCTCTTTACGCCCATCCACACCTTCGAGGCGGCGGGAAAGATCAAGGCTCGATTCGTCATCGACAGCCCGCAAATCAACGAGACGGTGGACATGGGCGAGTTCATCGTTCACGACACGCACGCCGAGGCATTGGCCGCGGCACAGGCTTGCGTTCCTGAGCCGGACCCATCGGGTACGGTTCCCTTTCTGATGGAACAACAATGGAAAATCAGCATGTTGGTGGATTCCGTCAGCGAGCGCCACATGGTGGAGCGTTTGCGCTGCCCTGGAAAAATCGTCTCGCCCATTGACTGCGAAGCGGAAATCCACGCCCCAATTTCGGGACGTCTGCTGGCTCCTCCCGGTGGGGCATTGCCACGCCTTGGGACCGCTGTACAGGCTGGCGACCTGCTGGCCATGGTCGAGCCGACGACTCCGATTCTGAACGAGACCGCGACCTACGCCATCGAACTTCGCACACGCGCCGTGGCCATCCAGCGCGACATCGACGATGCCCTTGCGCAGATTCACTTTGCCAAGCGCGAACACGATCGACTGATCAATCTGCAAAAGCAGGACGTAAGCTCTCCGCGAGAAATCTACATGGTCGAACGCGACCTGGCGCTCGCCGAGTCTCAGCACGCTGCGGCCCTCGCCATGAAAGCAAAATACGACGAGGCCGCCAATCAACTTGAGCTGCTCCATGAGGCGGCGCGCAAGCCTCGTACAGACTCATCGCCGCCCGATCCGCTCCGGGTCCGGCTGTTCGCGCCCATTGCCGGCGTCGTGATTTCAGCGACACACACCGCTGGAGAACAACTGGACGTCGAGGCCGAGATTTTTCGCGTCGCCGATCGGTCCAGGGTTTGGGTGGAAACGCGCATTTCCGAGTTTGACCTCGCAAAGCTGCCTGAAAAAAGAAACGCCCTCATCGTTCCGAGCGCGTTCCCCGATCAGCGCATCGACGTGAACACCGGCGGCGGGCGCGAAGTCTTTCTCGGCACAACGGTGGACAGCAAGTCCCGCACGGTCACATTGCTTTTCGAAATCCCCAACGCGAGCGGCGTTCTCCGGGCCGGAATGCTCACCGACGTCTTCTTAGAGACATCCCGCCACAAAAAGGCGATCGCCATTCCGGAATCCGCCATCGTGCATGACAACGGCATTCCGGTGGCTTTTGTGCTTCTCGACGGCGAGCGTTGCCAGCAGCGAGAACTGGAACTGGGCATTCGCGACAACGGCTTCGTCGAGGTGAAAAAAGGCCTTTCCATCGGTGACCGCGTGGTGACACGCGGCGCCTACGCCGTGAAGCTCGCGTCCAAGTCCGGGGCTTCCTTCGGTCATGGGCATGTTCACTAATCACGGGAGCTGCTCATGATAAATTGGATCATCCGCTGGTCACTGGGCAACCGCCTGGCCGTTATCGTCGCCTCCATCGTCCTTCTGATCGGAGGCGCATACCTCGGCGCCACCATGCCCGTCGACGTGTTTCCAGACCTCACGGCCCCGACCGTCACCATCCTCTGCGAAGGCCGCGGAATGGCGCCGGACGAAATGGAAACGCTGGTCACGTTTCCCATCGAGGCAGCCGTTAATGGCGCGGCCAACATTCGTCGCGTCCGATCGGCCACGGCCGTCGGAATCGCCGTGATCTGGGTGGAATTCGAATGGGGCACCGACATCTATCGTGCCCGACAAACCGTGAACGAACGTCTCGCGACCGTCGTGGGCAGGCTCCCTCCGCAGGTGGCCACGCCGATTCTCGCGCCCATTTCCTCCATCATGGGCGAAATCCTGTTCATTTCGGTCACGTCCGACCGTCAATCCCAACTGGATTTGCGCACGATCGCGACCACCGACATCCGCCGGCGACTGCTGGCGGTGCCCGGCGTCTCGCAGGTCACGCCGATCGGCGGCGACCAGAAGCAATACCAAGTCGTTGTCTCCCCGGATCGACTCCGGGCCTACGAACTGGACCTTGAAGATGTCGCAAGCGCCCTGCGCGACGGAAATGAAAACGTCTCCGCCGGGTTCACCGTCGATGCCGCCGAGGAATACATCGTGCAGGGCTTCGGCCGCGTTCGAACCGTGGACGACATCGCCGGAATCGTCGTGGCCGTTCGGGAGGGCGTCCCCGTGTGCATCGCCGACATCGGCGTCGTGCGAATCGACGCGGCCATCAAGCGCGGAACCGGAGCGGCGTCGAGACGCGGCGACCAATGGGAATCCATTATCGAACGCGGCGTCATCATCGCCATTCAAAAACAGCCCGGAGCCAATACGCTCGAACTGACGGAGCGCCTGGAATCGGTCCTCGCCACGATTCAGAAGTCTCTTCCGCAGGGCATGTTCATCAACAAGAACTTGTTCAAACAGTCACGATTTATCGAGGCATCGCTGCACAATACGCTCACGGCACTCCTGGACGGGGCTGTGCTCGTCATCGTCATCGTATTTGTTTTCTTGTGGAGCCTGCGCGGAAGTTTGATCACGCTCCTCGCGATTCCTCTATCCCTCGTTACGTCCATCATCGTTCTCTATTTCATCGGCGGCACCATCAACACAATGACGCTCGGCGGCATGGCCATTGCCATTGGCGAACTCGTCGATGATGCGATTATCGACGTGGAAAACGTCGTACGCCGACTGCGTGAGAATGCCGGGCGCCTTCCGGATCAACGTCTGCCCGTGCTGGACGTCATCTTCCGGGCGAGTGTCGAAGTTCGTGCGTCCGTCGTTTTTGCGACCTTCATCATCCTTCTCGTGTTCTCACCGATCTTCTTTCTGTCCGGTGTCGAAGGCAGGCTCCTTCGCCCCCTGGGCCTTGCGTATTGCCTTTCACTCTCCGCGTCGCTTGCGACCGCCCTGATTGTCACGCCCGTCCTCTGCTATCTGTTGCTTCCAGGCTCAAAGACGATGGAGAAGCCGCATGAGCCCTGGATCGTTCAATTCCTCAAGCGTATCTATCAGCGACCCTTGGAATGGGCCATCCGCCATCCGTGGACGATCATCACGCCCACCGGTCTGGCGTTTCTCGCCGCGCTCGCAGCCGGCGCAACGCGCGGTCGGGGTTTCCTCCCGGAATTCAACGAAGGCGCGATGGTCGTGGGACTCGTCACGCTCCCGGGTACATCGCTTGAGGAAAGCGACGCACTCGCCCATGTCGTCGAAACAACGCTCATGCAGCACCCCGAGGTCGCCGCCATCGGCCGACGCACTGGCCGCGCTGAAGAGGACGAACACGTTCAGGGCGTGGAGGCCAGCGAAATCGACCTGACGCTGGACATGGAGGCCCCGGTGCGCCTTGGCAAGCCTCGCCGCACCAAGGCTGAATTATTAGAGGCCATGCGGCGGGATGTTGCGCTAATCCCCGGAGTCCAGGCGACGTTCGGCCAGCCGATCAGCCATCGCATCGACCACATGCTATCCGGCACTCGCGCCAACATCGCGGTCAAGATTTTCGGCGAAGAACTGAACAAACTTCGCGACCTTGCCGTGCAGGTCGAAGCCATCATGAAGACGGTGGACGGCGTGGTCGATCTGTCCGCCGAACAACAGGTGAACATCCCCGTTCTGCGCGTCGATTTCAATCGCGATGCCATCGCTCGCCACGGACTGCGCGCCGGTGACGTGGCCCGCGCCCTTGAAGCGGCATTTCGCGGTTCCACCGTCAGCACGGTCCTCGAAGGACGGAATGCCTTCGACCTCGTTCTGCGCGTCGGCCGCATCGAGAAAGGCGTCCTCGAAGTACCCACCATCCGCACGGTCGGCGACATCCTCGTTGATACCCCAGCCGGACCGAAGATCCCCTTGCGCGCGCTGGCCGCGATCTCCGAGGATCGGGGGCCAAACTTCATCAGCCGCGAAAACGTCCAGCGGAAAATCGTCGTCATGTGCAACGTCGCCGGCCGCGATCTCACCGGCGTCGTGGGCGATATTCGAACTGCCGTGCAACAGCAAGTCAGCCTTCCCGCCGGGTATTACGTCGAATACGGCGGCCAGTTTGAAAGCGCCGAACAGACCGCCCGAGTCCTCGGACTCTTGGCCATCCTTGTCGTCATCAGCATCGGCTTTCTCCTGCATGTGGTCTTCGGGTCCATGCGGGATGCCCTGCTCATCATGATCAACCTGCCGCTCGCCTTGATCGGTGGTGTCGTGGGCGTGCTGATGACGGGTGGCGTCATCTCAATTGCGTCCATGATCGGCTTCATCACCGTCCTCGGCATTGCCGTACGAAACGGCATCATGATGGTGTCGCACGTTCGCCACCTTCAACAGCATGAGGGCGTCACGGATCTTCGAGAGGCCGTGCATCGCGGATCGTTGGAACGACTGGCCCCCATCTGCATGACCGCGCTCGCGGCCGGATTTGCCATGATCCCACTTGTCCTGGCGAAGGAAAAACCCGGTACCGAGATACTGTCGCCCATGGCGCTGGTCATTCTCTTCGGGCTGCTCTCGTCCACTTTTCTGAACATGCTGGTGGTGCCGGCCCTGCTGGTTCGATTCGGCTCGAAAGCGACGGCTTCTGGTGCCATCGACCCACTTACCGAAACCGACGCCTCACCAAGCCCCGGGAACTGACGAAATGTCACGGTTCCTTCTGTGAATCAAGCAAGATGTTGATCGGCCCTGCATTTTCGGAGGACACCGTCATCATCGCGCCGAAGCGGCCCGTTTCCACGGGCACGCCCAACGCACAAATCCTAGCCGCCACCGATTCATACAATCGCTCGGCCATTGCCGGGTCCGCGGCATTGGTGAATGCCGGCCGCCGGCCCTGCCGAATGTCGGCGTATAAACTGAAATTGCTGATCAGCAGCACGCCGCCACCCGCCTGCGCCACGTCGAGATTCATCTTCCCGGCCTCGTCGGGAAAAATGCGAAGGTAGCGGATCTTGTTGGCGACATAATCGACGTCAGTCTCCGTGTCGGCCGGCCCAACACCAAGATAGACGAGCAGCCCGCGCTCCACCGCGCCGACCGTCGCCCCGTCGACAACCACGGTACCGCGCGAAACTCGTTGAATGACCGCCCGCATCGGCCTCCTCACCCATAAGCGCGAAACAGGCTCGTCACCGACGCCAGCAGCAACACCGCCGCCAATCCCAAAAACGCGCGACGATGCTCGCGACTTCCCGCGAAGCCATACAACGCACCAAGCAGCGCGAGCGTCATCGGTTGAATCCACTCGGCCGGCTGACCGGGCCGCTTCAATTCCACCAACGCCCACGCCGGAAGAATCAAAAGCGACAACGTCCACAACGGCCACGAAAACGACTTCCATTTCGACGACGGCAGCATCTCGGCAATCACCAAAACGGGCAGCGCCATGCAACTCAAGACCACCTCGTCATGCTGCATGATCCAGCCGCGCAGGGATGATGCCGGCGCACGAACAAAAACAAACATGATGCCCGCGAGCAAAAATGCGACCGTCAGACCGGCGATGGACGCCCGATCTTCATACCGCGCCCGCTTGCCGTTGATGAGCGTCAGCAGCGCAATCGCCAGGAGCCCCGCGATCATGCGGCCGCGCGTGTTGTCATCCCCGCCAACCGGCGTGGAGCTTGGCCACAGCGCCATCTGAAACGCGAGAAGCACCGCCAGGGCGCCGAGAAAGAACGCGGTCATTCGCGCATACGGAATCATCCGGCCGGTCGTGGTCCAGCCGACGCCATCGTGCAATTGCTGCACCCAAAAGCGTCCCAGCCACGACCACAACGCGATCATGATCGCAAGGCCGAACAGCGCCGCGTTGAAAAAGACCGGCATTCGCGCGCCATAATCCGCTTCATCCTGCGCCGGCAGAAACAACAGCGCCAGCGTGCAGCAAAAATCCACCATCGCCAGCGTCATCAGGGCCATGCCCAGGCCCGATGTATTTCCGCTCCAACGTCGATAAGCCATGAACATGCATGTCGTGCCGGCCACGAGGCACGAACAGGTGCTCGCGAACCCCAGCCACACCGTCGGCGTCACGCTGCGGACCAATTGATACACGCCGAGCATCAGAATCATCCCCGCCAGGATGGACTCCACCTGTACATACGCAGGCCATCGCGAATAGGGCGCGAGCAGATCATCCAGTCGATCGGGCCAAGCAGCGTGTCGTTGACGTCGATAGCGCACGTCCTGCACCACCGCCGCGGCGAGCAGCAGCAGCGCCAACCCGATTTGCAAATGAAACGTCCAATCCCACCAGCCCGGCCGCAGCGAACCGCCTTCGGCCGTTGCGCCGGAAAACACGCCGGATGGGATGGGGATCATCAGGCTCGTCCACCACATGGCGAGGGCACCCATGCACAGGAACATCACCGGCTGCGACGGCCGTCGATGAGCCAACCGCCAAAACGCAATCGCGCCGGTGATCGCAAGCAGATCCACCAGCCCATACGACCACGTAAGCCCATAGCCAATTGTTTCCGGATCGACGACGCGGCCCCACGAGCGAAAGACAAGGATGTACAGCGCCTGAACAACCGCCGCGACACCCGTCACCATGGCCCACGCCAGAAACGTTGCAGACGACGGAACACGATCGCCCGATTCATCGCTGCGCGACGCAAGCCATCCGAAAAAGGCCCACACCATGCACAGCATCGAAGCCACGCGAAGCATGAGGTATTCGGCCGTCGGAAACTGCCACGTGTGATGGCCCACCGATATGCCAACGCCCAGCGTCGTGGCTCCCACAAATATCGACGTGCCCAGTCCCGCCGGCAGGCTGCGGTGCAGCAAGTGACAGCACATGCCCGCGACAATCAGGCACGCCGCCACATAATCAATACTGGTTAGCACGTCGCCCACGCGAAATCTCCATCGCTCACCATGCAAGTATCCGCGCCATCGACGCGGCCGCAAGTATTCCCGCCAGCGCAACGCTATTCAGCGTCTCGCCACACCCAGCTCGGATTGGAATACGCGATATGGTAGATGGGATTGGAGTCTACGGCTGCTCGGACAGCACGACGTTGTTGTATTCGAGCAGCGTGCCCTTGGACCGCTCAACATCGACGATGCCCTGATTGTAGTTCACGGCGGCCTGCAGCAGAGACTGGCGCGACGAGAAGAGGTTGATCTGAGAGCTAAGCACTGTGTCCAATTCCGCGGGGCTCTTGCGCTCCTGCCGTTCCTGCAATGACCGCAGGTTCTCCGACGCGGCGATCACACCCTCAAAGCTGGGCGTGAGCTGCCGGAAGCTGGTCTCCAGATTTCGCATGGCTACGCGGCAATCGGTGATGACATCGTCGAGGGCTTTCTTGTATCGCGCCACGGCCTGGGACTCCTGCAGCGCGGCAACGCGAATGCCTGCCCGCTCGGCGCGCTCACCGAAGTTCCAAAGGAACTCGACGCCGACATACTGATCGATGAAGTTGCCGGTTGTCTCCTGGTCCCATGCGTTGGCGGCGTTGCCGTCGAGACCGTTAAACGTCGCCCGATAGACGGCATCCAATTGCGGGAGGGCCTGATTCTTGGCGACACCGAGGCTGATGCGCGTCGTGTCCACGGCGACCCGGGCTTGCACGATCTCGGGCCGTTTCTCAAGGGCTATCCCCACTTCGTGGAACCGGTCACGAACCACTTCGGTCGTGGTCGGAGTGTCAATCGGGATGATCTCATAGTCCGATGACAGCGGCATATCGGGGTCGTTGATGAAGTTAAGCAGCAGATCCTCGGCATTGCGGACGCGGTTCTTCACCTCGATGTAGGCGGATTCGCGGGCCTTCACCGCCGCCTGGCTGCGGTATAGCAGCGTCTGGTAGGCATCGAAGTCTCGTCTCGCTTCAATTTGCTTGTAGGTCTCCTTGGCTTCCGCGAGCAGTTCGGCCGTCGCAACGACCTCGCGCCGCGCGCCCATTAGCGTCCAATAGGCCCGTTCGGTCTGGTTCAGCGTGTCGATCACGCGCGCACGGAAGACCTCCTGATTAATCATCCGCTCATTCTTACGAATGTTGATCTGGGCCCGGTTGAAGTCGATGCCGAAGTTTCGCAGAAGCGGCTGGCGAATCTCCGCGATGAAGTTCATCGACCATGCCGGAAGGTACTGGCGGTAAACGACGGATGGGTTGTCCACCCGTGTCATCTGCTGCGTCAACGCTACCTGGGCACCCGTGGCAAGCAGCTTGCGAATGCCGCCGTTCACGATCGTCGTGTCGGTCTCAAAGGCGCGTTGCTGGGCAGGAGTCTTTCGAAGGAACGGCTGCGGCTGATCGGTGTTGTTGCGATTGGCATTGGCGAAGAACGCCATGTCGAACGCCGCCTCCGCCTGCACGACCTGCGCCGTGCTGATCGCCGGGGCGAATCCATCAACCGTGATGGAGTAGTTGTGCGCCAATGACCGCCGCAACGCCTCGGCCAGCGAGAGCGGGAACTTGTTCGGTCGCTCGATATCCTTGATGAGAATGAGCGTCTCGTCGTAGATCTTTTCGTATTCACGCTTGATCGGCGGAGAGAACCGCGTGGTCTTCAGGCGATAATCAAGCACTTCCTTCGCTTTGGTCGGGTCCGGGAGGTGAACCCAGATTCCCTCATCCATCGAAGGCTGCGTCGACGCAGGTTGCCCCGAAAGGCTGACTGGCGGCTGATCGATGGGAACCAATTTGGGGGCTTCAATGAAGCGATCCGATTCGGCCGGACCCGGCTCGGCCTGCATGATTCGCGAATCCTGGACTTGCGTCTGAGATTCCTGGCAGCCGGACCAGCCCAAGAGCGCTGCAAAACCGAGGGTGATCACCCCTTGAAATGAACGGCGACTGATGGGCATTACGCGATCCGGATCCTTCCACTCACGGTGTGATAGCAAGACCGACGCCTTCGGAGGAATGCTGCAACTCGGCTCCCCCGACCAAAGTCCCTGCATTCTACGAACGGGCCGGCCCCTGTCAAAACGTCCGCAAACTACGTTAATTACGGCACTGCCGACCCGCAGACTGTAACCTAATGCATGGAATGGGAACGCTTTGCGCTGTTTCCGTTCACGCGACTTTACTCACGAGGCGCAAATTTTGCGCTTCTTGACGTGCGAATGAGCATTGCCGACACAACCCGGGTGCGTTTACGAAGCTGGCGTCAGCATCTCATTCTTCATGAAATACCCGAGTTTGCACCGAGGGCAAATCACCTTTTCCTTCCCCGCAGGCAGCTTCTCCCCGCATTCGCACATCCACCCGACACGCCGCGCCGGCACGCCGACCATCATCGCATAATCCGGAACATCCTTGGATACCACTGCACCCGCTCCGATAAAGGCATGTCGCCCCACGGTATGCCCGCAGACGATCGTCGCGTTCGCGCCGATGCTCGCCCCCTCCTTCACCAGCGTCTTGCGATAGAAGCTCGTCCCGCGCTGCGGATATTTCGACCGCGGGTCCATGACGTTCGTGAACACCATCGACGGTCCGCAGAAGACGTAATCCTCCAACTCGACGCCTTCGTACACGCTCACATTATTCTGAATCTTCACGCCATTGCCGATGCGCACGTTGTTGCCCACGTTCACATTCTGCCCGATAGAACACTTTTTCCCGATCTTCGTCCCGCTCTGCACGTGCGAGAAATGCCAGATCTTTGTCCCCTCGCCGATCTCGACCGGCTCATCCACGAAGCTCGTTGGATGAACGTAGTACGCCTTCTCCGCGCCCGTCTCCTTCTTCGGCCCGGCCTTGTCCAGCAGGCTCGCCGTCGCCTGCTCGAGCACCTCCAGCACCTCAACACCGTTCTGCCCGTTGGCGATCTCCACCTTGCCGCCGCCGATCCGTTCCACAAAATACGACAGTTCCTCCGTCAACGGCTGCTTGCGGTCATATGGAATCGCCTCGGTCGGGCCATCGCGCGGGATCGGCTCGCCGGCGACGAAGTCCACGCCCTTCTCATAGAAAAGGATGTCCTTGGCCTGCGACGAATCCTCGAAGCTGAACATTCCCTTCGTCCCGATCACCACCAGCCGATGCTCCTTGAACGGGTGCAGCCAGCTCACAAAAATGTGCCCCACGATGTTGTTCGGATAGCGCAGGATCGTCATCGTCGAATCATGAATGTGCGGCTGCACGAAGGCCCCGCCGCGAGAAACGACTTCCGTCGGCGACGCCCCGATGAAATACTGAAAGATGGAGATGTCGTGTGGCGCGAAGCTCCACAGGATGTTCTCTTCGGTGCGGATTGTGCCGAGGTTCAACCGATTGCTGTAGAGGTACTCAATCTTCCCGATCTTCCCGCCGTCGATCAGTTCCTTGATCTTCCGCACCGCCGGGTGAAACAGCAGAACGTGCCCCACCATCAGCGCCACGCCGCGCTGATCGGCCAGCGACTTCAACTCCCGCGCATCCTTCGCGTTCAGCGCCAGCGGTTTCTCCACCAGCACCGCCTTCCCCGCGCTGAGGATGAACTTGGCAATCTCAAAATGCGTGTCAGCGGGAGTCGCTACCGTAAATCCGTCAATCCCATCGGCCACGGCGTCCGACAGCTTGGCGAACAGCTTCGCCTTCGGATAACTCGCCGCGAGCTGCCCGCGCGTCCCCTCATCGGCCTCCACCACGCCGGCGAGATGCCCGAGCTTGTCGAGTGTGGCCACGTGGTTCTTCCCCCACCGCCCGGCGCCCACGACACAAATCCGCTTGCCCATGTCTTTTCCTTTTCGATTCACGACCGCGAGAGTACGACGATTCTAGCTTCAACGCCGGATGGAGGCACCGACCTCTTGTTGTTCACCATCGGCCGCCCGACAAAACAAAAAAACGGCCGACATCCCATGGACGTCGGCCGTTTTGATTTTAGAACCACAAGCAAGACCGATTACTTGAAGTCAAGCAATTCGACCTCAAACACCAGCGTCGAATTCGGCGGGATAATCGAGACGCCGCGCTCGCCATAAGCCATCTCCGGCGGAATCACCAGATAGCGCTTGCCACCCTTCTTCATACCGCCGACGCCCTCAGTCCAGCCGCGAATGACCTGGTTCAGGCCGAAGCTCGTCGGCTGACCGCGGTCGCGCGAGGAATCGAATTTCGTGCCGTTGGTGAGCCAGCCCGTGTAATGAACGGTGACATTGCTCGACGGCGACGGGTTCGGGCCGGTGCCCTCGACCATATCAAGCGACCAGAGGCCTGTTGGGCTGACCGCGCCCTTGGTGACATCGCCGCCCTTGCTCTTGACGAGATTCTTGCCTTCTTCCATCGCAACCGCCTTTCCAGCTGCCGCCGCTTGTGCGGCATCTTGTTCAAGTTTCGCAGCCGACTCGGCAGCCTTCTTGCACGCCGGATCGTTCGGATCCAATTTCGTCATCTTCTTGATCGCTACCTGCTCCAACGGTGCAGCCATCTCACCGCCTTCATTCGGCTTCACGGCGACGCCGCGCATCTTTTCGATCGTGTCCCAGCCTTCCGCGACGCGGCCGAACACGCAGTAGCCCCAGCCACCCGCGTCCTTCGAGCGGAAATTCAGGCGGTCGTTATTCACGGTATTGATGAAGAACTGGCAGGTCGCTGAATTCGGATCGCCCGTGCGAGCCATGGCGATCGTGCCCTTGGTGTTCTTGAGTCCGTTGTCGGCCTCGTTTTTGATCGCTGGTTTCGTCGGCTTCGGCTTGCCGGTTTGATCCATTCCGCCGCCCTGGATCATGAAATCCTTGATGATGCGGTGGAAGATCGTTCCTTCATAATGATTGGCATCGACATACGCGATGAAATTATCCACCGTCGTCGGCGCCTTCAGGCGATTCAACTCAAGGGTAAAGTCCCCCAGCGTCGTCTGTACTCTCACATAGACCAAGTCAGGCAACTTTGGCTTCCCTTCATCTGCGACGGCCACCGCCGACACCAGGCCCGACAAACACAGCGCGGAAATCAACCGACGAATCATGATTGAACCTCTCCATTCGTTGGGATATGTGCATGAATCCTGCAAACCGCCGCTCGGCGGGCATAGGAGAATAGGGCCGCCCGCAGGGAGCGTCAAATCCCCTTCATCAGTGAGGCCGTATCCGCCGCGAACGCGCGGCATGCCGCCTCCACGGCCTGTTCCCACGCCATTTTCTGATACTCCGGGCGCTCATGGGCGAAGATCACGCTCCGGCCCGCCGCAATGATCGCACCGGTCCCATCCGCCTTGAAATAGGGGCGAAAGTCCTCCGCCGTGCCGCCCTGCGCCCCATACCCCGGCACGAGAAAAATCGAACGCGGCATCGTGGTTCGGATCCGTGCCGCATCCTCCTTGTTTCGCGTCGCCACCACGGCACCAATGCACGAATACCCCTGCGCGCCAATCGTCCGAGGCTCCTCCGCCCATCGCGCCACCTCCCCCGCCACATGCTCATGCACCTTCCGTCCGTCGGCCGTCGGCACATCCTGAATCACCGCCGCCGACGGATTCGACGTCCGCACCAGCACGAAGAGCCCACGCTGATCGCGCACGGCCGTATCAATGAATGGCTTCGCCCCGTCCAATCCGAAATAACCGCTGATGGTCACCGCATCCGGCGTGTGCGACGGGTCAATGCCCGGGGCATCGGGGCGCGCAAGTTGCGCCTTCGCATACAGCTCCGCCGTATGGCCCACGTCGCCACGCTTCACATCGCCGATCGCGACCAGCCCCAGTGCGCTCGCCGTCTGCACCAGCTCGTGATAGAGCCCGACACCCTCATCGTAATAACGCTCGAAATACGCCGAGTTGATCTTCACGCTCGGAACAATCGGCGCGATGATCGAAAGGACGCGTGTCGAGAATCGCCGAATCGCCTCCAGTGGCGTAGCGGATTCACGCACCGCGGCAGGCAGGCTTTCAAACACCGGATCCAGCGCCACGGTACACGGTGCCCGCCGCGCGTCGATGGCCGTCAAGAGTCGATCGGTAAAGTGAGTTGATGTCACGACACTCCCTTTCCCCGGGTAGTGTCGCGGCGGCGCTGCGAATTGAAAAGTGATGTCTTAGGCGCCCGGCGACTTCATCGCCTCGCAAAACTCGCGAAGCAAGTTCGATTGCTCGGTCGCAAATCGCTCCGGCCACGGTGCGACGACTTCGAGATCGATGATCCCGGAGCGATCGTTGGTCGCGTCGAGCCGAAACCGCACGATGTCACCCCCGTGCAGCGTGGTCGCGGCAGACTCATCGCGCACGCAAAACGCCTGACCGGTCTCTGAAATGATGGTCGCTTCACCCCGATGGGGTCGCACGCTGAGGATGTAACCTTGCATGGACGGACGTCTCCGGAATCGGCGATCAGAAGGGAATCCGTTCCGGTTCCGCCGGCTTGGGGCGGCATGTCGCGTCCTTGACCTCGGTCACTTTACCCATCGGCCGGGCCCAATGCACGCAAAATCTCACAACGCAAAATCATCCGCACAGCGCGCTCTAAGTCCAGCGTGGAGCGAATGTAATAAAAAAGGGGCCGCAGGGGCCCCTCGGAACGTGAACTTGGATTTCGCGTGGGCGATTTACCGCTCTTCGAAGATCACGGTCGCTCCGCCTGCATCTGTTACACGCCAAACCGCTTGGTTGCGTGTGTTGGTAAGAGCATCGGTCGCCCGGTCCAAGACCGTCGCGACGATCGTCCCGCCCGCCTGAAACTGGAAAGATGCAAAGGTTCCGTTGCTCGGCGTCTTATCAAGCCGCCACTCTGGGGCTGTGCCGAATTGCTCGTTTGCCACCGTGCCCTGAATACGAATGGCCTCGGCCGGCTTGCCGATCGGCAATTGGGCTGGCGGTGGGGTCGAATAGACGAAGCCGCGCGCTGGGTGGTGAGATCGCCACCGACGCAAATGAAATTCGGGTCATCGCTGCCGAAGATGATCACTTCAGGAACAGGAATGTCCGCACTGCCATTGCCCAACGTCAGCTGCCGTTGCGGGAAGCTCGTACCGGTGCTCGGCGCCGCAGGCAACGTGGCAATGACACCCTGATTGATGCCGAAGTCGAGTCGCAGAAGTCGAGTGCCGCTGTTCAACGAAATCGTGTCGCATCCAACCGAGACCGTCGCACAGGTGCCCGGCGTGCATGCATCTCGGTAGCCCGCCTGCTCATAGCGCGTGACTTCTTCAGCACAATCCACGAATCCTCCGGTTCCCGCTGAGACCATGAATGTCATTGAGAACCGCACTTGCTGCTGCGCCTCGTTGATGATCGAGACCTGGATGTTGCGCAGGTTTGACTGCAGGTCGCATACCGAATCCACCGGTGTGTTCGTGTTTCCCGACGGCGCCGAACTCGTTGTCGATCCACCTCCAACGGCGCCGACAAACGGGCCGATGTTCGTCGCAAACTGCGCCGCAAGGAATGGGCTCGCACCCTGGCATCCCAGCGCCACCAGGCCGGCGATACACAGCAGCCACGCGGCACCAGAGCAACCGGCGAGTGAACGTATGCGATTCAACATGGATCAGGCCTCCAACGGCATTGCGGGTTGTCAGGCGAGGGCACGCGATTCGGCGGGACCGTAGAGCAGCCTAAATCGCAATCATCCTCTGGTCACGGCCGCCGTGGCGGCAGCCAGTCCGGTCGGGCAGGGCGGTCGATACTTCCCCGGTGTGCAATTATCAGATCGCGACCGCTGCACCAGATTCTACCCGCCCCGTCCCCCGGAAGCAACCACTCGGCGAGCCTGAATTTACATGCAATTGCGAATCCGTCCGAGTGCGACAACGGGCCGGTAACACACCGGAAAATGAGCGCGCGGAATCGTCCCGCGGCGCGCAAGCGTTACCGGATGTTGCGACTGGCGAGTTGATTTGATCGGTGTGTGAAAACCGTTACGGGACCACGACGAGTTGACCCGTCGCTTCGACGGTCACGATATCGTGGGCGTTGTCGTCGATCCGTGCAAACACGCGATAAGTTCCCGCGGGAACGGCATTTCCATCCGCATCCACGTAGGCGAAATTGAACGTACCGGTATTGCCATCCGTTGACAGCGGCTCATTTCGAAGAAGCGTGATCTCATTACCGTCGTCATGCGTCGCGTCGGTGTCGAGACCAAGTGTCAGAATGGCATCCGCATTGGAGCCGCCATTGTCGGTCCACGTCAGGTTCACGGCCGTCGGCGCCGTCGCCGTGACATCCGCCGCACCCGGATTGGTGAACGTAAACGTCGGTGTCGGAAGCGCCGTCGTAACGGTGATGACACCCGCAAGACCCCGCGCATCGTCGCGAGAAACGACCGACTTGGATTCGCCTTCCGGCGACTCAATCGTGATCGTGATCACATAGTCGCCGATGCGAACACCGGTGATGTCCCAATCGAAGATATCGCCGTCGCCGTCGGCCGCCGCATCGCGCCCGGACCCAACCGTACCGTCGCCCAGGAGTTGAAGCGGATCGCCAATGTCGTCCTGCAACGCATCCTGTCGCTGCGCCGTGACGCGAACCGTCGTCCCTGGCACCTTGGCAATGTCAGCCCACTGAATAATCGTCGGCGCGCCCAGCGCCGCCGTCACCGCTATTCGAGGCTGAACGATCGAAACCTCCGTCTCGAGGTCGGTGTTCGAATTATCGAGTTGGGCCAGTTGAAGGAGCGTGTCGAAACCCGGCGAAATGATCTGACAACCACACAGCAGTCCCATTGCCGCCGGAAGGATCAGGCGACGCATGGTGCGAGTGGTTCTTGTGGAGATATTCAACAACGGCATACACCTCTCCGGTAAGCGGACACCGAACCTCGCGTTACGAGGACCGGCTGGTAGTGGCGAGGTGAACAAAAGGAACGGACGACGATTATAGACGCCGATCGCCCCCCGGTTCATTCTTCGACCTCTACCTACCCAAAGTCAATCGGTCGGATAGGTCCGTCTCTTTGTTTTTGACCGAAAAACAGCCCTCACTGGGGATCCCCGCGTACACCCGCATCCCCGCTTTCTCGGACCTGGGCCTCAGGACCGAAAGCCGCGCTGTGTGCATGAAAACATTGCCTCTGTGGTCCGGGCTTCATACACTTAAGAGTGTCGGGTAGTTGATCCGCTGCACCAAACCGTGCGGATGCCGATGCCGATTTCCTCGCATAGAATAGATCCCAGACTTTGCCTCGCGGCAATAAGCACTTTTCGGACTCCGGCGCGCCTCCCGCCAAACAGTTCGATCAAAGGAGTTTTTCTTCCATGACGAATCCAGGGGAATCCAGAGCCAACTCATTCCGAACCCGGGCCTTGAGCGCCGCGCTGATCGTGGCCGCCGCGTTCTTCACAACTGGAATGACAGGAACCGATTGCAATGTTGATGGTGGAGGGGGTGGTGGCGGCGGTGGCGGTGGTGGC
>CAZSBF010000023.1:0-48970 GCA_964605185.1 uncultured Planctomycetaceae bacterium
CGAAGGCGCGTGGCGACGATCGGGTGGACAGCGACTACGACCTGATGGTCATTGTTCCAGACGATGCCCTGCCCGAGCGACGAAATGGCGGGCGTGCATACGAGCATCTATGGAAGATAGGCGCTTCGGCCGATATCCTGGTCTGGACGAAAAGCAGTTTCGACAAGCGCGCACACGTTGTGTCGTCCCTTCCAGCCACGATTCTTCGCGAAGGGCAGCTCCTCTATGACGCACGATCCTGAACTTATCGCCGAAACTCGCGCCTGGCTCACCAAAGCCGATCAAGACTTGCGTATGGCCTCCTTTGCCGCGGACACTCAGCCGCCGATGTACGGTCAGGCTGCCTACCATGCTCAACAGGCGACTGAAAAGACACTGAAGGGATTTCTGACGTGGCACGAAGTCGTGTTCGGCAAGACTCACAATCTCTTTGACCTTGGCCGCGCCTGCGCGGATATTGATCCAAACTTAGGTGACACGATGATTCGTGCCAGCCGACTTACGGACTATGTTTGGAAGTATCGCTATCCGGGCGATCCAGCGGATCCAAGTGAACAGGAAGCTCGCGCGGCGATCGCGCTATCGCGAGAAATCGTGACCACCATCCGGTCACGACTGCCATCGGAAACCCATCCTTGACGCCGCGGACCTAGGACGCCTCATGGAGGACCAACTACCCAACTACGACCTCTCCATCCTCATTCCCGTCTACAACGAACACGCCACCATCCTGCAGGTCATCGACAAGGTCCTCGCCATTCCCCTCGGCGCGCCCTTTGAAATCATCGTCGTCAACGACGGCTCCTCCGACGGTACCACCGAGGCCCTCAACGCCTTCCCCACGCGGCCCGATGTGCGCATCGTCCATCACGAGCGCAACGCCGGAAAGGGCGCAGCCATACAAACCGCCCTGCGCCATGCCCGCGGCCGCTTCGTGGTGATACAGGACGCCGACCTCGAACTCGACCCGCACGACATCCTCCCGCTCTATCGCGTGGTCAGCGCCGGCCGCGCCCTCGTTTGCTACGGCTCGCGCTTCATGGGCGACTGCTCCGCCTTTCACGGCCTGCCCACCTACTGGGCCAACCGCTTTCTGACGACGACATGCAATCTGCTCAACGGCCAGCACGTCTCCGACATGAACACCTGCTACAAAATGATGCGCACGGATGTGGCAAGACGAATCAACCTCGTCAGTCGCGGCTTCGCCATGGAACCGGAGATTACGACGAAGCTGGCCCGCATGAGCGTGCCGATCGTCGAGCGGCCCATCTCCTACCGCCCGCGTTCGAAGGCCGAGGGCAAGAAGATCCGCCGCCGCGACCTCTTTAACTACCTCGTCGCCATGCTGCGGTTTCGCTTCACGGGCTAGCCCGCTCGCGCAGGGCATACATGACGCTGTCGCCAAGATCGACGCGAATCGCCCGCCCCTCGCGCACCCAGCGATCCATGAACACCTCGAACCGATCCTCCTCGCCAAAGCTTGTCTCCGGCACCTCGCCGAAGTGGTAGCGCCCGTCGGCCCCCGGCAACGGAGTTCCCTTTCCCTTCTTCATCAGGATGTGGTCGATGTTCATGCGCTCGTGCAGCTCGCGCCACATCGCCGCGTCGTCGACCATCTTTCCCGAATAGGCCAGGCACAACGCCCCATCGGCCCGCGCCCACGCCCCGCGCTCGGCCGCCTGCACGATCAGGTAGTAGTTCGCGGGCACGGTCGGGAAGTCGGCGTACGCGATCATGTTGGTGTCGATCAGCGTGCGCCCCTTCCACGGCTCGGCACGATACATCGCGTTCATCCGCTCGATGCCGACCAGCGGCGGCCCTTCGCCCGTGCCGGCGTGATAATCTTCAAGCCGCGCGAGATAAACGGGGATATTCGCCGAGCCGCGCACGACATTCACCGTCGCCAGCGGTCGATACAGTTCCCCGACGAGCGGCAGCAGGGCCGACGCGATCAGGACGAGGCTCGCGGCGATGCGCCACCGCGAGCGCGGCGTCTCGCTCAACGGCCCGCAGGCCAGCACCGACGCCACGCCCAGCCATGGCCAGCCGAATCGCGTCAGCGGGCTCACCGCCAGCCACAGTCCCATGAAGCAGACCACGAACAGACAAACAGGCCACCAGTCGCGCCACCACCGTCGCCCCGCCCACAATCCAAGAAGGAAGGCGCCGATGAAACCCGGCCCCGGGCTGAACCAATCCGGCTGCGGACTCTTGCGGATCCAATCGTAAGTCCACTTCACAACCGAGCGCGGCCACTGATCGCGCACATACGCCGGCCATTCGCCGTTGCCAAACATTGGACCGTAGTTGCCGTTCAAGTCCCGGTTCGCAAAGAACGTGCCGAACGGGTAGATCGGGTTTCCATAGAGGTGATAGTTCTTGAGATACATCGGAGACGCGAAAAGGATCGACAACGCGCCGATCAGGATGAAGTGCTTCAATCCTGCGACGAACCCCCAGCGGCTCCACGCGGCCGCGCCGAAACAGACCCCCAGCGCAATGGCCGTCGTCGGTCCATTCACCTTGCACACCGCCGCGAACCCGGCAAGCATCGCCGCCAGCGCGGTCATGCGCAACGTGCGTTCTCCGCCATCAGACCGCCACCAGATGATGAACGCCGCCACCGCGCTGGTCGAGAACAGCGCCATGCCGAAGTCCGCCAGCGCCAGGCCGAATTCGTAGATCACGCCTTCGATGCCGAGGCACAGCACCACGGCTCCCACGCCCGCCCACCGGCCGAACATGGTCTTGCCGAGTGCATACACCGCCGCCAGCCACAGCCAGCCCAACAAGGCATGAGTAAGCACGGCAGGGCGAAAGTAATGATCGTCGCAGATTGTCAGGGCGATGGCATAGAGATTGGAGACCAGATGGGGAAACGCCGACGCCAGATGCATCGGGTGATAAGCGAAGGCTCCGTCCCGAATCAGCAACTTGGGAATCGACAAGTGGTAATAAAGTGGATCGACGCCGACGGCCGGGGCGAATGCCGCCACCGATGCAAACGCGGCAACGCCGCCCAGCGCCATCGCCGCGCCGGTGAATCCGCGATGTCGCAACAGGAGCGTCTCCCCGCGCCATCGCGCGAGCAACGTAAGTGCCGGCCGAAACCCGAGTGCCGCTCCGACAAACAGCATCGCATACACCATGGATGCGTCGTACCAGCCGGTCATCCCAAGGAACGTGACGCCCGTGCCGAGCATTCCCAGCCCGAGGCTCACGGCGATCACGAGCGCAAGCATGGCATCCACTCCGCCGGCGCGCCATCGGCGAACCAGTAGGCTTCCCCAGCACAACGCGCTAATGAGGATGACGGCGACTGAAATCAACGCGCCGAGGTAGGTGCTCCCTTGCGATTCGACTGACGACCCGGGCGCTGTGGTTGCCGTGTTCGCACGCGCAATCAGAACCCGATCCAACAGGATGGAGGGCTGCCGAGACTTGACCACTGTTACGGCCATCTCGGTGGCCGGTTTGCTCAGCGCGAAGTCCACGCCGATGAGACGGCACCCTTCCATCGGACTCATTCGCCACGTGATGCGTTGCGTCACGTCGCCGAGGCGCACATCGGCCTCGTTGCGCCCGCCGCGTGGATAGACGTTCACATCGACGAGCACGTGATAATCTCCGGGCGCAAGCTGAACCAGCCAGCGCAGGGTGTCGCCATCCCGTTTTGAGAAGCGCGCCTTGCCGCCGCTGTAATTGCTCTGCTCAATGGTCTGCCATGCCGGAGTTGCGCCGGGATGGGAGTTGGTGATCTTCGCGTGTTCCGCTTCCAAAAGCTCCGCGCCTTGCGGAACGGCGACATCATTCGTGGATTCGAGGATGCCGCGAACATAAGCGCCGGGCTGTCGGATCAGTGCCTGCCGCATCTTCCCCTGCGTGCGAAGATGCAGCGCGGTGACGCCGAGCAGCACGATCCAGAACGCGCCCCAGCCGGCGTAGCGCAAGATGCCTGCCCGCCGCGGCGGATCTCCGACCTGGTTGTTTGTGGATTGCGGAGTCAGAACGCTTGCGCCTCGCTAGACTTGCCTTGCCCCTGTCGGGCAATGATACTGCCTTGCTCGCGTTTCGCTCGCCCGCTGGATCAGGATACTCCTCATGTGCGGCATCGTCGGCATCCGTACCCGACAACCCAATTCGTCGAACACCGCCACCCTCGCCGCCATGATGGCCCCCATCGCCCATCGCGGGCCGGACGGCGAAGGCTCGTTCATCGACCCGCGCGGCCACTGCGCCCTCGGCCACAAGCGCCTTGCCATCATCGACCCCAAGGGCGGCCACCAACCACTGACAAACGAGGACGGATCGCTTCAGATCGTCTTCAACGGCTGCATCTATAACTATAAGGAGTTGCGAACCGAACTCGCCGCCGCCGGCCACCGCTTCGCCACAAACACGGACACGGAGACCATCGTCCACGCCTACGAGCAATGGGGCGATGAATGCGTCTCGCATTTCAACGGCATGTGGGCCTTTGCGATTTTCAACACGAAGACGCAGATGCTCTTCTGCTCGCGAGATCGGCTCGGCGTGAAGCCGTTCTACTTTGTCGATACGCCTGACGGTTTCTACTTCGCCTCCGAGATCAAATGCCTGCTCGCCACGGGCGCAATCAAGAAGCGCTCCAGTGCCGACGGCATCCGCCAATACCTCACGTTTCAATACTGCCTCGGTGAGAACACACTGTTTGAAGGCGTTCGGCGCCTGCCGCCGGGGCACAACCTCTCCGTCGCCCCCGATGGCCGCGTGACCACGCGCCAATTCTGGGATTTGCGCTTCGATATCGACGACCAGCACGACGAGCCATGGTTCATCGAACGCATGAGTGAGCTGCTCAGCGACGCCGTGCGGCTGCGACTGCGCTCGGATGTGCCGCTCGGGGCGCATCTCTCCGGCGGGCTCGACTCGTCCATCGTGGTCGGTCTTGCCCGGCGGCATCTCGGCGACTCGCCGCTCAAGACCTTTACCGGCGCATTTCGCGACGGACCTGCCTTCGATGAAACGAAATACGCCCGGCTCGTTTCGCAGTCGGCCCGCACGGAGTATCTCGAAACATACTTAGGCCCGACGGATTTCGCCGACACGATTCAGAAAATCATCTGGCACATGGATGAACCCGCGGCCGGGCCGGGCGTGTTTCCGCAGTTTCTGGTGTCCAAGCTCGCGAGCAAGCATGTAAAGGTGATCCTCGGCGGGCAGGGCGGCGACGAACTCTTCATCGGATATGCTCGATACCTCGTCGCCTATCTGGAGGAGTGCATCAAGGGGGCGATTGAGAAGACGTCGCATCGCGGTCGTTACGTCGCAACGCTTGAGACCATCGTGCCGAGTTTGCCGAGCCTCGAACAGTACATCCCGATGCTCAAGTCTTTCTGGTCGCGCGGCCTGTTCGAGGAGCCATCGCGGCGGTACTTCGCGCTGATGGATCGCTTCGCCGACCATCAGGCCATGCTCTCGCCCGATTTGAAGATCGACACCACGCGCACGTTCGACGAATTCCGCGCCGAGTTCGAAGGCCACGGCGCCGCCGCGATGATCAATCGCATCCTGCGATACGACCTGAAGACGCATCTACAGTCGTTGCTGCACGTCGAGGATCGCACCAGCATGGCATGGGGGTTGGAGTCGCGCGTTCCGCTGCTCGACTATCGCCTTGTGGAGTTGATGGCCTCGATTCCGCCGGTGATCAAATTCAAGAACGGCATGCTCAAGCATCTCCTGCGCAAGGCTGTGAAGGGGGTCGTGCCGGGTGAGATTCTCGACCGCACCGACAAGATGGGCTTCCCCGTGCCGCTCTCGCAATGGATTGCAGGCGACCTGCGAGACTTCGTCGGCGACATCCTACTGAGTAAGGCCAGCAAGGAGCGCGGCCTCTTCCGACCCGACGCGCTCGAATCGGCCATGACGTCGTCCGGCGCGTTCAGTCGTGCCATCTGGGGTGCGCTGTGCCTTGAACTCTGGCACCGGCAGTTCATCGATGCGTGAGTTATCAACGAGCCGCACGCGCCAGCAAGCGGTTGCATTAAAGTCGAGTAGACCGCGTGCTGGCGCGTTCGGCTCTTGCCTCTGTGCCACTGTGCCTTTGTGCCTTCGTGCCTTTGTCCTAATAATCCAACCATGTGCGGCATCCTTGGACTGTGGAATCCGAATGGCGAGTCAATCGATAGTGCCACGGTGATGCGCGCCAGTGTCTCGCTTCGCCATCGCGGCCCGGATGATGAGGGCTATTTTCTCGCCGACACGCGGGCCCGCTGGTCGCAATCCTTCGGGGGGCGCGACACACTCGCCGAACTGAATCTCCCTGCGCTCGAATCCGCCGGCAGCCCGTTCAATCTCGCCCTTGCCTTTCGCCGGCTTTCCATTCTCGATCTCTCCGCTGCGGGCCATCAACCGATGTCGTCGGCCGACGGTCGCTTCACGATTGTCTTCAACGGCGAGATCTACAACTACGTCGAACTGCGCGACGTGCTGACATCGAAGGGGCATTCATTTCACTCGACCAGCGACTCGGAGGTCCTGCTCCATGCGCTTATCGAATGGGGCGTCGGCGCACTGCCGCGCTTGATCGGCATGTTCGCGTTCGCCTTTCTGGATCGCGATGCCCCGCGGCTGCTGCTCGCCCGCGATAGCTTCGGCATCAAGCCGCTGTATCTGATTCGCGACGCCACGCGAATTGCCTTCGCGTCGGAAATCGATTCGCTGCTGAACCTCACCGGCTTGCCGCGCCGGGCGAATCCACAGCGACTTTACAACTATCTTCGCTTCGGGTTGGTCGACGATGGTGATCAGTCGATGTTCGATGGCATCGAACAACTCCCCGCCGCCCACTTCCTGGAACTCACGCCGGGCAATTTTTCCAGCGCGCGGCCGACGCGCTATTGGCGCATCGATCCCACCCTCCACGCGGACATTTCCTTTGCCGACGCAGCATATCGCCTTCGCGAGTTGTTTCTGGAGAGCGTGCGTTTGCATTTGCGGAGCGACGTTCCCGTCGGCGCGTGTCTCTCCGGCGGCATCGATTCGTCGGCCATCGTCTGCGCCATGCGGGCGGTCGCTCCGCGCACGGACATTCACGCGTTCAGCTACTGCGCCGATGACCCCACGCTCGGCGAAGAGCGGTGGGTCGATCTTGTCGCGAACCACGCCGGCGCGACCGTGCACAAGGTTCGCCTCGATCAGTCGAATCTCGTGGCCGACCTCGATGGCCTCATGCGGGCCCAGCAGGAGCCGTTCGGCAGCACGAGCATCTACGCCCAGCATCGCGTGTTTCGCCTTTCGGCCGACGCTGGGATCAAGGTCATGCTCGACGGTCAGGGAGCGGATGAGTTGTTCGCGGGCTATCGTCCCTACTACGCGGCGCGCCTCGCATCGTTGTTTCGACAGGGCAGTCCCATTTCCATGCTTCGATTCGCGATCCGCGCAATGCAGATGCCGGGGATATCGGCGAGACAACTCGCGGCGGAGACGGCGGGCCTCTTGCTGCCCGACGATGTGCAAGATTCGCTTCGCAGCCTCCTCGGTCGCGAGCGAATCCCGCCGTGGATCAGGCGCGAGTGGTTCGAGGCCCGGCACGTGTCATTCGAGCTGTTGTGGCGATCGGAGAAGGACGATGCCCTGCGCGAAATGCTGCTCGACGCCGTGACGCGGACGAACCTGCCCATGCTGCTGCGATACGAAGATCGCAACTCGATGACGCATTCCATCGAAAGCCGTGTGCCGTTCCTCACTCCTGCCATCGCGGAATTTGTGTTCAGCCTGCCGGAGAACTATTTGATTGACGACAACGGCGTCTCGAAATCCGTCTTTCGCGCGGCCATGCGCGACGTCGTGCCCGATGCGATTCTGGATCGACGCGACAAGATCGGTTTCGCCACGCCGGAGAAGGCATGGCTGCAGCGGCTTCGCCCGTGGGCCGAGCCCTTGCTTGCCAATGATGCCCACGCGGCGAGCGCGGTGCTGAATCTGCCCGCGGTTCGCGACGAATGGCAGGCGGCGCTGGACGGCCGTGCCCGCTTCGACACACGGTTGTGGCGATGGGTGAATCTCATTGCGTGGGCCGATCGCTATGGCGTGGAGTTCGGAGGCTGACATGCGCATCGTCCACCTCTCCACGCTTCACGCACCGCTCGACGTGCGCATCTTCTATAAAGAGTGTCGCACGTTGGCCCGCGCCGGGCACGATGTCCACTTGCTCGTCAACAACCCGCCCGCACACGAGCGCGACGGCGTTCACTTCCACGCCCTCGCCCCGGCGGTCTCATCGTTTCGCCCGCTTCGCATCCGTCGTCGGCTGAACGACGCCCTTGCAAAGGCGCTGGACCTCAATGCCGACGTATATCATTTTCACGATGCCGAGCTTCTCTCCATCGCTCGCTACTTGAAGCGTGATGGCGCAAACGTGATCTATGATGTTCATGAAGACTCGCCGCAGGAAGTCCTCGACATGAACCCCGGGCGGCCGATTTATCGAACAGCCAAGTATCTCGCCTTCAAGCGGCTATGGGCGACGGCGCCGCGCATCGTCGATCACTTCGTTGCCGCGACACCCGCCATCGCCGCGATGTTCCCGCCGGATCGCACGACGACGATATGTAATTACCCGCTCAGCGAAGAATTCTCCGCTGTGGCACCCGCCAAAAGTGGGTGCGCCCCGCCCGACTCGCCGAGGCGATTTATCTTCATCGGCGGCATCTCCGCCATTCGCGGTGCGCGCGAAATGGTACAGGCCATGTCGCTCCTGCCGAGGGAATCCAAGGTCCGCCTGCTTCTCGTCGGGGAGTTCCAGCCGCCTGAGTTGCAGGACGAGCTTGCCCGCCTGCCGGGTTGGTCGTGCGTCGATGTGCTGCCGTGGCAGCCACGAGAGAAACTCAGCGAACTTCTCACCGGCTCGATCGCGGGTCTCGTTCCATTTCATCCGGGCCGCAATCACACGGAAGCGCTGCCGAACAAGATATTCGAGTACATGGCTGCGGGGTTGCCCGTGATCGCGTCGGATTTTCCGCTCTGGCGCAGACTCATTGCCGCCGATAACGCGGGCCTGCTCATCGACCCGTTGAATCCTGCGTCCATTGCCGATGCGCTGTCCGCGCTCCTTGCCGATCCCGCCCGCGCAGCCGCGATGGGCCGAGCCGGAGCCGCCCTTGTGCGAACTCGCTACAATTGGGAAGCAGAATCGGCGAAATTGGTCGACCTGTACTCGACCCTTCGCCCGCGCCGGTAATCGCAATGCCTCGCACCTCGCACCACAAGATCGGCTGGGCTAACCGCGTCACGCTGGCCCGCATCTTCTTCATTGCGCCGTTTGTTCTCTGCCTGCTGAACCAGAACAACGCCGATCAGCTTTGGCTCCGCTGGGTGGCCATCGCCATCTTTGCCCTCATGGCCATCAGCGATGGTGTGGATGGATACCTTGCCCGCAGGCTGCACGATGAATCGCCCCTCGGCGCCTTTCTCGATCCGCTGGCCGACAAACTGCTCGTCACGTTCGCGGTCGTCCTGCTCTGCATCTACGGCGTGACCGACCATCATGCCGGCGGCGGATTGCGGACGCTTCACCTGCCGAACTGGGTCGTTGTCGCCGCCATTGGCAAAGACTTGATCGTGTCGCTCGGGTTTGTCGTGATTTACTTATCGACGCATACGCTGCTGCTAAAGCCTCGCTGGCTGGGCAAGACCTGCACAACGGTTGAGTTGCTCCTCGTACTGAGCATGTTGCTCTGGCCGAGCCTGCCGGGCGTGCTTTCCGAGATCCCGCGAATCCTCTGGATCGCCACCACCGTCCTCGCGGCGCTCGCGGCCGTCGACTACATTCGCTCCGGCAACCACTATATAATCTCCACGAACGCCGCCAAGCGATCCGAGTAGCCCATGCACGAATCCCATTCGTCCGTTTTCTGTTCCATCCCCGACGCCCTTGCCGACCTCAAGGCCGGAAGGTTCATCATCCTCGTCGACGACGAGGACCGCGAGAATGAGGGCGACCTTGTTTGCGCTGCGGAACTGGTCACGCCCGACATGATCAACTTCATGATCCGCCAGGCCGCCGGGAAGTTGTGTCTCGCGCTCTCGCCGCAAATTTGCGAGCGGTTGCACCTCTATCCGCAGGCCAATGAAAACACGGCGTCGCACGGCACGGCCTTCACCGTCTCCGTTGATGCCGACGCCGCCTTCGGTGTGACCAGCGGCGTCTCGGCGCAGGACCGCCACCGCACGATCCAGCGCTGCATCGCCGATGATGCCAAGCCAACCGACCTTCGCCGTCCCGGCCATATCAGTCCGCTCAAGGCCAAGCAAGGTGGCGTCCTCATTCGCGCCGGCCACACCGAGGCCAGCGTCGATCTCGCTCAGCTTGCGGGGCTTAAGCCTGCCGGCGTGATCATCGAGATTCTCAAGGAGACGGGCGAGATTGCATTGCTGCCCGACCTGATCGACTTCGCCGCGAAGCACGAACTGAAGATTTGCACGATTGCGTCGCTGGTGGAATATCGACTGCAGCGCGAGCGCTCCATCATGCGCGTCGAGTCCATCCCGCTCGAGAACAAGTTTGGCAAATGGACGCTGCACGCCTTTGAATCGGTGCTAGACAGCGAGCCGCATGTGGCACTCTCGATGGGCGATGCGCTGGGCAAACTGACGGCCGAAGGGGATCCGGTCTCCGTCGATCATCCCGTGCTCGTGCGGGTTCACTCGCAATGCCTCACCGGCGATGTCTTCGGCTCGCAGCGCTGCGACTGCGGCGAGCAACTCGAACTTGCCATGCAGACCATCGCTGCAAACGGCGAGGGCGTCATTGTGTATCTTCGCCAGGAGGGCCGCGGCATCGGTCTCGCCAACAAGTTGCACGCCTATCGCCTTCAGGATCAGGGGCTGGACACCGTGGAGGCCAATGAGAAGCTCGGCTTCCCGGCCGACAAGCGCGACTACGGCATCGGCGCGCAGATTCTTCGCGACCTCGGCCTGAAAAAACTCTGCATCCTGACGAACAACCCCAAGAAGATCAGCCGCCTGGAAGTCTATGGTCTGGAAGTCGTCGAGCAACGCCCGATTCAGATCCCGCCGAACCCCAGCAACCGCCGCTACCTTGCCACCAAGCGCGACAAGATGGGCCACATGCTCGATGAGCAATAAGGTCACCGTAGTTCCCCCGCGATTGCGCGGCACCGGCTCACACCCGGTGTGACAGCGTACGAGGCCATCCCACGACGGAAATGCACAAAACGCCCGAAATGAGCGTGCAGAGATTTGCCCTTGCAAATCGGACCATATAGTCTGATGATCTCTGTATGTTCGGGAGCGTCCATTGCCGAGTTCGCTTGGACGTCCAGTCATCCCGTTTTCCCATAGGTAAATCTGCGCATGACCAGAATTCTACTTTCTACGGTGTGTCGTCCGTTTGGTGGACCAGGCGAAGGTAACTCGGTGGGTGCTGAGCTTTTCAACGCCCAGGTGACGCGCGCTCAGGGTCTGTTCAGTTTCCGTCAAGTCATTCGGTGCTGGGCCATCGACTACATTGCGGAGAACATCGCGGCGCCCGCCGTTGTAATGCACTATCCGTCCGAGCGGGAGTTCGCCAGAGAATTAAGAGCGCACCATTACGACTACGTGGGGATCAACTTTGTCGTTGCCACCTTCCACAAAGTGCGTCGTATGGTGCCTTTGATCCGCAAACACGCTCCTGACGCCAAGATCATTCTCGGTGGCTATGGCACTGTGCTGCCCGACGAGTTGCTTGCGCCGTTTTCCGATCACATCTGTCGCGAGGAAGGCATCGGATTCATGCGCCGCCTCCTCGAAGAACCAGCCGATCAGCCCGTCTCGCATCCTTACGCCCCCATCCCGGCGGTCCGCATCTTCTCCTATCAACCGCCCAGCGTTGTCGGACATCTGACGGCCGGCCTGGGATGCCCGAATGGCTGCGACTTCTGTTGCACCTCCCACTTCTTCAAACGCGAGTACGTGCCATTCCTGAAGACGGGTCGGGACATCTATAACGAACTACGCTCGATGCAACGGCGAGCCGAAGAACGTGGTGACGATCTTCGCGGTTTCATCTTCATCGACGAGGACTTTTTCCTCTTCAAGCAACGGGCACGCGATTTTCTGGAATGCGTTCGTGAAGGAGGCAAACCCTTAAGCCTTATGGGGTTTGGCAGCAATCGTGGGCTCTCCCAATTCACGGCCGATGAGATCGCGGAAATGGGCTTCGACACGATTTGGACCGGCTTTGAAGGAGTTGAATCCGGTTACGGAAAACTCAAGGGGAGGCCGACCGAGGAGATTTACAGTTCGCTGCGAGCGAGGGGCATCTCCATCCTTTCCTCAATGATCATCGGGTTTCCATATCAGGATAGGGAACAGATCCTCCAGGAGTTCGGCCGCCTTATGCAACTGTCACCGGCGATGACTCAAATCCTGATTTATTTTGCTTTTCCCGGCACGCCGTTTCATTCACAGGTCTTGGCCGAGGATCGCTACCTGCCCGAATACCAGAACGCTCCTGATCTGCGCCGCTGGGATGGATTCGCGATGCACTTCAAACACCCGAATTTCACCGCGAGCGAACTCGAAGCGCTTCAGAAGGAACTGTTTCGAGGCGAATTCGAGACGCTCGGCCCGTCCATCGTGCGCATGATCCAGGCGTGGTTCGACGGATACAGGAACCTGCGCGACTCATCGGTCCCGCTGCTTCGCGCCCGTGCCGAGCGACTCTGGACGGGAATACTGGAAGCCAGGCCCACGCTCATCCCAGCCATGCTGCTTGGCCCCACCTGGGAAACACGCGCGATGGCGGTGCGCCTTCATCGAGAAATCGGCAAGGAGACCAAATCGATCCCGCTCAGCATTCGGGTGCAAGGCGCGGGCCTGCTCGCGCTGGCCGCGTGGACTTGGGTATCGCGCCGAACCGGTTTCTTTCAACAACCCGCGCTGCTCCGCACCGAACATCGAATTGAATCCGGCAAGCAACGGACCTTTCCCGTGTCGCGCCTTCAGGGGGGATTTCATGCCAATCTGCTGCACGCCTTAAGAGAGGACATTGCCAACAAAGTCGCGATCGTGTTCCGCCGCCTCTTCCCCAAACGCGACGGCTTCTCCGCGTCGGTTATCACCCGGCGAGTTGCATCCGCCGGGCGCGCATTGATTCAGGTAACGACCCCCAAGGCCCAGCCGGAATAATCCGGGTGACAACTCACCGCGTTGCAGTGGGTTACGGCGACGCGTCGGCGGAATCGTCGTGGACGCAGGAATAAGCAGACTATTGACGCGCAGTGCCCGTTGTTTGGAACGACTTCTTACATGCGGACGTGCGTGGTTGGCGCAGCGTCCCCGGCACGCGGATTTGTCGATTCCTTCGTCCGCTGGTAAAACCACCACAAATGCCAGACTACCGCGTGCAAACCGATATCTACAACGGTCCGATGGACCTCCTGCTCTACCTCATCCGCCGGGAGGAAGTGGATATCTACGACATCCCCATTTCCCGCGTGACGCAGCAGTATCTCGATTATGTCACCACGCTGAAGTCGATCGATCCGAACATCGCCGGCGAATTCCTGGTCCTCGCGGCGACGCTGATGGAAATTAAATCGCGCATGCTCCTGCCGCGCCCGCCGGCCGAGACCGGCGAGGAGGAAGATCTCTCCGATCCGCGACTGGAACTCGTGCGGCAGTTGCTCGAATACAAGAAATACAAAGACGCCTCGCTGGAGCTTGCCGATGCCGCGCGCGAGGCCGCGATGCGCTGGCCGCGACTGCCGGGGCGAATGGAGAAGGAATCGCCCGGGGTTGTCGACCTCGACGACGTGCAGATCTGGGATCTCGTCGCCGTCTTCAACAAACTCATGGCGTCCATCGGCGCACGGTCAGCCACACACGACGTCGTCTTTGACGACACGCCGATCGCCCTGCACGCCGCGGATATTCTCGATCGCATTCAAAGCGAAGGCGGCGAGTTGACCTTTGAAGGCATCTTCATGGGTCGCACCAAGGTCGAGATGATCGGTCTCTTTCTCGCTTTGCTCGAACTAATGCGGCAGCGACGCGTGAAGGTCACGCAGTCCGGCCCCTTCGGCGCAATTCGCATCACGTTGCTGTCGGCCGAACCCATCGAGATCGGGGACGAATGGACCTCGGCCATTCAGGATGCAGTGATGGGTCCGTCGGAAGAAAATGTCACGAATGAGCCCGAGCCGGAGCCGCGAGCGCCGGCCGTCGCTCTCGACGACGACGACGAAGAAGAACGCTTCGACGACCTCGACAAGATCAAGACCGATGTCGACATCGACGCCATCCTGCATGAAGCGGCTCCACCCGAGGAGAAACCGGAATGACGCCATCCCAGAAACTCGCCGAACTCGGCCTCACCCTTCCCGGCGTGACGGCACCGATCGGGTCGTATGTGCCCGGCATTCGCACCGGCAATCTTGTGTTCGTCAGCGGTCAACTTCCTTTTGTCGATGGAAAGCTGCTCGCCGAAGGCAAGGTCGGCGCTGATGTCACACCCGAACAGGCCATCAAGGCCGCGCGACAATCGGGGATTAACGCGTTGTCCATCGCCGCTCACACCGCCGGCGGCATCGACAATATTTCCCGCGTCATTCGCCTCGCCGTCTTCGTGCAAAGCGCGCCGGGGTTTTCCGATCAGCCCAGGATCGCCAACGGAGCGAGCGACCTCATGGTCGAGATCTTCGGCGAAGCCGGCAAACACGTCCGCGCCGCAGTCGGAGCCAATGAGCTGCCTCGAAATGCCGCCGTCGAAATTGAGATGATGGTGGAAGTAAAAGGCTGAACCCCCTATGAAATCGCACGAAACCCTGCGCCCCGTCTGGTGGAATGATTCCGTTGCGCCCGGCGGCGCACTGGAGCTGATCGACCAGACGCGCCTGCCGATCGAGACCGTCAACATCACCTGCCGCACGCTGGAATCGGTCTGGCAGGCCATCAAGCAATTGCAGGTCCGCGGCGCGCCGGCCATCGGCGTCGCGGCGGCCTACGGTGTGATTGTCGGTCTTGATGAAGCGAGGCCCACCGATTCGTCCTGGCCCGCGGAGCTCGGCAAGGTCTGTGACCATCTCGCCACGAGCCGCCCCACGGCCGTCAATCTCTTCTGGGCGCTCGGCCGAATGCGCGATTACGGCAAGGCCCTCGGCGCAATTCCCTGGTCGGCCGCGCGCGCAGCCATGCTGAAAGAGGCGCACACCATTCGCGATGAAGACGCCGCCATGTGCCGCGCCATCGGCAAGCATGGTGAGCATGTCATCGCCGAGAACTCCGGCGTACTCACGCATTGCAATGCCGGTGCATTAGCGACCAGCGAATACGGCACAGCGCTTGCGGTGATGTACGCCGCGCACGAGCAGGGGCGCACGTTCCGTGTCTTTGCGGATGAAACACGTCCGCTATTGCAGGGCTCGCGGCTCACCGTATGGGAATTGCAGCGCGCCGGCATCGACGCCACGCTGATCTGCGACAACATGGCCGCCGTCGTGATGCGCGATAAAAAGGTGAACGTCGTCATCACCGGCGCCGATCGCATTGCCGCAAATGGAGACGCCGCGAACAAGATCGGCACCTATGGCGTGGCCGTACTGGCCAATGCCCATGGTGTGAAGTTTTACGTCGCCGCCCCGAGCAGCACTTTCGATCTGTCCATCCCCGATGGCTCGCACATTCCCATCGAGGAGCGAGGGGCCGACGAAGTTCGCTCACTGGGCGGTCGGCAGACGGCCCCGGCGGATATTCCCGTGTTCAACCCGGCCTTCGACGTCACCCCCGCACGACTCATAACCGGAATCATTACCGAGCGCGGAATGATCACCCCGGTCACGGCCGAAAATGTGCGAAAAGTCCTTGGAAAATAGGGTTGTTTTGAGCCTCCCGCCGCTCGTCTCGCGATTTGCCCCAGGACGCCAAGACTCAGGCTC
Organism: uncultured Planctomycetaceae bacterium; assembly: GCA_964605185.1. Taxonomy (GTDB): domain Bacteria; phylum Planctomycetota; class Phycisphaerae; order UBA1845; family UTPLA1; genus JACRIM01. Next base: position 15,927 of record CAZSBF010000023.1, read on the forward strand.
CCGCCCTTGAAAGCGTCCGCGTATTGGGGTATTATCCTGTGGGTTGACGAGCCGGCCCGAAAGCCGCTTCGCCCAACTGCATTCCTGTAAGCCTGCCTGGGGAAGTTGAGGATCGACATATGAAACGGCGTCACCTGATCAAGATCGCTACGTTTCTCACGCTGGGTTCCATCGTGACTCAGGCGGCCGGCCCCTGTTGGATCATCACGGCGAATACGCTCATCGCCGGTGCTGCCGGTGCCCTGCTCGATGCCAACGGTCGCTTCCTTGGCGTGATCAATGTCTGTGGAATCCCGGACGTGGTCGTGGTCGATACGAACGGCGTCGCCGGTGACGTGCAAAATGATGAGGATGACTTGTTTACGGGTTGTCCGATTACGTTTGTGCAGGAAGAATAATTGTCGATGCCGTCGCCCGGAATAGGCCTCTGCACCGTTGAATGTTTGATCGGGGCAACTGGAGAAACGTGTCCCTCGCGTTGGAAGTTTGAATCAGAGAGGTTCTCAATCATGCGAAAGCACAAGCGTCTTAAGAAAGCCATGCTCGGATTAACCGTCATGCTCGGCGGAAGCACGGTCATGGCCGATGGCTGCCTCAACACCCTCGCCTCGGTCAACCTCTGCGGAACGGTGCTCACTTTCTGCACCCCCGCCGATCAGTTGAATCTGTTCTTCCCGCATCTCCAGGTGCCGGACTACGAGACTGACCCTTCGTGCACCATTCCGCTCGGATGCGGTGCAAATGACGTCTACCAGAATATTCCCGCGGGCTTCCCCGGAGGATCCGGCATCAATCAGCCGACGCTCAGTCAGACCGGCAATACCGGTGGTGGTGGCGGCGGTGGCGGCGTCTAACGCATCGATCACGTTATCGCGAATCAACAAAAAGCCGTCGCATTCACGCGACGGCTTTTTTCTTGCGCGCATTTCACAACCTGCCGCTTGCGCTGTTTGACCGCGCCGTGCATCGACTCATACGATGCCCGCCTCGCGGGAAGCTCACTTCACCGCGTTTCATTCATCATCCGCATTGCTATTGATTGCGAGGATCATCATGGGTTTCCTGGCGGGGTCGGTCAGCTTCTCGCGCTTTCGCGTTGTCGGAGGTTCGCCCAAGCGCCTCGACGACAATCTCATGGAGAAATTTCGTGCCCACGCCGTCGGCAAGCAGCGCGTCATGCGCTCCGACCGCGAAGAAATCGGCTGGATCGGCGGACGTCACCTTCTCGATCGCGAATTCGACGCGGAGAAAAACGTCATTCTCGAATGCCTGCATGTCGGTCTGCGGATCGACAGCAACAAGGTGCCGCCGGACATTCTCCGGGCCTATGTGCAAATGGAGCTGGATGCCCTTCGTAAACACGCCGAAGGCGCGAAAGGCGCTGCGTTCGCAAAATTGAAAAAAGCCGCCATGCAAGCCGCCAGGGATCGCGCTGAGCAGGAAGTAAAGGAAGGGCGCTACCGAAGCCAGAAGCAATTCCCGATCCTCTGGGACACGCGCACCGATGTGCTCTACTTCGGCACCACCTCCGCCTCCGCCATCGAACGTCTTCAAAGCCTCTTCCGCGACACGTTTGAGAAACGACTCGAACCGATCACCGCTGGCGCCGCGGCCTATGAATTCGCGGAAAAAAGCGGCATCGAGCGCCGCGTGGAATCCATGCGCCCGTCGCGATTCGTCCCACACCCCGATGGCAACGGCCACACCGAGGTGTTCTGGTCGACCAAGGACCCATCCTCGCGCGACTATCTCGGCAACGAGTTCGCCCTGTGGCTGTGGTATACCCTTGGTGAGGAGTCGGAGAACGTGACGCTTTCCGACTCGACCGAGGCCGCCGTCGTCATCGTCAAGCAACTCGCCCTCGAATGCCCGTGGGCACAGTTCGGCCGCGCCGTGATGTCGGCCGAAGGCCCCGCGCGTCTCGCGGAGAGCCGCGTCGCCGCCGGCACCGGTAAGTTGCCGCGAAAGCTCGGCATGATCGTGACGCGCCAAGGCTCGCAGTATGAACTTGTCCTGACGCCCGAATCGCTCGCCGTATCGGGGGCGATTCTCCCGCCAGTGAGCGAAGAGGCCGAAGGGCGCGAGCGATTGGAGGAGCGCGTCGAACAGGTGCGTCACCTCGGTGAGACCCTGGATTTGCTCTATCACGCGTTCCTTGGCCGACGACTCTCCTCGGAGTGGCCCGCCGACCTGGAACGCATGGCCGCGTGGCTCGGCGGTGGAAAGTCACGCGGCACAGCGCCGGTCGTGACGTCCGAGTCGGCGTCGGTCGTGGCGTAGTCGGCGCGTGATTTGGTGATACGATGCGCGGCGTGTCGGCGCCGCGCGAACTGCTCATCGTTTCCTATTGGTATCCGCCCGCGGTCGGGGCGGCGGCCGAGCGCGTGCATTCGTTCGCGCGGCACCTCGCCCCGCTCGGGTGGGGCGTTTCGGTGCTGACATCGTGGCACGCGACGGAAGCGCCAAAGGATGCACGCGTCGTTGTGCATCGCGCGCTTGACCTCGCGGCGAAATCGGCCACACCATTTGCCGACTATGACCCGCGCTCCCGCCCCTCAGTGATCAAATCCTGGCTGCGCGAATTCATCTTTCCCGATCGCTTTCGCCTCTGGCAACGTGCGGCCGTGAGGATGGGCGAGGCGGCGGCCCGCGATGCCGACGCGATCCTCGTTTCCTTCCCGCCGGCCAGCGCCGTGCTGGCGGCGCTCACCCTCCACGAAGCAACCCGCCGACCACTCATCATCGACTTTCGCGACAACTGGTTCGGCCCCGGTGGATATGAGCCGATGCGTGCCGCGGCCCGGGCGCGGCATGAAGAGTTGGAACGTCGCGCCCTGATGCACGCCACCGGATTGATCGCCGTTTCCGACGCCATGGCCGATGCCCTTGCAAGGCGACATAAGTTCCCGCGCCATCGCATCGCGGTCATTCCGAATGGATACGACCCCGACCACGCCCTTCAGCCGCGCGATGCGGCCGTGTCGTTGCATCCATTAACGATCACCCACGTCGGCACGGTGATCGCCCGCAATCGACCGGACATGTTCTTCGATTCGTTGCGAACGATGCGGGCAACAGAGAAGCTCGTCGACGTTCGCTTTCGCTTCGTTGGGAATCTGTCCCGCGACTACATCCGCGAGATCGGCCTTGCTGGCGAAGTGGAATCGACCGGCCTTGTTTCGCGCGAATCCGCCCGTCGCGAAATGGACTCGGCGGCAGCGCTGCTGCTCCTTGTCGGCAATTACGTCGGCGCGTGGGGCAACAACGCCAAGCTGTTTGAGTACGTCCAGACCGGCCGCCCCATCCTGTGTCTCGAAGAAACCGCCGGCAGCAACGACGCGAAGTTGCTTCGCCGATTCGCGGCCGAGCGCAGCTTCTTCGGATTGATGCATGATCCCGCGTCGATCGCGCGGGCCGTCGGCGAGCTTCGCACGTTTCTGTCCTCGTCGCCATCCTCCGCACTTCACCTCGAGGCTGAGTTTCAGCAATACAGTCGCCAGCGACTCGCCGTCGCGCTTTCGGAAGCGTTGACTGCCTTCTTGAAGGAACGCAAGTAGCGTGATTGCCGGAACTTCTGCGTTATTCGCCGCTTCGCGTGGCAGGGGATGGCCCGGCCCGTATAATCCCGCCGTTGGCAGGGGATCGTCCCTCGACATCGCGGCCTGGTCTCATGCAATGCGCGATTGGAGACAACGGGTCAGGCTGGAAACAGAGCAGCCCAGCTGCGAAAGCCCATGTGCCGTGAGGAGCTGGGCCGCGATTTCGCGGGACGACTGCCGCCCCGGCCGGTGGTGGTGACCACTTGCATTGACCTAGTTTTGCCGATTCGATTTTTCGACTTTTCCCATGAGCTACACCGTCCTTGCCCGCAAGTTCCGCAGCCGCACCTTCGACGAGGTCGTGGGGCAGGCCGCCGTCGTTACCACGCTCCGAAATGCCATCACGCAAAACCGCATCCACCACGGCTACCTCTTCACCGGCACGCGCGGCGTTGGCAAGACCTCCATGGCCCGCATCCTGGCGAAGTGCCTGAATTGCCTCACCGTAGACGGCCCGACCATGACGCCCTGCGGGAAGTGCGACTCCTGCATCGGTGTTTCGCGTGGCGAAGATGTCGATGTCGTCGAGATCGACGCCGCCAGCAACACGGGTGTGGACAACATCCGCGAGCTTCGCAGCAACGCGGTCTATCGCCCGGCCCGTGCCCGATTCAAGATTTACATCATCGACGAAGTACACATGCTCAGCACCGGCGCGTTCAACGCGCTCTTGAAGACGCTCGAAGAGCCGCCTGAGCACGTGAAGTTCATCCTCGCGACCACCGAGGTGCAGAAGGTTCCGCCGACAATCCTCAGCCGCGTGCAGCGGTTCGACTTCAAGTCGATCTCCCCGGCCGACATCGCCGCGCAGCTTTCCATGATCTGCAAAGAGGAAAAGGTCGAGGCCGACGAGGAGGCGCTGCGGCGCGTTGCCCGCTTGGCGAATGGTTCGATGCGCGATGCCCTGTCGCTGCTCGATCAGGCGCTCTCCATGGGCGGCAATCGGCTGACTGGCGACGTGGTGAACGAACTCTTCCCGACGACGCACGACGAACAGTTCGCCGAGCTGATCGACCGCCTTGCGGATTCCGACGCAGCCGGCGCGCTCACGCTGGTCGATGCAACGCTCAGTATGGGCCACACGTTGGACTACTGGTGCTCGCGCCTATCGAGCCAGCTTCGCGATTTAATGATCCTCCGCGTCTGCGGGGAAAATACCGACCTCGTCGATGCCCCGGCTGGCATTCGCGCAAAGCTTGTTGCCCAGGCGCAGCGATTCGACTCTGGCACCTATGTGTACATGATCAGCGTTCTCGAAGAATTGCGCCGCAGTGTTCGCTCCAGCGGCACGGGGCGCGCCCTGCTCGATGCCGCGGTTATCCGCCTCGCCGAGGCAGCGAAGTTCTCATCCATCGAATCATTGATCGCACAAGTGGAGGGTGCAGCGCCAGCGCCGCGCCCAACACCGGCCGCCGCGCCGCGCTCGTCTGCGCCGCCTCCCGCCCGCGCATCCGAATCAAGGCCACCTCCCGCTGCGCCGCGCCCCACACCACGACCACAAGCCTCCGCTCCGGCCGACGCACCGGCCGCAGGCATGGGCCGCCGGGTGACGCAGGCCGATTTGAAGGCCGCGCATGCCGAGCCGGTCGTAAAGGCGGCGCTCGAGGTTTTCGGCGGGCGAATCGTGGACGTCCAACGCGGCGCCAAACCAGTGGACGAATGAAATCACGCGGTGGATCCGAGCCGCGACCGTAAGCGGGTTCTTATTTCAAGGAGTTTGTATGTTCGGCGGAATCGGAAACCTGGCCAACGTCATGAAGCAGGCCATGGAAATGAAGGGCAAACTGCAGGAAATGCAGGAGCTGGTGGCCAATCTGCGCTTCGAGGCCGACAGCGGCGCCGGCGCGGTGACGGCCACCGTGAACGGCAAGCTCGAACTCGCCGCGATCAAGATCAGCCCCGACACCTTCAAGAGCGGCGACGTCGAACTGCTTGAGGATCTCGTCCGCTCGGCCGTCTGCGCAGCGCAGCGAAAGGCCGCCGACGGCGTCCGCGCCGAAATGGCGAAGCTGACCGGCGGCATGAACATTCCCGGCCTCGACGGCCTGCTCGGCGCGAAATAAGGCACCCTTCACATGGCGGAATCGACGCCCACGTCATTGACACGGCTCATGGCCGAGTTTGAGAAGTTGCCGGGCATCGGCCCGCGCAGCGCCGAGCGCCTCGCCTTCCAGATTCTCAAATCGAGCAAGGAAGAGGCGATGGGCTTGGCCCACGCCATTCGCGACGTCAAAGAAAACGTCCGCCACTGTCGCATCTGCTACAACCTCACCGAATCCGACCCCTGCGGGATTTGCACCGATCCGCGCCGTGATGCCACGCGCATCTTTGTCGTGGAACAACCGAAGGATGTGCTGCTGCTTGAAGCAACGGGCCTCGTTCGCGGTGTCTATCACGTCCTGCTCGGTCACATTGCCCCGCTCGACGGCATCGAGCCCGGCGATTTGACGATCGACGCGCTGGAGTCGCGCGTGAAGAAGGGCGGCATCGCCGAGATCGTCATCGCCACGAACCCCACGCTCGAAGGCGAAAGCACCGCCCTGCACATCAAGAGCATCCTCGCTTCGCAGAAGGTCGCCGTCACGCGCCTCGCCCGCGGCCTGCCCTCCGGATCGCAGATTGAGTATGCCAGCCGCGCCGTGCTGCAGGACGCCATCGAAGGCCGCCGCGAGTTTTGACCTGTTATCGCCGTTGAACTTCCCCGATCGAAAAGCGTATAGTCAGAGATGGTCTCTGCCCCCGCCCCCACGTATTAGGACCCTGGCAACATGACGCGTTCACGCCTATTCGGAACATGTCTCGTCGCCTGTGCGATCCTATTGCCCGGTGGAACCGCCTGCGTTCAGGCCTGCATCGAGGGCGCACTCTTCACGAATGTGGGCAACGATACGCAAGATCGTTACTTTCACCGTGCGAGCGCGTTGTCCAACGGCTTTGTCATGGTCAGCGGTGGGTTGAGGTTGCAGGTCTTCCCGTCGCCGTCACTGATCTCGCTGAATGGTCTTTCGTTTTTTGACCCGTCCACGAACTCGTTCTCCGCATCCTTCACACCGCTCGGTGGTGGAGGGCCTGTCGCGCCAGTCCTTGCAACGGCACGCAGCAGCCACACGCAGACGACATTGCTCGATGGTCGCGTGCTTATCACCGGCGGAAATGTGAACGCCGTCGGCACGAATCCCGGAACGCCGACCGCCTCCGTCGAAATCTTCGACCCACAGACCGGCGTTGTTGCCGCCGGGCCGCCGATGAGCGTCGCCCGCAGCGATCATCGCGCCAGCCTCCTGCCCGATGGCCGCGTCGTCGTATCGGGCATGACGTCGTGGCAGATTTTTGATCCGAACACCTCGACGTGGTCCGCCAACTTTTCCATGGAAGAGGGCCGCATCGCCCACGCCGCAATCGTGCTGGCGAACTTCGCGGGTGCAGGCCAGCATCGCGTATTGCTCGTCGCCGGGGCAGGCAGCGCCCCCGATACGCTCGAACTGTTGAATCCCGACGCCGGCACGAGCACGGCCATGCTCTCCATGCTCGACGAAGGCGTGGACGACCTCGCCGCCGGGCTGCTCGACGACGGCCGGGTGTTGATTGTCGGCGGCCAGAGCATGAATACAGGCAACACGCTGAACACGACCTATCTCTATGACCCCCAAACCGACACCATCGCTTCTGGTCCCGCGCTTCCCAATCGCGCCGGCGGAATCGCCGATCACCAGCTTGTCGAGATTGGTCGCTACATCGCTGTCTTCGGTGGAGAGCAGGAACAGGCCGGCGCCGACATAGAATTGAACTATGCCGCTGTCTTCGACCGCGCCACCGATTCGTGGACGTGGAACGGCGCGATGAACCACGTTCATGACGACTTCGCTTCTGCAACGCTTTCCGACGGCCGCATTCTCCTTATCGATGGTGGCGTACCCTTCTTGGGCGTTGAAGGCCCCTCGCGAGCAGTGGAGACCTATGTGCCGGTGATGGTCCCCAAGGGCGACATGAATGCCAACCAAATCGTCGACCTATCCGACTTGCTCGGCTTCGTGTCCGTGATGTTGGATCCAATCACGGCCACCGCACGGGAGACATGCGCCGCCGATGGAAATGAGGACGAATCGCTGGATGGCCGGGATGTCCCGCCGTTCATCGAGGCGCTGACTGCTCCGTAGCGGAAAGCCTCGAAGGGCTGATAATGAACTGCCTGAATGAGCATTGGCGCGATTTTTGCCCCGGGACAACTAATGCGGTAAGATTGAGATAAGGATGTGAGGCATTGGGGTTCATTGCGAGTCGGCGGCGCGCTGATTCGCGTATCTCCTTGCCACGGGCGGGCTTGCGTACAACCCGTCCGGGAATACCCACCCTCGATTCGGCGGACGGCCACGGATTCGGCACCTCCCGGGTCGGAAACCCCAAGCAACGGATCGAGTTTACTGGTGTGACTACCATGTGACCTGCTGGTCGATAAACGTATGGGGTTCATGCGTGTCGAAACAGTGACGTTGGGCGTGCGAATGAAGCGTGTTGGTTCGCTAATTGTATTGGGCGCGGCCGTGGCGATGTTCTCGGGGTGCGCCGTGCCGCAACCGCGAGGCGGTGGCCAGTACAAGCGCATCCAGGAGCCGATGACGAAGGCCTGGTATCACCTCTACCTGCCCGACGCCTACGTCAAAAACGGCGGCAAGCATCCAAATCCGAAAATGAAACGCTGGCCGCTGGTCATGACCTTCCACGGCATGAAGCCCTATGACAACGCCCTTCCGCAAGAGCGTGAGTGGGAACAGCAGGCCGATATCTACGGCTACATCGTTTGCGCCCCGGAATTGGAAACCAGCGACTCGTTCATGGAATACCCCATCACGCGGGAGCATGACTACGTCCTCGCCGACAAGCGCAACGTGATCGCCATTATGGATCACGTCTTCTCGACAACCTATGCCGATCCGAAGCGCGTGCTCTCGACAAGCTGGTCCTGCGGTGGCTATCTCGCGCACTACTTCCCGAATCGTTTCCCCGATCGCTTCGCGGCGATTGCCACGCGACTGTCGAACTTCTCATCGAAAATCATGATCGATGAAACCGTGCCGCTCTACCGCGACAAGATTCCCGTTGCCGTCTTCATTGGCGATGGCGATTTTCCGGCGTGCAAATCCGAATCTGAAGAGGCCGTGGCGTGGTATGTGGCCCGTGGCTTCCGCGTGGCCCGCGGCAAGATGATCGACAACATGGGCCACCGTCGCATCCCGCAAACCTGCGCCGCCTTCTTCGCCGAGCAGATCGGCCTCGAACCGCTGCGCCCGACCGATGCCGCACGAAGTGTCGCCGAAGTTCAGATGACCGAGTATTTCCCGCCGCAGGACATGATCGCGCGGCTGTCTCCGCCGTCGGGTCTGTTCCTAGCCTCGGCGAACAACTCCACGCGTTCAGCACGTTCTGCGAATCCTTCGACTCCGCCAGTCGTTCCGCCCACCACCGGCCATCCGCCGCAGACGGAGCCGAAGCCCTCGGCCGCGCGTCCCGCACCGCAATTCGCGAACACGAGCGCTGGGCGAAAGTATACCGGCCGTCCAACCTATGACCCAACGATTCCGACCGAAGAGCCGCGCGAAGCGGCCAAGCTGCCCGCGACGCCGCCTGCCCAGCCGGTGAAGGTTGCAACCGCCGATCGATCGCGCGGCAACATGCTCGACCCGGTGAAACAACCACCGACGAACTCGACGCAGGACAAACCCAAGCCGTCGCCTGGCGCGGTGACGCAGGAGAAGCCGAAGCCGACACCGACGGAAAGCACGCCGAAGGTCGCCCAGAAGCCGCCGGTCAACCAGCCCGCGTCGCCCAAGACGCAGCCGCCGGTGGACCGTTCCAAGCCCGCGCCGAAGGAGCAAACGCGCGACAGCGCCGTCGCTTCCAACACGCAAAAGCCCCAGCCAAAACCGGCCGCGAAGGAACCGACGAAGACGGAGCCGGTGCAGCTCACGTCCGTGCCTCCGCGAAACACGACGCCCTTCACACCCCAGAATGCCGGTCGTCGCGACTACGATAAATTGATGGACAAGCCGCGCGACTCGACGGGTAATCGTCCCGCGACGCCGGCTCAGGCCGCCCCGCGCACGGCGAAGCTCGCCAGCGCCCAGCCGACCGCTTCTTCAACAGGCCGCCGGGCGCAGCGCGTGAATGTGCGAATCGCCGGCCCCGCGATCGGCACGTCGCCGCACTATCTCCGTTACAGCGTCGATCTTCCTCGCGAGACGCTCGAAGGCTCCGACATCCTCTGGATGGACAACGGCCTCTGGCTCGGCGACGAAGCGTCGGGCGCAAAGATCCTCGAATCCCCCGGCCTGCACTTCATCACCGTCCTCGTCGTCACCCGCGATGAAACCGAGTACCGCGGCCAGGCCAAGGTCCAGGTTCTCGAACGGGCCCCCACGGCATCGACGTTCACGCCGGGCCAGCGACCGGGCTGACATTTTCCTCGAACCGCCCCCCCATTCTTTCGTATACTTCGGGTCCGAATTGCTGCGAGGCCCGAACCATGCTCATCCGAGAATTCACTGATCGCGACGTTGCCCCCGCCAACGAGCTGACCAACGTCTTCATCCGTGACACCGTCGTCCATTTCGGCTTCACTCCCGCGACCGACGAGGAATTCGCCGACGTCTGGCGGCAGGGCCGGGCCAAGTACCCATGGCTCGCGGCCGAGGAGAACGGCAAGTTTCTCGGCTATGCCAAGGCCGGCGTCTGGCGAACGCGCGATGCCTATCAATACACCGCCGAGGCCGGTATCTACATGGTCGAGGAATCCCGCGGCAAGGGGCTTGGCCGTCAGTTGTACGTCGAGTTGCTCGAACGCCTTCGCGCCGCCGGCTTTCACTCGGCCATCGGCGGCGTCACGCTTCCCAACGAGGCGTCGGTGCGTCTGCATGAGACGCTCGGCTTTCGCAAGGTCGGCGTCTTCCGCGAGGTGGGCCGCAAATTCGACGCATGGCATGATGTCGGCTTCTGGCAGATCGACCTCGTATCAGCCTGACGCTTGGACGACTGCATTCCCGCCTTTACCATACGACATCACAACGTATAGGAGTCGCCTGTGCCCGTTGATCGCGTTGCCGTTATTGGTCTGGATTGTGCCGAGCCGTCCCTCGTCTTCGACCGCTGGGCCGACAAGCTGCCGAACCTCACCGCCCTGCGCAATCGCGGCTGCTTCGGCCAGCTCACAAGCTGCATGCCGCCCATCACGGTGCCGGCGTGGAGCTGCATGGCGTCGTCGAAGGACCCCGGAACACTTGGTATTTACGGTTTCCGCAATCGCAAAGATCACACCTACGACGGCCTGTCGATAGCGATGTCGACCGCGGTGAAGGAACCGCGCGTCTGGGACATCCTCACCGCCGCTGGCGATCCGAGCATCGTCGTCGGCGTCCCCGGCACGTTTCCGATCGTGAAGCCGGTCAAGGGCCACATGATTTCCTGCTTCCTCACACCCAATCCCGAGGATGCCTACGGCAACGACGACGTGGCGAAGCAGTTCACCTCGCCGCCGAGCCTGAAGAACACGCTCCGCGATCTCGTCGGCGAATACATGGTCGATGTAAAGGGCTTCCGCACCGATGACAAGGCATGGCTGCTCGAACAGATCTATCAGATGACGAACCGCCGCCACAAGGTCGTCATGCACCTGCTTAAATCGGAACCGTGGAAGTTGCTCTGGTCCGTCGAAATGGGCACCGACCGCATCCACCACGGCTTCTGGCAATACTTCGACCCCGAACATCATCGCTACGAGAAAGGCAACATGTTCGAGTCCGCCATCGGGAGGTACTACATTCATCTCGACAAACAGATCGGCGAGATGATCGCCGCCTGCGACCCGGCGCGCACGGCTTTCCTCGTCGTCTCCGATCATGGCGCGAAGCGGATGGACGGCGGACTGTGCTTCAATGACTGGCTCATCCGCGAGGGTTACATGGTCATGAAAGAGAAGCCCGCGAAGCCGACCAAGTTCGAATTTAAGAACGTCGACTGGTCAAAGACGAAGGTCTGGGGCGAGGGCGGCTACTACGGCCGTTGCTTCCTGAATGTCGCCGGCCGCGAGCCGCAGGGAATCGTGCCGCAGAACGAATATGAGAAACTGCGCGATGAGTTGATCCGCAAACTGGAGGCCCTGCCCGACGACAAGGGCCGACCAATGGGCACACGGGTCTACAAGCCCGAGGCGATCTACAAACACGTGAACGGCGTCGCCCCCGACCTCATCGCCATCTTTGGCGATCTGCACTGGCGCAGCGTCGGCACTGTCGGCAACGAGAGTATCTACACCTTTGCCAATGACACCGGCCCGGATGATGCCAACCACGCCCAGCAGGGCATGTACATCCTCGCCACGCCCGACGGAAAAACGCCGAACGGTCGCGTCGATGGCCCCACGCTCTACGACGTGACGCCGACGATTCTCAAATTGCTCGGAAAGCCCGTCCCCGGCGACATGATCGGCAAGCCGCTTGTCTGATGCGAGCGCTGTGTCAGTCGCTCTCGTGCGTAAGCGCCGATGAATCAATGGCTTCGTCGGTTGGTATGGGCAATGTCCGCCCCTCCACCGTGAACAGCCCGACGCCCATGCCCGACCCATCCTGATTCTCGACGAGGATGTTTCGCGGCCCGATGGCGGCGCCGGGGGCAATCACGAATGAGAGCCCGCTGAGCGACGTGCCCAGTCCGTTCGACACTGCCGTGCCGACGACGCTCACGCCGCCGCCCGTCACGGTTACATGAGCCGCCGTCACATGCTTGAAGTTCGTTCCCGAGAGGACCACTGGGATGGTGCGTCCGCGTCGCCCGTGATTCGGCGACACATCGTTGATCGTTGTCGCCGCCGCGAAGACCGTGACATGAATCGTGTCGGTGCCTACGAATCCGTTTGAGTCCGTCACCCGCAGCGTCACGTCATGCACGCCGTTCGACCAGTAGAACTGCTTCGGCGTCGGCGTATCCAGTTGATCGAGGATGTCATCGCCGTCCGTGTCCCAGTCGTAACGCACGATCGTCGCCCCGGCCTCCGGCGCATACGAATTGATCTGTCCCATGAAGTAGCAATCCGAGTACGCCGCGATGGTCTTGTCGATCCCGGCGATGGCCTTGGGCGGCGCCTTCGCGGTGTCCATGCGAATGGTCAGGTCATAAAGCTGCAGAATCTGATTGACCGGCGGGTTCGGCCCCATGTCGTACACGCGGACCGTGTAAGTCCCCGGAAGCAGCGCCGAGACGGTAATGACTTCCGACAACCCCGCCGGTGCGGACATCGAGGAACGGATGATCTGGCTGCCGTCTGCGCTGCGAAGTTCGAGCGCCAGGTCACCGGCGCGTTTCGCATCCACCGTCGTCGAACTACCCAGGCAAGAGTTTTCCTGCTGCCCCAATAGTGCCGACGTCCCGATCGGCGTCACCAGAATCTGGATAGGTCCGACATCATACGAATCAAAGCTGAATCGAAACCAGTCCTGATTCGTTCCGTTCGGTCCATCCGCGCCGTTGGTCGAAAGCAGCCGTTCCACCACGGAATGCTTCGACGGCGTCGTTAGGTTTCCAAAATCGTGCGCGGTCGCCGCCGTGTGATTCCCCGCAAAGCGATCCCCATAGTTCCGTTGCACGGCCCGAATCTCATCCTGCTGCACCATGTCGAACACGGGCGTCAGAAATGGCTCCATGAGTTTCGTTTGGCTGCACGGCACCGAGTGGATGAACCCCAGCCCGTGCCCGTGCTCATGGGCGATGACGTTGCGCAACTTACGATAATTGTTCGTCGGGTCGCTCAGCGTCGACGCTTCGAAGTACGACGTGTTGAGGCACATGTCCGAGCCTTGAACGCTGACAAAGCTGCTGCTCGGAAAGGCGTTGTAGGCGATGAAGTTCGGAATGCCCGCATTCATTCCGCCGATGCGAATGTCTCCACGTGTCGGCAGCCGCGGCAACTCCTCGTCCATCGGCGAGTGATTGTCCTGCACCTCGGCGTATTGCAGCCCCGAGAGCCGCCGCCATGATGCCAGACCCTGCCGGATGTACTCGCGTCCCCGGTCGAGGTTGTAAATGCCGAAGAGGCCGTACAACTTCTCATTCAACCGATTTCGATTGACCGGGAAGACTTCCTCAATTCCCCAATTGATGCCGTCGGTTGGAAAGCTGTACGTCAGCCGCGCCGGCACCGCCCGGCCTGCGGGGCCCTGCACCCCATCCCCCGTCCACACCACCACGTCGTGAAAGAATCGCTCCCCGGCGAGCGGATTCATCGTCGGCGGCAGCGCGCCGAAACGCCGAATGATCTCGGCCTGTTCGTCTGCGGTCAGATTGTCGGGATAACACGCCAGCGGCGTGAATGCGCGCGCCGTTGCTCGCGCATCATGGTCTGGCGCTTGCGATGCGAAGTATCCGAATGCGCCGGCCACCGTCGCCAGCAGTGTGGCCGCCGCGACCCTCGAACGAGCTTGCGATTGCATCGACGAAACCCCTCAGGAAACGCTCGCCTGTCACTATTCTACCCGCTTCCCCGCGCCATCACCTCGAAAACTCAGTTCAACGCGAGCATTAGGCCTCCCCGTGTTGAAACAACGCCTTCTGCGTGGTATTGTGCCCACCCTGTTTGGCCGGGCGTGTGTCCGAGTGGCCAAAGGAGACGGGCTGTAAACCCGTTGGCTTAACGCCTTCGCTGGTTCGAATCCAGCCGCGCCCATTCGCATTGACGCCCCGCCGGTGGCCGGGCGGTTTCGTTCATAGCCCGACCCGAATGAACCTCCCCAACCAAATTACCATCGGGCGCTTCTTCCTTTCCATCATATTTCTCGTCGGCCTCGCGACCTTCTCATGGAAGACCCGCGCCGATCAACTTTGGCTCCTCGACGCCGCCTTCTGGATCTTCATCGTCGCCGCGCTAACCGACATTCTCGATGGCTACCTCGCCCGCAAACAGAACCAGGTCACCTCCTTCGGCCGCATCCTCGATCCATTCGTCGATAAGGCCTTGGTCTGTGGGGCGTTCATTCTCCTGCTCGGCACCGGCTTCATCGACGAGACCGGCCAAAACGTCACGGGTCTCTCCGGCTGGATGGTCGTGATCATCGTCTCCCGGGAGATGCTCGTCAGCGGCCTTCGCGGGTTCAGCGAATCCAAAGGCACGCCCTACGCCGCGAATTACTGGGGCAAGGCCAAGATGCTCGTGCAATGCGTCACCATTCCGGTCATTATTAAGTCCGTCGGCTCTTGGCGCGAGGTCCCGTGGATTATGACCTGGCGAACCGCCATGATCTGGCTCACCGTCGTCGTCACCGTTGCCAGCGTCGTGTCGTATCTCATCGCCTCGCGCGAGGCCCTCTCGGAGCGAGCCCGTGTCTGACATCGTCCGCGCCGTCATCCTCGGCATCATCGAAGGGCTGTCCGAGTTTCTCCCGATCTCCAGCACCGGCCACATGATCCTTGCCATGCCCGCGCTGAAGATCGACCCCGAGGTCGCTCCGTGGAAGACGTTTCTTTATTTCATTCAGATCGGCGCCGTCTTCGCGATCGTCGTGTATTTCTGGAAGCGCCTGTGGATTCAGATGCTTCGCTTGAAGGTCGGTGGGCTGCGAAACCACTTGCTTACCAAGCTGATTGTCGCCTCCATCCCCGCCGCCGCGATCGGTCTGCCCTTCAATAGCTGGATTGAGGATCACCTTGAGACGCCCGTCTTCGTTGCCGCTGCGCTCATTCTTGGGGCTGCGGCGATGGAGTTGATTGAGCGGCGCTATTGGAGAGCAGGCGAAGGCGACGCGTCCGGCGTCTCGCTCCGCCAGGCGTTTTTCATCGGCCTCGCACAGTGTTTCAGCATCATCCCCGGGACATCGCGCTCCATGTCCACCATCATGGGTGGCCTGATCGTCGGCCTGCGCCCGGCCGTGGCTGCGGAGTTTTCATTTTACCTTGCCATTCCCACGCTGCTCGGCGCGGGTCTGCTTAAGTTGGTGAAGCATCACAAGGAAATGCACGCGCAGGAGGCGCTACTGCTCGGCGTCGGCTTCATGACCGCCTTCGTGTCGGCCATGCTCGTGGTGCACCCCTTCATGCAATTTGTGAAACGCCGGCGCCTCCGCCCCTTCGCGATCTATCGCGTGGTGCTCGGCGTCATCGTTCTCGCATGGTGGGGCCTGAACCGATAGCGTCACGGCCCTGCAAGCACGGCCGTGATGAACAGCGGCATGTCGCTTTCATCCACGTACCCATCATCCGCCGTCATGTCGTAGGCGCAGTAGGCCAGCGAATACAAACCGTCCCATTGCAGAATCGCTTCAACGAACCCCGCGACATCGCGCCCGTCGACCAACCCGTCGCCGTTGCCGTCGCCATTTCCGATCGGATGCACGCCGACCTGCACTGCGGTGCTTGTCGCCGAATAGCAGCCGTTCGTTGCAACGAGTTCATAGAGCCCGGCATTTCCGACGCTCGCAGAGAGAACTTCGTATAACTGGCTTGTCGCGCCCGGAATGTCGTCGCCGTTGCGCTTCCACTGGTAGAGCGGTACAGGATTCCCCGATGCCGTGCCGTACATGGTCAGGGGTTGTCCGACGCACAACTCCTGCTCGGCCGGGGGAATCGTGAAGAACGGAGGCCCATCCGGAATCGCCAGTTCCGCAACCTGGGTTCCCTGGACATCGCAAACGCTGGTGACGAGGCAGTCGTAGTTTCCGGCCAGCGCTGCAGACACCGGGTTTACCGTGAGTGTCGGCGTGTTGACGCCTGAATACGCGCCGCCATTACTGAGCGGAGTCAGATTGCGCCGCCACTGATAGAAAATCGGCGGCGGAATGCTTGTTCCCGCTGTTGCAAATATGGCCTGGTCTCCTTCGCACGCCGCCACGTTGGACGGCTGCTGCGTGATCGTCACGGCAGTATTCACGACGACTTCAACGGACTTGCAGCTTGATGGACCGCATAACCCGTCCCATCGCGCGTAATAGGTCGTCGTGACGATTGGCGGCGTGATGTCCAGCACATTGCCTGTGCCGACGGCCGTCCCGCCGCACGATCCACTGAACCATTGCAACTGAGTTCCGGAACCGCCGGTCGAGGTCAGTTGGATCGAGGGAGTGCCGCCGACGCAGATGTTGTTCGGCGAGGCGAGCGCCGTGGCCGGTGCGGACAGGGTCTGAATTACCTGCACCTGTGCCGTCTGCGAAATCTGCGAATTGCAGCCGCTTGAATCATTCGTCGCCAGCACGTTGAACGTGCGCGTTTGCGTGGTTACGGCGGTGAGGGTCGCCGAAAGCTGGATCGCGCCGCCCGTACCCGCCACCGGCAGGCCGAGAGCCGTCGCTCCTTCGCGAAGCTGATAGGTCACTCCGGACTGGCTGCCCGAAAGCATGACATCCACGTTCTGTCCAGAGCAGATCGACCCGGAAAGCGCCGACAGCGGAATCGCGGAGACCGGGCAAAGTTGCCGGAAGATGTACGATGCCCCCTGATCGCTTCCCGCTCCACCGTCATCCATTGGCGCTCCCACGATTGTCGTATCGAAATCAATCGCCACGGCCGAGCCAAATCGATCCGTCGCGCTTGCATCGGCCGGTAACAACTTTGCCCGTTGCAACCAGCCTGTTCCGCATCGCTCGTATAGATACGCCGCGCCTTGGTCGGAACCGGCAAGTCCGTTCGACAGGTGCGAGCCAACAACCGCGTTCTCGCCACTGACGCCGACGCCTCTGCCGAACTGATCGCCCGCGCCGGCATCCGCCGCCGCGACCTTTGACTGCATCGACCATGACACGCCGCTGCGTTTGTACAGATAGGCGCCGCCCTGATCCGCGCCGGCCGCGCCGTCATCCAGCATCGCGCCGACAATGGCCGTATCGACGTCCACGCCGACCGACGACCCATATTGATCGCCGGCTGCTGCGTCGTTTGCCGTCAGCTTCGTCTGCTCGCTCCACACCGTACCGCTGCGAACGAACACATAGACAGAGCCTTGATCCGCACCGGCCGCTGCATCATCCAGCGCAGCGCCGACAACAGCAGTCTCTCCGGAAAGAGAAACCGCGCCGCCGAACTCATCGCCTGCTGCTGCGTCTCCCGCCGTGAGCTTTGCCTGCTGCGTCCAGACTGTGCCGCTTCGAACGAACACGTACGCGGCCCCGACCGCGCTTGATGCGCTGGGCGCGCCGATGACTACGGTGTCGCCATGGATTGCCGCCGATGCCCCGAACGCATCACCCGCCGCCGCATCGCTTGCAGTCAGCTTGGCCTGTTGCGTCCACACCGTTCCGCTGCGCACGAACACGTACGCCGCGCCGGCCGCGCTCGAAGCTCCGCGAGCGCCGACCACGGCGTAATCGCCGCTCACCGATGCGGCGCTACCGAAAAGATCGCCCGCTGTGGCATCGCCCGCTGTCAATTTCGCCTGTCCGCTCCATGAAGCGCCGCTGCGCACGTGAACGTAAGCCGACCCCTGATCCGCTCCGGCGAGACCGTCGTCCATCGACGCGCCAAGAATGGCCGTATCGCCCGAGATCGAGACAGATGCGCCCGCCTCGTCACTCGCGGCCTGCTGCGAATTGTCAAACAACTTCGCCTCTTCATCCGGCGCTGGCAATCCGCTCGAATCAACGGTTACGTTCACAGCGTCGCTCGTCACCAACGAACAGGAACTGGTCATGACGACGTCATAGCTGCCAACGTCGCAGGCCGCCGCCGTCGATATCACCAGGGTCGCGGAGTTCGCGCCTGAAATCGTTCCGCCGTTCGTTAGGTTCTGACCGTTCTTTCGCCACTGATAATTCAGCGGCGGACCGCCGGTTGCATCAATCGTGATCAACACCGGATCGCCGGCATCGACGGCCTGCGGCGTCGGCTGTGCATCGATCGTCACGTCCACCGAAAACGGAATGCAGCTTCCCGAACCGTTCAAATACGGAATCATGTTGTTGTTGCGAATCTGCGCATGGAAGTTCAGCGCAATATTGGCAATGCCGCCGGGGCATGTGTGACAATACGACATGATCGTGCCCTGTGCCGCGGTCGAACAATTGACCACGTTTCCGCAGGCCGCCCCGCCGCCGCAGCAGTCGATTCCCACGTCGTGAGTGTGCGGCGCGTTGAAGTTATGCCCTATTTCGTGCGCCACCACGACGAGATCCCAGTTTCCTGGCGCATTGTCTTGTATCGGATTGGGGAATGAGCCTGCCAAGTGCCCCGACACGCCGTAGCCTCCCGGCACCGGACACAACACTCCCAGATAGGCGATGCCGCCCGCTCCGGTGTTCATGCCCGTCAGCATGTGCACGATGTTGCGCGGCACGGCCTGCATCTGCGATGCCCAGTGGTTCCCAACCTCGGTCAGGCGTGTATTCACTGTCTGGCTGGACAAATAAGGGTCGGTGTTCGTCGCCCACACGCGCGAGAAAATGATCTCGAATTGGCTGTCCACTTCCGACGTGTAGATCTGCGTCACCGCGCCGAACAACACCGGGATGTATGCCGCTGAGTTCGTCGCGTTGCCGCCGAACACAAGGCTCGTGTACTCAAAGTCGGTTTCCACCGCGAGCGCCACCAATCGGCACCCGCTCGTCCCACGCGGTGCTATCGTGCCAAGATCACCCTCCACCGCGCCTGCGACCGGTGTCATCCGTCCGCCATTCGGGAGATCTTCCATCCCGCAGGTAAACGTTGACGGTGCAAACGTCCCTGCCGGCAGCGCTGCCGGGTCGTAAATCACGATCGGCCCGGCGTGATTCGGCGGCTCGGCGATGATCGTCTTGCGGTCGCCTCGAAGCAAGAACCCATTCGTCCCGTGAGGCGAAAGCCCGAGATAGACCCGCGACGACTCCTCGCCCGCGATCGTTCCCCGAAGCAGCACGACGTCCGGCCGCTCCATCGGGTGGTCCCCGTTTTCATCGGCGATGACAATCCGCGCATCGGGCGCGAAGATCTCGAACCGTTCCAGCTCCAGATTCACGTAGGTTCCGTCCGGCATCGCGAAGTCGCGCACCACGAATCGTTCGGATTGCTTCAGCGACTCGTACACCGTCGGGTTGAATTGCAGCATCAAACCCCGGTCGGTCGGCGCATTCACCACCGACAGCGGCGACGCCACCACCGCAACATCCGCCGCGATGGTGTCGCGCGCGAACGCCCCGGCGCAAACCAGACCGGTAACCGCAATCAGAATAGACCGATTCCGAGATTGGAAATTACCCACCACCCGACCTCCAATTATTCCGCGCCGCGGCGTGCGGCCACCCGCCCCCAATGTCCCCGGAGAGACGTCAAAGCTCTTTATCTTACCCGAATAGGTGGGGTAGTTACACTGAAATCAGGGCCCGAGAACCGTCTTTACGTACGGGCCGATGTCCTTCCCGTTGGTCGCCCCATCGAGGTTCATGTCCGCCATGCAGGTGTGCGGAGGCAACAACGGCGATCCCAGGAGCGCCAAGACAAATTCCGGAATGGTCAGCGGTGGACACAAGGCCCCGCCATTCACTTGCTTGAAGATGATCGTGTTGTTTCGCCAGTCGAGGCAATCCACATCCCCGTCGGCGTCGTGATCCAGGATCGCACACGGTGGCGTGGCCAATCCGCCCGGCCCGGTGTAGCACCCCAAAAACGCCGAGCAGTCGTCGCCATTCAGAATGCCGTTGCCGTCATAGTCCCCCGGAAGCACGTAATAGATCGCCGAGTTGAACGCCGTCGTCGCGGCATCGGTGGTCTTGAGCAATTCCAGATTGTCCACGTTGTCGGTGGAAAGCAATCCAAGATCGTCCGCCGTCACAATTCGATTGAACACGCCGCCGCCCGACGACGAAAACAAATCCGCCGGACTGTAGGTGCCGCCCAAGCTCGGCGACCCACGCGCCAGCGAGAAGATCACTTGATCGATGCCCGTATCGAACACGCCCTGAATACCCGCGTCGAACACCAACAGTCCGTCGATGTCGTCCCCGGTTGGACCTCCCATCAGGCCGAGTTGCGAATGGGTGACATACACGGTTTCAGAGAACGGGCTGTTCGGGTTGGCATCGACGTAGATCGTCGCCCCGCTCGCAGGAGGTGGCAATTGCGCCAGCGATGGGCTCGTGCGGCTGAGCGTGAAGTAGAGCAGGATCGCAATGCCCCGATCGCCGCCCCCGCCGCCGCCATTGGCGTCCTGTGCCGTCGCGTCCGGCGTTAATCGCGGATCCCCCGCCATGATCGGCGGCACCGGCTCGTAATAAATTCCGTCGCCCTCATCAATCGGCGTCCCCGGCGGCAGAATCATCAGCGGTGACACGTCTTCAATCATGTCGTAGTCGATTCCTCCGCTGTCCCCTTGGTTGATCACCAATGTGTTGTTCTTGATGGGTGCCAACCGCGCCGCTTCCAACGGCAAAGGCCCGCCCCCTCGCGTGTAGAGATCAAGTGTCATGAAGGTATCGCCCGCTGCCTGTCGGCGCGTCGCCTGATCCTGAACGTTGTACGGCCGGCTCGGCAGCATGGATGAATCAGGCCCACGAGCGCCGGCGCTGGCGCGATCGACACCAAAGAGGATGACGAACTTGTCGGTCGGTCCGACATCAAAGCGATTGCCGCTCATCTCATCGAGTTCGTCGGCTGGATGCGAAAGTCGAAGCCCCGCCGCTGGAAACGTCACGTTCGGTCCCGGCGCATCGAGAATCGCGCCGGCCGTAATGGGTCCGCCCAGCGTAGGCTTCCCGTTGGAAGGGGATACAAGATCAATGGAAAAATGCGGCTTCGGAATAGGCACCAGCGCATGAGGCCCGGCGCGCGCAACGCCCGCCGATCCCAAAAAGGCGCAGATTAAGTAGGTAGGGAACCGTTTCGATCCCGCATGCATCCGTCGAATTGAGGACATGGTCGCTCGCTCCCGAGGTGGCAATTCACCGGAAGCATCCTTCTTCCCGCACCCCCGGGCGCGCTGACTGGCCCAGCGCCGGGGACACACCTGCCATCCTCTGTAATCTTACCCAATTCCTCTCGAAAGTAGACGGAATCCCCCGTTCCAGCGGCTACTTTTTTTTGAGCCCACGCCTTAATAACCCCGTAATGTCAATTCTGGGGCGATGCGGCCCCTGCCCAGGACGGCCACGTGGGATCCAACTTCATCTTGCGCACGAATACTCGTGCCAAATAGCAGTAGTCCTCCGAGTCATAAGCGGAATCGCTCGTCGAAAGCCAGTGATAGGCCATGTCTCGATGGCGGTTGCCAAGACTATCGGATGCAAGGAAGTAGTTCAGCAATGCATTGCCCGCGCGCTCGTCTTCCGGCGAACTTAGATAACTTGTCGCTTTCTCCACGTAATGATGGATATTTAGAGGCCGATAGCACGCCATCATGAACCCATTGGGGAGTTCGGCGCGCCCCGATGACACGAACTCAATCTGCGTTTTGTGCCTATTGAGCAGTTCATTAGCCTCCTCAAAGGCACCGCTCACCCGCAAGAAGCACGCGGCAGCAGTCACGGCGCGGAAACTCGTGGGCTTCTCTCGTGCGGTTCTCAATACGCGCTCTCGCGCTTGATCCATCTTTCCTTCATCCGCCAATACCAACGCCGGAAATAACCCAAGGTACCACACACGTTTCGGATCCGAGTCATTTCGCAGCGCCGCCAGCGTCTCCAAATCCTTCAACGCCGCCTCGTGATTCCCAAGCCAGAAGTGCAATCGCCATCGGTATTGATAGAGTTCCGCTTTCGGCTCGGGCTTGGTGCAGAAAGGTTCACTCCTGTTCCGCATCTCCAGTGCTTTCGCATAGTCACGAATCGTCTCCCAATACTCCGCTTCCGCCACATACCCCCGCGCGTTTTCCGACTCCACGCGCTGTGCATCCTGGGCATAATGCAACGCCTGAGCGAACTCCGCCGCCGCAGCGTCGGCCTTGCCATCCGCCTGATGAATCTCCCCCGCCAGCCGATGCCCGATAGACAGCAAGTAGCGCGGATACGCTTTCTTATCCTGTACCGTACACACGGCCTTCAGCGAATCCTTCAACTCGCCAAACTTCTCCAAACTGCGATGGTGATACATCCAATGATTGAGTGCTCGTCCGAGGTGAAGCAACGCCTGCGTGTACCCCGGCTTCAGCCCCTTCGCGAGCCGATACTCTTTCTCCGCCTCGTCCTCTTCACGTACCAGCACCTGCCCGCGGAAGAAATGCGCCTGCGCCGTCGTCGGCCCGCCCAGCGAATCCGCCTTCGTCAGCCATTCTTTGACGGCCGGGTCTACCCGATCCGCCTGAATCCGAAGGGCCCATGCGAGAAGGTACATTGGTTCCGTGTCGGCCGGTCGCTCTTTCACCACGGACGTTAACAATTCAATCGCCTTCGCCGGATTCTCGCCAAGATTGGCAAAGCCAAGCGCCTTGCGAAACTCCCATTCATCGGGGCCCATCGATCCTGCTTCAGCTAGTTTCGCAAAGGCCGGGCGCGGCTCCCGGTAATCCTCAAACGCCAGCATCTCATACGCCTGCCGAACCAGTTCATTCCCCCGCGCCTGCCGCGCCTTCACCGTCTGCACGCGCCACGCCGATGCGCCGATCGTGATTACCACGAGCAGCGCATAAATCGTCGACAATGCCGGATGCCGCCGAACCCACTTCACCGACCGCTCGATTACCCCCGCCCGCCGAATCAGGATCGGCCGGTCATCCG
Source organism: uncultured Planctomycetaceae bacterium (assembly GCA_964605185.1). GTDB lineage: Bacteria > Planctomycetota > Phycisphaerae > UBA1845 > UTPLA1 > JACRIM01. The sequence continues at coordinate 39,169 of CAZSBF010000023.1, forward strand.
CAAACCGCCGCAGGTCCGCCGCCAGCGCCGCCGCGCTTTGGTACCGCCTCCCCGGCTCTTTCTCCATCGCCCGTAGGCAAATCGTTTCCAGATCGACCGGCACATGCGGATTGATCTTCCGCGGCGGTCGCGGCTCGCGTGTCAGAATCCGCGCCGTCACCTGATCGCGCGTCGCCCCCTCGAACGGCCGCACGCCGGTAAGTGCTTCGTAGAACGTCACCCCCAGCGAAAAAATATCCGTCCGTTGGTCAATCGCCCCCCGATCCCCCGTCACCTGCTCCGGCGACATGTACGCCGGCGTGCCGACCATCTCGCCTGTGATCGTGATGCTCGGCTCATCCAACAATCGCGCGAGCCCGAAGTCCGTGATGTGCAACTGCCCGTCGGCTGCCATCAGCAGGTTCTGCGGCTTGATGTCGCGATGGATCACGCCCTGCTTATGCGCATGCTCCAGCCCCTCGGCGACGCCCGCGATCAGTCGCGCAAGAAACCGATACGACTGTCGCCGCCCGCCCGCCGCCGTGATGGTCTGCGATTGCAACCCCGCAAACGACGCATCGGCCGGATGCTCGTGCAACCGTCCCGGCTCGCGTCGCAGAATTCGATCGAGGCTGTCTCCCTCGATCAACTCCATCGCGTAATAGCAGTGCCCCTCGTATTCCCCCTGGGCATAGACCGGCACGATGTTGGTGTGATGCAGCTTTGCCGCCGCCTGCGCCTCCTTCAGAAACCGCGTCACCGCTGTCGGCACCTGCCGAAAAATCCCCGGCAGCACCTTCAGCGCCACCAGTCGATTCAGCGACACCTGCCGCGCCCGATAGACGATGCCCATCCCGCCGCGACCGATTTCGCGAATGATCTCGAAATCCCCGAGCCGCCCGCCCGCCTTCCATTCCGCCAAGTCCCCCGACAACGCCTGCGATCGCTTTATTTGCGATGCCGCCGACGCAGCCTCCTCTTTTTCCTTGATCCGCCCCATGGCCCCCAGCAGATCGCGCGTCTGTTGCAGCCCCAACTTGCACCGCGCACAGCCCTCCGCGTGCGACGTCAATTGCGCCGCCACGGGCGCATCCAAGTCGCCCTCCACATAGTCAAGAAAAAGATCCTGCGCCGTGTCGCAGTTCATAGGGATGAATCATTCAAGCCGGCCAGTTGTTCGCGCAACATGCGCGTCGCCTTCGCCAGCCGTGCCTTCGTTCCCGACAGCGTCAGCCCGATCGCCTCGGCCACCTGTTCCCGCGCCAACCCCTGAAAAAAATAGAGAATCACGACCTCTCGCAAATCCTCGTCCATCGCGTCGATCGCCATCTTCACACGTCGCGCCCGATCCTCCTTGATCGCCTTGCCCGCCGGCGTCGTCACCGGGTCCAGCGGAATCGCCGAGTCGCTCCACATCGCATCCTTCGTGCCCAGCGCCGAGAGCCGCACGTTCGGGTGCTTGCGTCGAATCTCATCAATCGCCCGATTCCGCGTCACGCGATAAAGCCACCCGCGCAGACTGCCCGAGGGTTTTGCCCCCGCGTCGTGCCGACAGCATGTCATCAAGACATCCTGCACGATGTCCTCTGCCATCGCTTCGTTGTAGACCATCCGCTGGCAGAACAGCCGAAGCTCGGTGCCGTAGCGTGCCCCGATATCGCCGACAACAGTTTCATCACCGGCCTGCAGCCGGGTCATGAGGACCGCATCCTGATCGACGTCGCTGCTCATGAAAAAAATCTGAAGAGTCCAACAGCCGCGCGGATGGCTCGCCCGTCTTCCTGTGGTAAGGGACATGACAAGTGAAGAACGAGTGATGAGGAGACGCCAACCGCGATCATCACAATACCTTTCTTTCTCTCTCCTCCTCCTGCCGATGGCTCGCACCATCGGCAAGTCAAGCCCAGTGGCCTAACACCGCTGGGCTTGATTTTTAATTCTACCACTCCGCGCCCGGATAGTCCCGCCTTTCTTGCAAGCGTTCCAGATCGAATCTCCATCGATTCCGCAGGTTCCCTCCCCTTGATAAGGGGAGGGTTAGGGTGGGGTCTTCGACTGTGTGAAGTGTTTTGTATCGGGAGTAATCGCTGCCCCACTCTGACAGCCTTCTCCATACATCATTCTTAATTCCCCATTTTTCATTGGCCGCCTTGCTCCCTCGTCCGTCTTCTTCCGGAAGAAGCGATAGCGCCGGTGGCCGCCGGCTTCAAGACTTAGAAACGACTGCATCTCCTTCGAGCGTGGGGATCTACCTGAGCCGGAAACCGGCAGGGAGGGAATGATGCGTTGATCACATCTCACGTGCCGATTCACGGCACACCGCTCGACCCCGGTCGCGCCGACGTTCGGCCGCATGACGGGGAAATCGTCCCAACTACCGTACATCCATAACCAATGATTCAGGAGATCATCCATGTCATTCTCAGCTCGATCCATTCTCGCGGCCGCCGCGATCACGCTTTCATCCGCCGCCCTCACGTTCGCACAGCCGACCTTTTCCATCGACTTCCAGGGCCCGACCAATGGTGTCCCCAATGGCTTCACCGGCGCGCCCATCATGCCCAGTGACATCCTCACCACTACGCCGCCCGGCGCGCCCGGCCCGAATCCGCCGCTCTTTGGCCCGCTCCCGCCTCCGGGCACTTTCATCCCCGGCGGCCCTCCGGGTTTCGGCCTCGGAATCGTCACCTATCCATTCGCCGAGCTCGACGCGCTCTCGTATGGAACTGAACCGCGAATCCAGCAAAATCGCCCACTACAGACCTTCTTCTCAGTCGATGAATTCGCCGTCGGGTTCCCTGGAATGCCCGTACCGTCCGTAACCTCCGAGGGTGCGTTCGGCGCGACCGAGGCTTCGGCCGACGTCTTCGGCACCCTCTCGCCCGCCCCGCCGCTCGCCCACTGCCCAGCCGGACCCATCTTCGGAAACGTCGGCATGGTCGACGGCAATGGTCTGCCCAGCCTCACCCCCGCCGTCTATCCCGGTACCGGCCTCATCGAAGCCAATCCGCCGACCGTCGGCGCGATCCCCGATCCCGGCGACAACCTTGATGCCCTCGACATGGACTCGGCGCAGAACGCCGCCGGCCTGGTCTATTTCTCGCTCGACTCCGGCTTTGCCGATCCGCTTGAGCCGGGCACGGCGGCCAATCTCGGCACCGCCGTCGCCAACGGTTTCGTCGGTGGCGACGTCCTCGTCAGCGCACCGGGCGGCCTGCCCGCCATCTATGCCCCCAGCTTCGCACTCGGCCTCGGCGCTGGCGACTTCAACGACCTCGACGCCCTCGTCCTCGCGGAGAATGGCGACGGCCTCTATACGCCGTCACTGATTCCTTACGACTGGAACCTCCCCGGCTCCATCATCGACATGCTGCTCTTCTCGGTTCGTCGCGGCTCCGCCATCATCGGCGCGATCGACCCGATCTGCGGCGTGCCCATCTCCGAGGGCGACATCCTCACCACCACCGGCGCGGGATTGCCGGGCATCTTCATCGCCGCCGAACGGCTCGGCCTCGCCACCGTTCGCAGCGGCGCGCCGACCTTCATGGGCTTCAACGATGACCTCGATGCCCTCGACATGACGCCGGAGCCGGGCACCTTTGCCTTGCTCGGCTTTGCAATCACCGGACTTATCGCGACGAGAAAGCGCCGCATGAATTAACGCGCGGGGCGCATCGGCCGCTCACCGATGCGCCCACTAATACGCTCGGACGGGGTCGCCGCGGGGGCCGGCGGCCTCGTTTATTTTTCGCCAGTGTGAGTACGCCCAAGCCCACGGATTCCAATCCGTGGGCTTCTCGCGTTGGACGCGGCAATTCCCACAAGCTACATTTCATCAAACGATTCAATCAGGAGCCGATCCGATGAGTACCACCGAAACGTCCCCGCGCACCCTTCACGCCCCGCGCGGAACCACCCTCTCCTGCAAAGGCTGGCATCAGGAAGCCGCCCTGCGAATGCTTCACAACAACCTCGACCCCGACGTCGCCGAGGATCCTGACAACCTCATCGTCTATGGCGGCACCGGCAAGGCCGCGCGAAGCTGGCCAGACTTCGACCGCATCGTCCGCGCCCTCCGCTCCCTCGAAAACGACGAAACCCTCCTCATCCAAAGCGGCCGCGCCGTCGGCATCATCAAGACGCATGAGAACGCCCCGCGCGTCCTCATCAGCAACTCCATGCTCGTTCCTCACTGGGCCAACTGGGATGAATTTCGCCGCCTCGAAGCCCTCGGCCTCACCATGTACGGCCAGATGACCGCGGGAAGCTGGATCTACATCGGCACGCAGGGAATTCTGCAAGGCACGTATGAAACCTTCGGCGCCTGCGCTCGAAAGCACTTCAACGGCTCGCTCGCCGGTCGTCTCCTCGTCACCGGCGGCCTCGGCGGCATGGGCGGCGCACAGCCTCTCGCCGCGACCATGAACGGCGCGACCTGCCTCATCGCCGATGTCGACCAATCCCGCATCGAAAAGCGCCTGCGCACGCGCTATCTGGACAAGTCGACGGACAGCATCAGCGATGCCATTGAAATGGCACTCAAGGCGCAAGAAGCAAAGGAAGCCGTTTCCATCGGCGTCCACGCCAACATCGCCGATCTCCTCCTCGAACTCGTCAAACGAAACATCACCCCCGACATCCTCACCGACCAAACCTCCGCCCACGACCCGCTGAATGGCTACGTCCCCAACGGCATGACGTTTGAAGCTGCCCTCTCCCTGCGCAAGAGCGACCCCGAAAAATACAAACGCGAATCACTCCGCACCATGGCCCACCACGTCGCCGCGATACTCGAACTGCAACACCGCGGCGCAATCACCTTCGACTACGGAAACAACCTCCGAGCTTTCGCCAAGGAAGCCGCCGAAGCGAATCTAGCGCGGTTCGATACCATTAGTTCTCAAATCTCAAATCTCAAATCTCAATTTGATCCGTTCCGCATCCCCGGCTTCGTCCCTGAATACATCCGCCCCCTCTTCTGCGAAGGCTCCGGGCCCTTCCGCTGGTGCGCCCTCTCCGGCGACCCCGTCGATATCGCCGTGACCGATGAGACCATCCTCAAACTCTTCCCTCACAACGAACACCTTGCCCGCTGGATTCGCCTCGCCGGCGAGCGCGTTGCGTTTCAGGGTTTGCCCGCCCGAATCTGCTGGCTCGGCTACGGCGAACGCGCCAAGGCCGGCCTCGCCTTCAACGAACTCGTGCGAACTGGAAAAGTCAAAGCCCCCATTGTCATCGGCCGCGACCATCTCGACTGCGGCAGCGTCGCCAGCCCCAACCGCGAAACCGAAGCCATGAAAGACGGCTCCGACGCCATCGCGGACTGGCCCATCCTCAACGCGCTTGCCAACACCGCGTGCGGCGCAAGCTGGGTCAGCGTCCACCACGGCGGCGGCGTCGGGATCGGCTACTCCATCCACGCCGGCCAAGTCATCGTCGCCGACGGAACCAAGGAGGCCGATGCGCGGCTTCAACGCGTACTCACCGCCGACCCAGCCATGGGCGTCTTTCGGCATGTCGATGCGGGGTATGAAAGGGCTGAGGAAGTCGCCGCCGAACGTAACGTCCGAGTACCGTCCTAACCCCGGGGAACCCTGTAAACACTGCAGGAATTATTGCCTGCTTGCCGTGCAGGCGTCCGATTCATATAATGCAGGCATGAAGAAGGCGCACACACACCAATACACCATTCGCTCTGTCCCGGAGGACGTGGATCAAGCCCTTCGCAAAAAAGCCCGCGCCACCGGCAAGAGCCTGAATGAAGTCGTGCTCGATGTTTTGACCAACGAGACCCGCGAAACCTCAGGGCCGAAGATTCACCACGATCTTGATTTTGTCATTGGGACATGGGTGGAGGATCCCGAATTCGACAAGATTTTAGAGGAACAGCGACAAATCGACTGGGAATTATGGCGCTGAGACTGGCCATCGACGTCAATCGCTATTCCGATTTTTGTCGTGGTGATGAGTTCGCCGTCGAAACGATTCGCCGGGCAAGCGATGTCCACTTTCCATTCATTGTGGTTGCAGAGATTCGCGCAGGATTTCTCGGAGGAACGCTGGCCAGGCAGAACGAAGTGCGATTCGATGAGTTCATGCGGGCGCGGCGAGTCAAGACCCTCTTTGCTGATTACTCGACGATTCGTTACTACACAGACCTCGTAGTCACCCTGCGCAAACTCGGCAAGCCCGCCCCGACCAATGACATCTGGATCGCCGCGCTGGTCATCCAGCACGACCTGACCCTCTTCACTCGCGACAAGCACTTCGAGAACTTCCCGCGCCTCGCCCGAATGTAGCCCGCGAATCGCTTACCCGGCCTCTCCCGCTCCCTCCCCCTTCTTCACCGTCACATCACACACGCATCGCAAGACGCCATCATCTCCGCGCGTCGTCTTCGAAATAATGAACCCATATCCCACGAATTCCTTCCGACTCTCCTTCGTCAATCGCGAATCCCCCTCAAACATCAGCTCGGTCACTACCGGCTCATGCTGATACGCACTCACTTCATAATGCACATGCGCCGGCGGGCCGTTTTCCGGATACTGCCCCGGCATGATCGTTCGATACTCATACTTCCCGTCGCGGCCCGTCCGCATGAAACCAAACAGCCGTGGATTCAGCGAATCGCCCCGGCTCCCCGCGTTGCCCCCCTCGGACGAATACACGCCGTCCTTGCCCGTCTGATACACATAGACCAGCGCCCCAGCCAGCGGCTCGCCGTTCTGTCTTAGGATGCGCCCGCTCACCACCAGCGGCTCGCCCGGCTCATCCGGCGTCACCATCGTCACCGCCGACTTCTGAATGTTCGCCTTGATCAACTCCCGAAATCGCTTGTCCTCGTGTAGGCCGAAAAGGTCCGCGTTCGCCAGCAACTCCGACGCCTCGCGCACGCCCGCCTTCAGCCCCTGTTCCAACTCGAACAGGACGCCCGCCGGGTCGACACGTATTCGCCGCTTCAACTCCGCCACGCGCGGGCCCGGCTCCACGTTCGGCCGCCAGTCATATTCCATGTACCGCGCTGTTCGCCGCGCGACGTCGGGTCCGCAAAGTTTCGTCACCGCGTGCAGTGCCCCATCGATCCCCGCCGACACCCCGGCTGACGTAATGATGTCGCCGTTATCGACGAAGCGCACCTCCTCGCGCACCGTCGTCTTCGTTGCCGTCTTGCGCAGTTCCTCAATCGCCCCATGCCATGTTGTTGCCTCGATGTTATTCAGCAGCCCCACATCGGCCAACACAAACGCCCCCGTGCAAACCGAGAGAATCATTTCCGTCGTCAGCGACTGCTTCTTGATCCACGCCATCGCCTCCTTGTTCTCCGTGATCGGCCGCGTATTCCCGCCCGGCACGATGAGCACCTGCACCGGCGGGCAGCTCGCGATCGTGTGATTCGGTGTGATCTTGACGAACCCCTGGCTCTTGATCGGCCCCGCCGTCGGCGAAACAGTGAACACGTTGAACGCCGCCGCGTTGCCCACCCGCGCCGCCGCAAACACCTCCCCCGGCCCGGCGAAGTCGAGCAGCTCCACGCCATCCCACACCAGAATCGCGACGTTGCGCAGCGAATCCTGCTCCACCAGCGTCATCCCGCATTGCGGACACCGCCCCGGCTTGTCATAGCTCACCTCATGACACTCAACCGGGCACGGCGGGCACACATACCGCTTCGCCGCCGGCGCCGCGGCAGGCGGCTTCGCCCGATCGGTCTGCCCGGTTATCAATAAGAACGATGCGAGGAGTGAGAAGAAAAGCATGGAACCCTCCAAGGGGATAGAGGTACGCAACTCGCCAGGCAGGAGCCGCCAGGGTGATCGGAAGGCGGTCATTACTCACAAACGACCACGTGGGCGATATCTAACGCACAGTCTCAAATTCGCGTTGCCTCGTGCTCGGGAATCGTCTTGCCACACTCTGGGCAAATCCCCGACACATTACCCGTGAGGTCGTATTCGCATTGTCGACAATGACCGGGCTCAACACGTTGGCGAAAGAGCGAACGAGTCTCGGGAACCAACATTGCAAATGATCCGATCAAGAAGATGCCGGCCAACCAAATAAGCGGCACTGCGAAACCGCCACTCCAAGTCCGAAGGGTCCAGTACAACAAGCCGTTGTAATGGCTGGAAACTTCGTCAATCCTTGACCAGCCACTTCCAACGCTGGGCCCAAAGTCGACGATCATGGCTCCTACGACAAACTCCACACGGAACCATGCACATTCATACCTGAGCCCCATTGAATTTGTTTTGCCCGCCCCCACAATCAGAAGAAATGCAAACGCAATGCCGGAATAAGCGATGCACCGACGTATTCTGCGGAACAACTGCCTAGGAATTCCTGCACGTGGTTGCGCGCCCACGATTTGGTTTTCTTGCCGTTCAGTCATTAGACTCGAAGCCTCAACAGACAAATTGTACTTGCCCTATTGCTCCATCGCCGAACCCCACTCCCTCAATTACCATCCCCTCCATGCCCGACGCCATCGTCAATGTCCCGCTCCCGCAAAGCCCCTATCGCATCCACATCGCCTCCGGCGGGCTGGACCGCGTCGGCCAACTCCTTGCCGCAATAGTGCCCACGCGGCTCGCCACCGTCATCACCGACGAAACCGTCGCCCCGCTCTACGCTGACCGGCTCGGTCAATCTCTCCTCAACGCCGGCATCGAGTACACCCTGCTGACCATCCCTGCGAGCGAGACATCCAAATCCCTCGACATCGCCGCGCAACTCTTCGACGAACTCGCCGCGGCCCGCCACGCGCGAAACGAACCCATCATCGCCCTCGGCGGCGGTGTCGTCGGCGATCTCGCCGGCTTCGTCGCCGCCACGTGGCATCGCGGCGTCCCGTTCGTTCAATGCCCGACCACCCTCGAATCCATGATCGACGCCTCCATCGGCGGCAAGACCGCGGTCAACCACCCGCTTGGCAAGAACCTGATCGGCGCGTTTCATCAGCCGCGCTTCGTCATAATCGATCCGGCCTGCCTCGCGACGCTGCCCCATCGCGACATCACCGCCGCACTCGCCGAATCCATCAAACATGCCGTTATCACCCCCGGCGACTTCCTCGATTGGCACGAAGCTAACATCCCGGCGATTCGCGCCCGCGATCCGGCCGGCATGGCCGAACTCATTCGCCGCAATTGCGAAATCAAATCCGCCGTCGTCGTCGCCGACGAGCGCGAGCAATCCACCACCACCGTCGGCCGCGCCGCCCTCAACTTCGGCCACACCATCGGCCACGCCATCGAGACCGCATCAAATTACGCCCTGCGTCATGGCGAAGCCGTCGCCCTCGGCATGGTCGGCGAACTCGATCTCGCGGTCCGCTGCTGCGCTTTTCCCGATGCCGACCGTATACGTATCGAAAGGCTGATGGAATCCCTCGGCCTTCCAATCACGCGGACGGTGAAGGACGCCAATTCGATTTATGAGGACCTCCACCTCGACAAGAAGGCCCACGCCCACCGCCTCCGCTTCGCCATCCCGCGCAGGCCCGGAGAAATGACCTGGCTCGAGGCCCCGGCCAGCGACACCGTCCTCGCCGCCATTCAGCGAATCGCACAGCGCCCATAATCAAATGTGCTATTGCTTCGCCCGTGCCACGTTGCCATGTGGCAACACGCTCGCCGCATGTCGAACGATGTCACCCTGCGGCAACTCCCGCTAATTCCCCACGTGATGGCCGTCGCATGACCGCCCCGCGCCCGCGTGCTCGTTATCGACCGCTTGGCGTGTTGCCTCCGGTCGCCCGCCCGCACTACCCCACCACCCCGAGCTACGCGCAAGGCTTCACACAGCCCGCATTCCGCCTGCG
>CAZSBF010000024.1:0-48614 GCA_964605185.1 uncultured Planctomycetaceae bacterium
CCTATCTGGCAACCTATTTCACGATGACCGGCCTTCACGGTCTGCATATCGTCGGCGGCATGGTGGTGATCTTGTATTTCATGCTGGTCGGCGGTTCGATCTGGAAGCGCAGCCCCGAGAAGTACACCAATCGAATTGAGTGTACCGGCCTGTACTGGCACTTTGTCGATCTGGTGTGGATCTTCCTGTTCCCGGTTCTTTATCTGCTCTAGGAGTCTTGGCGATGAGCCATCACGAAATGTCGGCCGAGGAAGTAAAGAAGCACGTGCGCGTGTACATCGGCGTCTTTGTCTCGCTGTTGATCCTGACGGGCGTGACGGTGGGCGTTTCGTACCTGCACCTGTCCATCAGCGCGGCGATTGGGGTTGCCTTGCTCGTTGCAACCGTCAAGGGCTCGCTCGTCGCCTGCTACTTCATGCACCTGATTTCTGAGAAGGCCATGCTGTACTGGATTCTGGCGCTGTGCGCCTTCTTCTTTGTCGTCCTTCTGTTAATCCCGGTCATCACGGTCAGTGACAATGTGGGGGTGCATTAACGATGTCGCTTAAGGGGGTTCACCTTGCTTTCATCGTCGCCTCGTTGCTCCTCTGCGCCGGCTTCGGCGCGTGGGCAATCGCAGACTGGCGGGAATCTGGCGAGTCCATTTCGATGTATATGGGCGTTGGCTCGTTCGTCAGCGGCATCGTGCTGGCGATTTATGGCGTCTGGTTTCTGAAAAAGCTTCGCGGCGTCAGCTTTGTCTGACACCGATTGCGTTTGACCCCGGCTTGCCGATTGGCAGGCCGTTCGATGGCGAGTGAATCCATGAATCGCATACGGCACCATCTACTGGCTTTTGTGCTTCTCACGGCATTGACCGCAATGCCGCTCCACGCCTGCGCCGTCTGCGGCGGCGACAAGGATTCCGACATGGTCAAGGGCGCTCTCTCCGGCGTCGTGGTTATGGTCGTCGTTACCTACGGCGTCCTGCTTTGCTTCGCCGGGATGATCGCCACGTTTGTCGTGCGGGCGCGACGTTTGGCCCGCGCTGAATCCGCTGATCGTCGCGATGGAGATTCCGCGTCATCATGAGCGCGCAGCAAACGATGGATTACGCCACTTCAGGCTCGCGCGCCGGCCGCGTGAACCGTTGGCTGCACCGCTATTGCATCCTCCTCGCCGCCTGCACGCTCTTTCTCATCGTGGCCGGCGGAATGGTCACCAGCACCGGCAGCGGCCTTGCCGTGCCCGACTGGCCCACGACTTACGGCCAGAACATGTTCACCTATCCGCCATCCAAATGGGTCGGCGGCATCTTCTACGAGCATGGTCATCGCCTCATTGCATCGACCGTCGGCTTCATGACGATCATCTTGGCCGTGTGGATTCAGCGGGTCGAGGATCGCCGTTGGATGCGAACGCTCGGTTGGATTGCACTCGCGGCCGTCATCGCTCAGGGAATCCTCGGAGGCCTCACGGTTCGCTATCTTCTGCCCGCGCCGATCTCAGTTTTCCACGGATGTCTGGCGCAGAGCTTCTTTTGCCTTGTGGTTTCCCTCGCGGTGTTCACGTCGCCGTGGTGGAACAGTCAGGCCCGCCCCGTCGAGCCGTCGGCAGGGTGGCCGGCAAAGCGGTTGTGCATGGTGCTCACCGGCGTCGTATTCCTGCAACTGATCCTCGGCGCGGTCATGCGACATACTGAGAGCGGCCTGGCCGTGCCGGATTTCCCGCTCGCCTTTGGCAAAGTCGTTCCAGATCTGTCCGCTTCCGCCGTCGAACAATACAACTATGATCGCCGCTGGACGTGGCAGTATGAGCAAGTCACGGTCGATCAAATCGCGTTTCATCTGGCCCATCGCGCCGGAGCAGTTCTTGCGACGGTTGTACTCCTCGTCGTAACGACCACGCTCTTGCGTCGGCACGGCAATCTAAAGGCCATTCGTCGCCCGGCAGTTTTCGCAATCGTGCTCCTCCTCGTTCAAGTGGGCCTCGGTGCGTGGACAGTCTGGTCCGGCAAGAACCCGCGCATCACCACGGCACACGTTGCCGTCGGGGCCAGCCTGCTCGGCACGGCGTGGTTCATGACGCTCATGTCGATTCGATGCGTGCGATCCGTTTCTCGCGAATCAGTGACGTCCGGTGTATTGGCGGGGGTGGCCGCATGAGAACGCACCCGTTCGAAAAGAGCGATGCCGGTGGGGCGATTGGAACGGCCCCTCCGTTGATTGCACCGAGCCTTCCCGTCCTTCTGCGAATGCGTTTCGCGGATTATTGCATCCTCAGCAAATTGCGCATCAGCGTGCTTGTGCTCATCGTGACGGCCATCGGTTTCTGCCTCGGCACCCGCGGCGATGTTGGGCTGCTCGCCCTTGCCAATGCGATCATCGGTACCGCCCTGGTGGCCATCGCCGCCAACACGCTCAATCAGTACATGGAGCGCGAGTTTGACCGCCTCATGATCCGAACGGCGGACCGGCCAATCCCTGCCGGCCGTTTGACACCGGCCGAGGCAAAGGCGTTCGGCATTGTCTGCGGCGTCGTGGGCTTGACGTACCTTTGGATTGCCACGAATCCCCTCGCAACCGGACTGGCCGCCATCACGCTCTTCCTGTACCTGTTCGCCTACACACCGCTCAAGCGATACACGGCGTGGAACACGTGGATAGGTGCCATTCCCGGTGCGCTTCCCCCCATGATTGGGTTCGCCGCAGCGCACAACGGTCTCGCAACGCCGGCGTGGTTGCTCTTCGCAATCCTGTTCGTCTGGCAACTGCCGCACTTCTTTGCCATCGCCTGGATGTACCGCGAAGACTATGCCCGCGGCGGCTATCGAATGCTCTCCACCGTTGACCCCACGGGCCGCGCAACGCGGGTCCAGACTGTCGCACTGACTGTCCTCATGATCGCCGTAAGCCTTGCCCCGTCCATTATGGGGTTTGCGGGTGCATATGCCGGAGCCGGCGCGTTGCTGCTGGGCGCGGGGCTGCTTGTGATTGCCGTGCGAATGGCCAAAGATCTGTCTCACTCAACCGCGCGAGCCATGCTTCTCGCCACGGTCATCTATCTTCCGCTCCTCCTGACGCTCCTCGTGCTGGATCGTTCCACGCCATAGGCGGGGGGTGTACCGTGTCCGATGTCGTCGCGGTTGAGGGCTTGCGTCATCAGTATGGCGAACGCGTTGCGCTCGATGGCATTTCCTTCACGGTCGCTCCGGGTGAAGTCTTCGGCCTCCTCGGGCCAAACGGCGGCGGCAAGACGACGCTATTTCGCATTCTCACAACGCTTCTGCCACCCACCGGCGGCCGGGCATTGATATGCGGGCACGACGTCGTGCGTGAGCGCTCGCAGGTTCGGTCCAAGCTCGGTGTGGTCTTTCAATCGCCCAGTCTCGATATTCACCTGCGCGCCCGCGAGAACCTACGACATGGCGGGCACCTGTACGGTCTCAAAGGCCGCGACCTCGAGAATCGCATTGATCAATCCCTGGCACGGCTGCGCGTGGCGGATCGGGCGGACGATTTGGTGAAGACACTCTCCGGTGGTTTGAGGCGCCGTGTCGAAATCGCCAAGTGCATGCTCCATCGGCCGGCCCTGCTTATTCTCGACGAGCCAAGCACCGGCCTCGACCCGGGTGCGCGAATGGACTTGTGGCGAAACTTGCAGGAACTGGTCGAGTCTGAAGGAACGACGATTCTCATTACGACACACTTCATGGATGAGGCTGAGCGGTGTGGACGCGTCGGGATTCTGGACCGCGGGAAACTGGTGGCCTGCGGGAGCCCGTCGGAATTGAAATCCCGATTGGGCGGCGACTGCATCACAATCGAAACGGACGATGCTGTTTCCCTGCGCGATCAGATCGAGGCGAAACTGAATTGCATCACGATGGTGGTCGGCCAGTCGCTTCGAATTGAAACGCCCGACGCGGGGCGAATGATGTCCCTCCTGATGGAGTCGTTCAAGGATCGCGTTCGCAGCATGACCATCGGAAAGCCGACGTTGGAGGACGTTTTCATGCACCACACCGGGCATCGATTCGATGGGGGGGCCGAGGGATGATCGCCGAAAACGCTAATACCGTTGGATGGTGGCTGCCGACGTGGACGCTCTGGAAGCGCGAAATGGTGCGGTTCCTTCGCCAGCGAAGCCGGCTCATCGGTGCATTTGGCACCCCCCTCATTTTCTGGCTCATCATGGGTTACGGCGTGGGAAACTCCCTGCGCCTGCACGGCGCCGCGGAGTCGGTTCATTACCTTGAGTATTCGTTTCCCGGTGCCATTGCGTCGATCCTGATGTTCACCGCGATTTTCTCTACAATTTCCATCATCGACGACCGCAAAGAAGGTTTCATGCAGTGTGTACTCGCCGCACCGGTTCCGCGTGTGTCGATCGCGCTGGGAAAAGTACTTGGCGCCACGACGCTGGCGGTGGGCCAGGCGCTCCTTTTTCTCGCCTTTGGAAAAGCGGGGGGGGTCCACTTTCATGTGGCGATGTTTATCGCGTCGTTCGCCGTCATGGTGATCGTCGCGTTTTCCGTGACCAGTCTCGGCTTTCTCATTGCCTGGCGGATGGAGAGCACACAGGGGTTCCACGCCGTGATGAATCTCTTCCTCATGCCGATGCTGATCCTGTCCGGGGCGTTTTTTCCACCGGCTGGCTCGGCCAAAGTCATGTATTACGTCATGATGCTGAACCCGATGACTTATGGCGTGAGGTTGCTTCGCGCTGCACTGTACAACGGATCGCCGATGCAGAGTGAGGGGTGGCTTGCGGCATTGGTGGTTTCGCTCGCCTTCGCCGCTATCATGTTCTGGCTACTTATTCGCACGGTGACGCGCGAGAGCCCACAAGCCATCCATTGATTCAAACCCATGAGCGAACAACCAACCACAGACGTACTTCCTGCGGAACCAACACCGGCCGCCCCCCATGCCGCGCCGGGGCGTGGATTTTGGATCCTGATGCTCCTGACACTCGTCGGCGTGGGCGGCGTGGCCTATGTTCAGTTTTCACGGGTCGATGCGGCCCGCACCCGCGGCGTGATGGGGATGGGGCAGAATAGCGAATTGCCGGTCGTGGCCGAACTGCCGGAATTCTCCCTGACCGAGCGCAGCGGAAAAACGGTGACGCTCAACGACCTGCGCGGGAAAGTCTGGGTGGCCGATTTCATCTTCACGGGCTGTGCCGGTCCGTGCCCGGTGATGTCGAAGCGAATGCAGACACTTCAGGCGGAGCTGCTGCGGGATCGCAAGGACTCGGTGCTGTGCGTTTCGTTCAGCGTGGATCCGGAAAACGATACGCCCGAGGTGCTTCGCGAATACGCCGAAACACGCGGGGCTGACCCCAAACGCTGGCTGTTTCTGACCGGTGAGAAGAAAAAGGTGCGGTCCCTGGTGGCCGAGGGGTTCAAGCTGACAGTTCCGAAGACGCCGGAGGAGGAAGAGGAATTGCTGCACTCCACGCGATTCGTCCTCGTGGATCGCAAGGGGCGCATCCGTGGTTACTACTATTGCCTCAATGAGGCCGACGAATACGACATGATCGGCGCGATGGACCGGCCCATGGACCCCGACGAGAAAAAGAAAATGATGCGCGACATGGAATCCCTCATCCGCGAGGGCAGCCGGTGACCGTTCGCGACCTGCCGCATATCAACGCACTTCTCAACACGGCGGCGACGATTCTGCTCATCCTGGGATACTTCTTCATTCGCCAAAAGCGAGTGGCTGCGCACAAGGCATGCATGATCGGCGCGACCACCGTCTCCGCCGCATTTCTTGTGTGCTATTTGGTGTACCACTTTGAGGTCGGTTCGGTAAAGTTCACGGGACGGGGGGCGATTCGCACTGTCTATTTTTCGATCTTGCTTTCGCACACTGTGCTTGCTGCCACCGTACCAATCTTCGTTGGCTTCACGCTCGTCCGCGCCTTCCGCGGCCAGTTCGAGAAGCACCGCCGCGTCGCGCGGTGGACGTTGCCGATTTGGCTTTACGTTTCGGTGACGGGCGTACTGGTTTATCTGATGCTGTATCAGCTTTATCCATCGGGCCAAACGTGAACGCCGACGGGCAGTCATTTTTGAGTGTGCATTGCTCGCAAAGCGGCTTTCGCGCGCCGCAGACCTTTCGCCCATGCCAGATGAGCGCGTGGCCGACATAGGTCCACTCGGCGCGCGGCAATACCTCCATCAGATCCTGCTCGATCTTCACCGCATCCTTGTCATCCTTTGAACGCCAGGTGAGTTTCAGCCGTTGGGCCAAGCGGCCGATGTGCGTGTCGACGACGACTCCCTCGTTTTTCTTGAACCACGTTCCCAATACCACGTTCGCCGTCTTGCGGGCGACGCCGGGCAGCTCCAGCAATTCCTCCATCGAATCGGGTACGCGCCCGCCGAAGCGTTCTACGACGGTCTTCGCGGCGCCGATGATGTTCTTCGCCTTGTTTCGAAAGAAGCCGGTGGATCGGATGATCCCCTCCAGCTCCGTCGGGCTCGCCTTCGCCAGGTCCGCCGACGTCGGATATCGCTTAAAAACGTTGGGCGCGACCATGTTCACCCGCTCATCCGTGCATTGGGCCGAGAGGATGGTGGAGATGAGAAGTTCCATGGCCGACGCGTGCTTAAGCGCGCAGTCGGCGATCGGATAGAGTTTCTTCAACGTGGCGATGATGCGTCGGACTCGTTCGGCGCGCGCTGCGGGTGACTCAACCGCGGGCTTCTTGGGCTTCATAAACTCGCTTTCTTTCCCTGCGGCCAGGCCATTTCGAGCACGATGGTCAGTACGACCAGTAAGCTTGCCTGCGACAGCCGCACGGCCGTCTGATGAAAATCGTCAAACGCGGCCTTCACGGCTGCGTCAGACTCCCCAGTGATAAGCGTTGGCTGCAATGCCACGATCTTCGGCGTCATATGAAGCACGCTGACCAGCATGAGCGCGATCGCTACTGCGATAAGCGTCGCTCGGACGATGTCGCGCTTATGACGTTGCCCCGTGAGCAATGCCGCAAGCTGCCATACTCCGAGTACGCCGCCACAGACGAGTTGTACTCGATCGAATCGCTCGAAGTTCTTCGCCATGACCTTGCCGGCGATGGTGTTGGGATGCGGTACATCGGTCGTTCGCATCACGCCGAAGGTCGTCGACGCCACAACCGCGATGACCACCATCCCGCCAAGCCAGACGCCCCCGGCGGCGGTGGCCAATGTTCGCATCATTCGGAGGAGCATGCGGGGTTCACCCATTCGGCTGAGCCGTCAGACCAGACATCTTTCTTCCAGATCGGTACGTCAACCTTGACCTGATCCACGATCCATCGGCAGGCGTCGAAGGCCGCAACGCGGTGCGCTGAGACCACGCCCACAACAATGGACGTTTCGCCGAGTTTCACACACCCAAGGCGATGGGCAATAAACACATCGAGCACGCTGAACTTCTCAATCGCGCGATCGCGGACGCCCTTCATCATGGAAAGGGCCATTTCTTCGTATGCCTCGTAGTCCAATGCGATCAGTTGTCGGCTGCAATCGTCCTCGGCGCGTACGGTCCCGGCGAAGGTCGCCAACGCGCCCGCGTCATATCGCTTCAAAATTCCTGCGAGTGAATCGTCTAGCGGTTCACGTGTCAGTATGACCCTGTCCATCCATCAGCCCCCCGACACCGGTGGAATCACCGCCACTTCATCACCCGGCTTGATCACAGTGGCAAGTGGAACGAACGCCTGATTCACCGCGAGTCGGACGCCGCCAATTGCCGCAAGTTTCGGAAATCGCTCCGCCAGAATCCCGGCAACAGCCCCGAGCGTCGTGTTGGCGACAATCTCCAGTCGCGTATCGTCGGCACACCCACAAAAACACACCGGCCCAAAGAATCGTACGTGTATTTTATTCGCCATCCTTAATACCGCGGTACTTTCGTTAGCATGATATACGTAACCTGAGCCACCGCGACCCTCGTGCCCTCCGCGTCGAACAGGTCGATCTCCACCGGGCACAGCGTTCGGCCCTTCTTGATCACCGTCGCAACGGCCGTCACGTCGCTCCGGCAAGGAGCGAGGAATCGGATGTTCATGTCGGTCGTCGTCATCGCCTGATCGGGCCCGGTGACTGTCATGATCGCAAAGCACGCAACGCTATCTGCGATCGTCATCAACAGCCCGCCATGAAGTGAGCGGAAGATCCCATCGTAACGCTCTTCGCGCGGCACCCGAAGCGTGGCAGTTCCCTCGCCAAAGTCCAGAAACTCAAACCGGAGCGTGGAGACGATGGGAATGTCGCGCACACGGTCGAGAATCGCTTGCCTGGCGTCGGACGATAGCATGGGTGTGACTCTAGTGGGCGTGTTCCATCGGTTCAAGGCAGGGCGGCTGCTCATGAACCATCCGCGCTCAGGGTGATCTCGCCGCGATTGTCATTAAGCCAGTTGATCTTTTTGAGCATGACGCAGAGAAACGCAAATCCTTCCAGCCCGGCGAAGG
The DNA here is from genome assembly GCA_964605185.1 of uncultured Planctomycetaceae bacterium. Classification (GTDB taxonomy): domain Bacteria; phylum Planctomycetota; class Phycisphaerae; order UBA1845; family UTPLA1; genus JACRIM01. The sequence continues at coordinate 8,452 of CAZSBF010000024.1, forward strand.
TCGCCGTCTTCAAGATCGGCGGCACGGCCTGGGCAATCAGCGCCTCCTGCATCAAATAGGGAATCGCCGTGATCTCGGCCTCGCTGATGACATTCAAATCGTCGTAGCCCTGCAGGAATTTGCACGATCGCGCCGTGTCCGTTTGCTCCGGCCATGTCTCCAGATTCCGCCCGCCGGTCAGCATGGAGAATTGGAGGCACCCGTTGGCAATGTCCGTCACCCGCGGGCGAATGCGGGCGGCGTCATAATCAATCACTGCCACGACATTGCCCTTGTCGAAGATCATGTTGCCCGGGTGCCAATCGGAATGCACGATCTGTGTTTCCCATTGCTTAAAACCCAGTTCGTTAACACCCGCGGCCGCGTTGTCGTAGGCCTTGGCAATAGCATCCACAGTCGCCATGACGACCGGCTCCTTGCCCACGTTCACATCGCGGCGGGCAAGCAAAGTGGCAATCTTCTGAAAAGCCTCGCGAACGGAATTGGAGTCGTGATATTGCCCGCGAGGCGGTTGCCATTCCGGGTGATAATCGCGAACAAGTCGATGGTAGAGTGCCAGCGTTTTTCCGGCCTCCATCGTCGCCCCGGGGCTTGCATCGTAGGGACCGCCGTCGACGTACTCGAACACCTCGTAGATCGCGTCCCCGAGTTTCAGCATCGAGTTGTTTTGCTCTTTGGTGCCGATCAGGTGGGGGAGGGGGAAGTTCTTACCGGCGAGGTAGTTTTGTAGGGCGTGCGCAAAGGCCACTCGAAACGGATCATCCTTGCCCCGCGGTCGGCGTTTGACGAGATACTTGCCTCGATCGGTGGTGACCACGATTTTTGCGGATGCGTGCGAACCGCGCGGGAATTCGGCGGCGCCATGCACGATGCCGAGGTCGTAGTGCGAGAGCACGATCGCCAATTCCTGCGACGTGAACTGTTCCCGCGTGTGGACCATGGCCATAGTGTAGGACGGGGCAGCGATTCACGCATCCGGTTTGACCCGGCGCGGCGAGTCGGCGATATTCCGGCATCGAAGCTCAATCGAAGAGGGAGCCTTGTGCATGGCAATTGTCGGACTCATCGGCGGGACGGGACTCGGGCAGGTGTTGCTTTCTGAAGTAAAGGGTGATGTCCATCACGTTGACACCCCCTTCGGAAAGCCCAGCGGACCCATCACGCGGGGAAACTGGGAGGGCGTCGAAATCGCATTTCTGCCGCGTCATGGGCCCGGGCACGTTTTCTCACCCACAGCCGTTCCGTATCGCGCGAACATCTATGCCCTGAAGCATCTTGGCGTCACGCACATCATTGCCAGCGGCGCGACCGGAAGCCTGCGCGAGGAAATCCCCCCGCGCGACCTCGTCATTCCCGATCAGGTCATCGACAAAACGCATCGCCGTGCCGCGACGTATTTCGACGAACAGGGCGTCGCCGCGCATGTCGAATTATCCGAGCCGTTCTGCCCAAGGCTGCGCAAAGCGTTGCTCGCCTCATCCGAATCAGTGAAATGCACCGTTCACGACGGTGGCACCTATGTCTGCATGGAGGGCCCGGGCTTCAGCACGGTTGCAGAAAGCCGGATGCACCGATCGTGGGGCGGCGACTTGATCGGCATGACGTGCATGCCCGAGGCCAAGCTCGCCCGCGAAGCCGAAATGTGTTATGCCCTCGTCGCGTTGCCCACCGACTACGACTGCTGGCGGCCGCACGACCCCAACATGGACAAGCGCGCTTTGCTCGCCGAGATCATCCACAACGTCGAAGACGCGACGGCCAACTGCATCCAACTTATCAAGGCCGCCCTGCGTTCCGTGGCCGGAAAGTCCCTTCCAGATTGCGAGTGTCATACCGCGCTGGACATGGCCATCTGGACGAAGCGCGATGCCATCACGCCAGACGTGGCCCGGCGCTACGGCGTCATACTGGAGCGATACCTCAAGTGACGACCGCCTCGAATCCCGCTCGCGATCGACTGCTTCTGTTTGTCGGTTCGTTGTGCTATCTTGGATTTGTTCCGGTTGCATCCGGCACCGTCGCGGTCGCAGTGGCCGGTATTCCACTCTACCTGTTGCTGGTCAAAGTCGCCCGGCTGGGGTGGCCCGCCTACATCGCCTTCACGGCGGCGTTCACGCTGTTTTCCATCTACATCGCCGGCCAAGCCGATCGGGTGCTCAACGAAAAAGACAGCAAAAAAAATGTCATCGATGAATTGCCGGGCTATTTGATCGCGCTGGTGGGGCTGCCGGTCACATGGCAAATCGTCGTCGCCGCGTTCTTCCTGGAACGGGCCATCGACATTGCCAAGGTTCCGCCCGCCAACTGGATCGAGAAGCACCTGCCCGGCGGCTGGGGCGTGGTGCTCGATGACGTGGTGGCAGGGCTCTATACGCTCGCCATCCTGCACATGGCGATCCGGTTTTTCCCGGTATTGCTCGGCGTCTAACCCGCAATCTTGGTAACGCCCGCGCCCAGTACGGCCCGCCCGCCCACGATACCCGTCGTCCCATCCAACGCCTCGCGCACGGCAGTCGCGAGCCCGGCGGCGTCGATTCCACACATTGCCAATTGGCTTGCCCGGGGACCATGTGGCACAAAGTCGTCGGCCGGCATGCCTCGCAGAATCACCTGGGTCGTTGGCAGGACAAGTTCCTGTGCTGCCTCCAGCACGGCCGATCCGAACCCGCCCGAGACTGAGTGATCCTCAGCCGTAATCACCGGCGTGCCGCGCGACAACGCCTCCGCAACCATCTCGCGGTCGATCGGCTTGGCAAATCGAGCGTTTACCACCCGCGTCTCGATTCCTTCTGCTGAAAGCGTCGCAGCCGCATCGAGCGCAGCACGACACGGCGCACCATAGGCGAGAATGGTCGCGTCGCTCCCTTCACGCAGCAACACCGAACGCCCAAGTTCAAACGCCGGTGGTGCAATCTTTCCATAGAGCGACTCGGGAACGCTGTCCCGCGGATATCGAATCGCGCTCGCACTATCGAGCGTGAGCCCTAGTCGAAGGGCGCACTCGATCTCCTCCCCGTCGCCGGGCGCCATTAGCACCATCCGCGGCAACGCCCGCAAGTATGCAATATCCATGAAGCCGTGATGCACCGGGCCGTCGCCGCCGACCACGCCGGCGCGATCAAGCCCGAAGACCACGGGCAGGCCCTGCAGAATGACCTCCTGAAAGATCTGATCGAACGCTCGTTGTAGGAACGTCGAGTAAATCGCCGCGACCGGCCTCATGCCTGCCTTGCACATGCCCGCCGCAATATCGACCGTCGCGCTCTCCGCGATTCCGCCATCGAGGAACCGATCCGGGAATACTTGTTGGAACTTATTCAGCCCCGTGCCGTCCGGCATTGCGGCCGTCAGCGCGAAGACGCGCTTGTCCTCCATTGCGACACGGATGAGGGCATCGGCAAACGCCGCAGTGTAACTTCGTCCGCCACTTTGAATCTCCACGCGGCAGCCTTCCACCTTGAACGGCTTCGGGCTGTGAAACTTGGTAGGCTCTGCCGTGGCCCATTCGGCGCCCTTGCCCTTTTGCGTGTGGACATGCAGCAAGATCGGATGATCCGCGTCTTTCAACGCTTCCATCAATTCGATGAGATGATGAACATCATGGCCGTCAGAGGGCCCGACGTAGACAAAACCCAGTTGCTCGAAAATCTGATGCGGCGAAATCGTCGCCTTGAGGGCTTCTTTAACATGATCCAACGCGCCGAACGCAGCCTTGCCGATCAGCGGCACCTGTGGAAGGAATCGCTTCACACCGCGTTTCAGTTCTTCGTAAACAGGGCTGACACGGAACTTAGCGAGATACTCCGCCATGCCGCCCTGGGTCGGCGCAATGCCCATTGAGTTGTCATTGAGCACAATGAGCAGTTGCCGCCGCAGCACACCCGCCTGATTAAGCCCCTCGAACGCCACGCCGTTGAAAATGCTCGCATCCCCGACCACGGCAACCACGCGACGCGTCTCGTTCATCGAACTGGCACCGCGAGCCAGGCCGACGGCCGTCGGAATCGCTGTGCCTGCGTGGCCAACGTTGAAGAGGTCGTATTCGCTTTCGTCGATGTTCGGAAAACCGCTGATGCCGCCCGCTTTCCGCAGTGTGTCGAACCGCTCGTTGCGTCCGGTGAGCAACTTGTGCACGTATGCCTGATGCCCGACGTCCCAGAGCAAGCGGTCGTATTTGAAGTCGAACACATAATGCAGCGCCATCGTCAACTCAACAACGCCGAGGTTGCTGGCGAGGTGCCCGCCGTTTTTTCCCACAACATCAATGATTCGCGCGCGAATCTCCTCGGCCAAAAGCGGCAACTGGCCGTGGTCGAGCTTGCGCAGGTCGGCGGGTGTCTTGATCGTCGGGAGCAACTTTGTCATTCGTGTGGTTCCATTCGCATTTCCGGGTTCGCTTCCGTGCGAACCGTCAATCGTCATCATGCCTCGCGTTCAATCACGAAGCACGCCAAATCTTCCAAAAGCCGCGCCTCAGGTCCCAGAGGCCGGATCGCTTCAACTGCCGAACGGGCCGCCACCTCTGCCAGCCGCCGACTCTCTTCAATACCTACGGCCCGCGGGTAGGTTTGTTTGCCCGCGGAACCATCTTTTTGCACGGCCTTTCCCATAATTGCGCCACTGCCCAGCACATCCAACAGGTCGTCCGACGCCTGAAACGCCATTCCGAGCCGGTAGCCGTACTCACTGACAGCGGCAAGCACATCCGCCTTGGCGCGGGCCGCGATCGCACCCATCCGACAACTCGCCTGAATGAGCCTCGCCGTCTTCGCCGCGTGAATCTCGGCAACGAGGCCTGCACTCGGCGGCACCCGCTCACCTTCGATATCCGCGACCTCGCCACCAATCAAACCCGCCGATCCGGTCGCTGACGCCAACTCCTTTGACAACTCTCTCGACAATTCCGGGTCGGCAACATCGCAGGCGAGCATCTCGAACGCGAGCGTCAGCAGTGCATCGCCGGCGAGGATCGCCATGGCCTCGCCAAACCGCTTATGGCTCGTCGGGCGACCTCGGCGCAGGTCATCGTTGTCAATCGCCGGCAGGTCGTCATGGATCAGACTAAACGTATGCACGCACTCCACGGCCAGCGCCGCCGGTAATGCCACGACGGGTGTTCCCTTGCACAACGCCGCACACCACATCACCAGTGCCGGCCTTAGGCGCTTCCCTCCGGCATCGAGGCTATACCGCATGGCGGTAAGCAGCGTCGGCGGCGTTCCTGTGTATCGATCCAACCGTGCGCCGAGCGCTGAATTGATAGCCTCCGCTGTCCGCCGTAGCTCATCCTTGATTGCATCGTGGGAGGTGGTTTGCATTCAGATTCGTGGGCTCGTAAGCAGATTATCAATGTCCGAAGTCGGCGCAACCCTCTGTCCTCGCACGAATTAGGCGAGCCTATTCTAAATGAAACGGGACTTTGATTCGACCATGAAATGCCGATGATTCGGAACTTTCAAAAACTGCGAAAAGTTCGGTAGCGGGTCTTACGGGCCCGTTAAACCGCGTCCGTCCGACGCCTTGACCCCGCTCTCCCCCGAAGCCTGTAGCTGCTGGATCTTCATTTCAGCCTCGGAAAGCACCTTGCGGCATCGCGCGATGAGCCCCATGCCCTCTTCAAAGTAGGTAACCGAGTTCTCAAGTCCGATCTTCCCCTGCTCCATCGCATCCACGATTTTCTCCAGTCGTGTGACGGCCTGCTCAAAATTAAGTTGTTCCTTGGCCATAGGCTGGGTCTCCGCTTACGTGTAATCATAACGGCAGTCGTGAGTTAGGGCGAGAAACCCCCTCGCTTGATACCACGTGAGTTAGTTCATACGATGGACGTTTGCGATCCACACCCCTCGGCGAGGCGACATAATGCGGATTCATGACAGCGTTTTGGAGTTGGTCGGAAATACCCCTTTGGTGCGCCTTCGTCGCGTGGCAACGGGTATCAAATGCACCGTCGCCGCGAAGGTCGAGTACTTCAACCCCGGCGGATCAGTCAAAGATCGACCCGCAGTCCGAATGATCGAAATGGCCGAAAAGGCCGGAAAGCTCAAGCCCGGCGGCACGATCATTGAGCCCACCAGTGGGAACACCGGTGCAGCGCTGGCCATGGCCGCCGCGATTAAAGGCTATCGATGCATCTTGGTCATGCCAGACAAGATGGCACCCGAGAAATTCGCGTTGCTTCGGGCCTATGGGGCCGAGACTGTCACCGTTCCGACGGTCGGTGCCAACAACCCCGAGAGCTATTACAACGTCGCCAACCGTCTCACCGCCGAAATCCCCGGCGCTTTCCAGCCGAATCAGTTTGAGAATCCGGAAAACCCGCATTCCCACTACCTCACCACCGGCCCCGAAATCTGGGAACAGACCGACGGCAAGATCGACTACTTCGTCGCGGGAATGGGCACCGGCGGCACGATAAGCGGCACCGCCAAGTACCTCAAAGAGAAGAACCCTAATATCAAAATCATCGGCGCCGACCCCGAAGGCTCGATCTACACACAGGGCAACATGCCCAAGGGCTACCTCGTCGAAGGCATTGGCGAAGATTTCATGCCCAATACCGTCGACCTCAAATGTGTCGATCAGGTCATCGCCGTTTCCGACAAGGACAGTTTCATGATGGCCCGTCGGCTTTCACGCGAAGAGGGGCTTCTTGTCGGCGGCTCGTGTGGCACGGCGACATGCGCGGCATTGCGGGTCGCCGCGACCCTGCCGGCGGATAAGCTCGTGGTCGTTCTGCTTCCGGACAGCGGCCGCGGCTACCTCAGCAAAATCTTCAACGATGAGTGGATGCAATCGAAGGGCCTGATCCCGCTCCCGGGCCACGGCATGACCGTCGGCGACGTGGTGAAGGCCAAAGGCGATATCTCCCCGATCATTACGGTGAGCCGCAAGGACACCGTTCATAAAGCCGTGGAACTGATGCGAAAGAACGGCATTTCCCAATTGCCGGTTGTTGGCGACGACGGCGATGTAATGGGCTCCATTCAGGAAATCACCGCGCTTCAACTCGTCTTTGACCACATCAACATCGGTACCAAACTCGTTGGCGAGGCAATGGGCTCACCCTTCCCCAAACTCGAAATGAACGTTGAAGTCGAAAAGGGCATTAAGGCGCTCTCACTCGGTGCGTCGGCCCTGATCGTGTGCGACGATAACAAACCAATCGGCCTGCTGACAAAGACGGACTTCATCACCTATTTGTCGGGCGGCCCCGAGGGCGTCGCAGCCGTTAAGGGTGCACACAGCTAATATTCGCCGTATGACTCGAACCGCTTGCATCGTTGAATACCTGCGCACGCCGATCGGTCGCCATCGCGGCGGACTCGCTCCGGTCCGTCCGGATGATCTTGGTGCAATGGTCATTCGCGAACTCGTTTCACGCACCAAGATCGACCCGGCGCTCATCGACGACTGCTATTGGGGCGCGGCCAATCAAGCCGGCGAAGACAATCGCAATGCAGCGCGCATGGCCGTCTTGCTCGCCGGTCTGCCCGACAGTGTGCCGGGTACGGCCGTGAATCGTCTCTGCGCCTCGGGCCTTGAGGCCGTTGCCATCGCTGCGAGAATGATCGAGGCCAACCACGGCGACGTGTTCATTGCCGGCGGGGCCGAGTCGATGAGCAGGGCCCCCTTGGTGCTTCCAAAACCCGGTGAACCTTGGGTGCGCGGCAATCAGACAATGTACGACACGACGCTCGGTTGGCGCATGACCAATCCGAAACTCGCTGCGAAGTACCAACCGTTCAGCATGGGCGAGACGGCGGAAAACGTCGCGACGAAACACAACGTCTCGCGCGAGGCGCAGGATCGCTTCGCCTGCGAAAGCCAGCGGCGCTGTGGCGAGGCCGCAAAGCGGGGCGTATTTGCGGAAGAGACTGTGCCCGTCGAGGTTGAGGGTGAACGTGGCAAGAAGGCGACTGTTTCCGCCGACGAACACCCACGACCCGAAACGACGATGGAAGACTTGGCCAAACTAAAGCCGGCGTTCCGAGACGGTGGCTCCGTCACCGCCGGAAACAGCAGCGGATTGAATGACGGCGCAGCCGCACTGCTCGTCGTCGAATCACAGACTGCGAAGAAACTGGGATTAACGCCGATCGCATTTGTGCGTGCATCAGCATCGGCGGGTGTCGACCCAAGCTGCATGGGTCTGGGCCCGATTCCAGCAACGCGAAAAGCCCTCGCCCGCGCGGGCTGGAGCGTCGGCGATCTTGACGTCGCTGAATTGAATGAGGCCTTCGCCGCGCAGGCCCTGCCGTGTATGAGCGAACTGGATTTGGATCCGGCCAGCGTCAACGTCAACGGCGGGGCGATCGCGCTAGGCCATCCGCTTGGCTGCACTGGTGCGCGACTCGCGGGAACGCTGGTGTATGAAATGCGACGGCGCGGCGCGCGGCGCGGGTTGGCGGCGCTGTGTGTCGGAGTAGGGCAGGGCTTGGCAGTTCTCTTCGAGCGTGCCGAATGATTCGTTTTGTGTTCCTGTCACTGGCCCTGCTGATCTCATCCGGATGCATTGCCCGCAGCGTGAAGCCGACGGTGGACGCCGCATCGTTGCCAAACCCGCAGCAAATGGACTATTGCGACTGGGGAGCCGTGCTCGGCCAAGCCGTTGTCGGCGACCGCGTGGACTACGATCGACTCCGCGAAGACCCGCGACCGCTGGAGCGGTTTCTGGTTCGCGTGTCCGAAGTGGGGCCTAATTCAACACTGTCAGAGTTTCCGACCAAGTCGCATCGACTTGCTTATGTCATTAACTGCCATAACGCCATTGTCCTTCGTAGCGTTCTCGCACTGTCTGATCGCAACGGCGTACCTGCCACGTTGCCCAGTTACTTTGACACCATGTACGCCTTTCGAGTGGATGGCCGCAACGAAACCCCCGAGTCGCTTCGCCGGCAGGCGATGAGTCTCGGAGATGGAGACTGGCGCGTCGCACTCGTCTTGACCGAAGCCAGGCTGATCGGCCCGCCCCTGAATCGCCGGGCCTTCTTGCCTGACTTGCTCGATGGCCAATTGACCCAGGCGGCAGACATGGCGCTTGCCAACCCCGGCGTTGTCGCGATCGCGCATGGTGAACTTAAACAACTACAACTCTGTCGCGCCCTCTTCAACGTGCGTGAGAAACTCGTCACCGAGTATTGCACCAAAATCGGCTCGACGGATGCGTCCGTACTCGCTGCCCTATTGGATCATTCCGACCGTCCGCGCCGGGAGCAGTTGAACGCGGCCATTGGCTATGAAGTGGCCGTTATGCCGGACCTTGGGACTGTGAACGCAGTCGCGCAGCCCATGTCGGGGGATCAGCAGAGCGTGTTTTCGCGAATTGGCTCATTCTCCATCATCAAGCCCACCAAACAGCAGGAATGAGAACCGAGGAGTTCGAAGGGTGCGGCCTTCGAACCTCCCCGGCGGGCGGACACGAGACGTGAGAAGGGAGTGAGAGGGATCGTTACGGCAATTGAGCCGTGACGTTTGCGAACGTGCTGGAGACCTTTTCGCCCAATGCGGTGATCGCACCAAGGGCGATGACAATAATCAGGGAGAGCATCACGGCGTACTCGGTGGCCGTGGCGCCTTCTTCCTCGCGAACAAACGACCGCAGACATTTCACAAACGACTTCATGGTCCAACCTCCGATGACAGGCCGCATGTCGGCCCTTGGGTATCTCGTCGGCGCCTCCAGGGTGGGCATCCGATCGCGGCGATTTAGATCGACCGCGTTCAGGTGGACTAACGAGCCATGGGGAGTCGCATTGCCGAATGCGCCATACAGCGATCCGGTTATCCCGGTCGCCGCTAATCGTGCGTGCGAATCGCGACAAATCGGATCATTAAGTCCGCAAACCGGCCCAACGCGTCCTCGCAGTGGCAAGTGGACCAAGGTTAACGGGCCCATAGTAAGCAAGGTTGCCTGAATTCGATCACGATGCCGCTGGAACTGTTCCCCGTTCGTTCCTGAATTGGAAAAGCGATTTGTCCTTGAATGTCAGGCTGGTAAAACGTTACCATCGCTCGTTCGGGACAGCATCGGACACACAATTACGACGGAGTGGATGAAGCAATGGCTGCCGCAACCGGATTCAAATTGGCCGCTCCCTATGATGAATCCGTCACGGCCGAAGGCACGCCGCGTGCGCACTATTCCTTGCTGAATTCGCGGCTGGCCGAGCTGGGCCCCGAGGAAATCGCAAAGCGACAACAAGCCGCCGATGCCTCATTTCTTCAGCAGGGGATCACCTTCACCGTCTACGGCGCCGAGGAGGGCACGGAAAAGATCTTCCCGTACGACGTACTTCCCCGACTCGTGACCTCGGCGGAGTGGGACACCCTGGAGCGCGGGCTGGCCCAGCGGATTACCGCGCTGAATCTCTTCCTCGGAGATTTGTATCACGACGCCAAGATTCTTTCGGATGGGGTCATACCGGCGGACCTTGTCTACAGTTGCAAACACTACCGTCGCGAAATGCGCGGCGTGAATGTTTCCAACGGTGCCTATCTCACCGTCGTGGGCTCCGATCTGATTCGGATGCCGGATGGGAAATTCGCCGTCTTGGAAGACAACCTGCGTGTGCCCAGCGGCGTGTCCTACATGCTGGCCAATCGGCAGGTCGCCAAACGAACCTTCCCGATGATCTTTCGCGACTACGGCGTTAGGTCGATCGACCATTACAGCCAGGACCTGCTGGCCTGCCTTCGAGAAGTCGCCTCTGTTCCGCCGGCCGATGCCAACGTCGTGCTGATTACGCCCGGCGTGTACAACTCGGCCTACTTCGAGCACGCCTTCCTCGCCCGCCAAATGGGCATTCAGCTCACCGAAGGCCGCGACCTCGTCGTGCATGACAACTTCGTCTATCAGCGAACCACGGCGGGTTTACGGCGCGTGGACGTCATCTATCGTCGCATCGACGACGACTTCATCGATCCGGTGGCATACCGGCCGGATTCAATGCTCGGCGTCCCCGGCATCATGAACGCCTATCGCGCCGGCAACGTGGTGATGGCCAATGCCTTGGGCACGGGCGTCGCCGATGACAAAGCCGTGTATGCCTATGTGCCGGAGATCATCAAGTATTACCTCCAGCAAGATCCGATCATCGAAAACGTTCCGACGTACGTGCTGGAGCGCCCGAAAGAGCGTGAGCACGTGCTGCAGAATCTGGACAAGCTCGTGGTAAAGGCCGTGGGCGAGTCGGGCGGCTACGGAATGCTCATCGGCCCGCATTCCACCAAGGCGCAGCAGGACGAATTCCGAGAGAAGATTTTGGAGAACCCGCGAAACTACATCGCCCAGCCGACGATTTCCCTGTCGGTCGGCCCATGTTTCCTCGATGGTGCCGTCGATGCACGACACCTCGACCTGCGCGTCTATGTGCTCAATGGCAAAAAGGTGCGCATCACGCCCGGCGGATTGACGCGGGTAGCGCTGAAGAAGGGCTCGCTCGTCGTGAATTCGTCGCAAGGCGGCGGCAGCAAGGATACCTGGGTACTTCACCGATAGGACGCAGTGACTCATGATGCTTTCGCGCGTGGCAGATTGTCTCTACTGGATGAGCCGGTACCTGGAGCGGGCCGAACACACGGCGCGGGCCCTCGACGTCCAGCTAAACGTGGCGCTGGATGAATCGCCATGGGCGGCGTCGATGGGGTGGATGTCCCTCCTTGGCGGGCTTCGCGTCGATCTTCCGATGGAGGTCTGTGCCGATGCCCATGCCGTGACGAGTGCTCTCGTATTCGACAAGACCAATCCTTCGTCGATTGTGTCGTGCATTCGCAATGCGCGGGAAAATGCCAGACAGGTGCGTGATTCTGTCACGTCCGAGCTGTGGGAAGAGCTGAATCACCTTCACCTTTCCATGCAAAGCCAGACCATCGACCGAATTTGGAGCGTCGGGCCGCACCCGTTTCTGAAGTCGATCCATCGTGGAAGCCAGATGATCGCGGGCATTGTCGATGCGACGTTCAGCCACGGGGAAGGATGGCAGTTCATTCGACTGGCGCGGTATCTTGAGCGAGCCATGGCCACGGCGTGGCTGCTGGAATCGCATTTCGGCATGAAGGGGACCGATCTTTCAGAGGACCCCAACCCGGATGAATTCATCGCATGGGCGGCGCTGCTGCGAATGTGCAATGCGTATGAGCCCTATTGCAAGATTCACACCGTCGAACTCCGCCCGAAATGGATCTTGCAGTTCCTCATGCTCGATCCCAGTTTGCCACGGTCGATCCGTTTTGCCGCCGATCAGGTTCAGACGGCCGTCACGGCAATCACCCATTCGACCGGCGCGACGGATGCCGCCCACGTCCGTCGCCTGGCCGGCCGGCTCGCGTCAGACCTTTCATTCGTGAGCATCGAGGAAATCCTCGGCGACAATCTGGAAGAATATTTGAACGGGATCGTGTCGCGCTGCGTGGAAATTCACAACGCCATGAACGACCGGTTCATCACCTATTCCGTCGCGGCAGCCCTTCGGGATTTTGCCGCACGAAGTTGAGGCAGGGAGACGACTCGCGTGCAGTACACGATTCGACACGAAACGCGGTTCCACTACTCGCAACCGATCCGTGAAAGCTACATGGAGGTTCGAAAACGTCCGCGCTCCGACAACGGCCAGCGTTGTTTGGAGTTTGCGCTCACCGTCTCCCCCGAAGCAAGGGTCCATGCCTACGGCGACGTGCTGGGCAACACGGTGCATCATTTCGACGTGGCCGCCTTGCACGATGACCTGCGGATCATGGCGACCTCGCTTGTCGATGTGGCCGCACCGCGGGCCATTCCGCAGCGCCTCTCCGGCGACGAGTGGAATGGTGTGGATCAACTGCGCGATGATTCGCGAAACTGGGATTGGCTACACCCGAGTCATTATGCAAAGCCGTCCGAGCTGCTCAGTGCCGCCGCCGAATCGTGGAAGATCGGCCGACGCGATGATCCCTTGAGCGTTCTTCGGGAGCTGTGCGCGTCGATCCACAAGTCGCTTGCCTATGTGCCCAAGAGCACCCGTGTGGATTCACCGATTGATGATTGCCTGAAAGCGAAGAAAGGCGTCTGCCAGGATTTCGCCCACGTCTTTATTGCCATGGCCAGACAACTGGGCATTCCGTGCCGCTATGTCAGCGGCCATCTTTTCCATCGAACAGGCGACGCCTCCCCCGTCCTGCCCGATGCGAGTCATGCATGGGCCGAAGCACTGTTGCCGGAATTGGGATGGGTTGGTTTCGATCCGGCCAATGATTCCCTGGCCGGCGAACCGCACATTCGCATCGCCATCGGGCGTGACTATGCCGATGTGCCGCCTTCGCGCGGTGTGTTTAAGGGATATGCTGAATCGGAATTGTCCGTTCACGTTGATGTAAAACGGGTATGATTGATTTGTTCGTTGCAAACGTTCGATCGTTTTTTTAGGAGTCCGCGATGAGTGACTTGCGTTGCGATGTGTCGGAGGAGTCGGGTGGACTCGTATTGAAGCTTGCCGGGCAAATCACCTTTTCCGAGATGGACGAGTTGGAGAAGCACATTGCGCGGGTGACCGCCCGGAAGCCGGCCCGGCTGGTCCTGGACCTCGCGGACCTCTCGATGATCACCAGTGCTGGGATCGGGGCCCTCCTGAAGCTCCACCGCCGCGCGACGGAGCAAAAGTGCGACCTTCGCCTCGCCGCCCTCCAAAACGGCATCGAAGACGTCTTCCGCAAGGCCCGGCTCGATTCCATATTCAGCATCGTTCCAACACTGAACGAAGCGCTTGTGAATTAGCGCAGTCGTTCCATCGCATCAGCCCGATGGATTGTGCCTGCTTCGGATGACAGCCTTCGACCTGTCTCTCATGACCAAGACTCGACCGTGCCATTTCGATTCAGGAGTTGTGCGAATCGCCTGAAGAATGCGATCGTGAATCACGGTGCAATTGGGTTTCCTCAGTCGAATGATCAGGATGCCGTGATGGTGGTCGTTACGATATCGAAGAAAACCTTTGTCGGTGGTGATAATAAGCGAGGACTCCGCTTGGGCCTTGGCAAAGATGACGTCGTCAGAAGCCCCCTGCACGGTTGTCCCACGCAAGTCGATGACGGTGTGCCCCATCTCTCTTAGCACAGACACCGAATGTAGTGGGATATTCTCGTCGACGATGATCCGCACGCGGAGTTAACTCGTTTGTTCAAGAGGTGTCACTTCCTCTTCCGCCAGCATTGCGGCATATTCAAGCGCGGCGCTGATGTCAGCCGCGGTCAGCTGAGGAAACTCGATAAGAAGTGTCTCGTGGGAGTCGCCGTTTGCGAGCATGTTCACAATCTGGTGAACGGGCATCCGCGTGCCCTTAATGCACGCTTGGCCGTGGCAAATCGTAGGGTCAATTGAGATTCGATCAAACATGCGAATCCTCGAAAGCTTAATATGGTCCGGGTCGATCCGATTTCACTCGGAATGCTATCCCTCTATTATACCACCTTGACCGGTGGGGCGAGCATTTGAAACTGGCCAACTCGAAAACGTCTAGAACACCTGCCCTGTATCAAATCGCCCCAGTGCCACCTCGAGGGCCGTCATCATTTCGCCTACCGTGCAATAAGCCTTGGCGCCTTCAATCAGTGCAGGCATGACGTTCTTTTTCGCCCGGGCATCGTCCGTGATTTGCTTGAGCGATGCCTTGACCTTGGCTGAGTCGCGCTTCGCCTTCATAGCCTTCAGGCTGGCGACCACTTCGTCCTCGACTTCGGATTCAATCTTAAGTAAATCAATGCCGGGGCCGTCGTCCTCCGTGTAATCCGTCACGCCGACGAGCTTTTTGTCGCCGCGTTCCACGGCCGCGTTGTACTTGTACGCCGCGTCGGCGATCTCCCGGCGGATGTAACCGTTCTCAATCGCCCCGATCATGCCGCCCATCTCGTCGATCGTCTCGATGTACTCGCGTGCCTCGGCCTCCAACTGATTCGTAAGCGACTCGACGTAGAAGCTGCCGCCGAGGGGGTCGACGACATTCGCCACGCCCGTCTCGCAGGCCAGCACCTGCTGCGTCCGCAGCGCCAACGTCACCGCGTGCTCCGTCGGAAGGCAGACCGTCTCGTCCATGCTGTTGGTGTGCAGGCTCTGGCATCCCCCGAGCACCGCCGCCATCGCCTGATACGCCACGCGCATCAGATTCACGTGAGGCTGTTTGCTATACAGGCTACAACCGGCCGTCTGTGCGTGGAAGCGGAGCCACATGGATCGCTCGCTCTTCGCCCCGAACCGCTCCTTCATATACCACGCCCACAATCGGCGGGCCGCGCGGAACTTGGCGATCTCCTCGAAGAATTCATTATGGCTGTTAAAAAAGAACGAGAGCCGTGGAGCGAACGAATCAATATCCATCCCGCGATCGACGCAGGCCTGGGCATAGTGCAGGCCGTCGCCAAGGGTGAACGCCAGTTCCTGCCCGGCCGTGCTGCCGGCCTCGCGGATGTGATAGCCGCTAATGGAAACGGGGTTGTACTGGGGCAGTTCCTTCGCGCAGAACTCGATGGTGTCGGTCACGAGATTCACGCTCTCGGCGGGAGGGAAGACGAATTCGTTCTGAGCGTGGAACTCCTTGAGAATATCGTTCTGACAGGTGCCGCGCAGCTTGTTTCGAGGCACGCCCGTCTTGTCGGCCGTGGCGATGTAGAAGGCAATGAGGATCGCGCCTGGTGCGTTGATGGTCATGGAGACGGAAACGTCCCCGAGATTGATCCCGCCAAACAGCACCTCGAAATCCGCCAGCGACGAAATCGCCACGCCGCATCGGCCGACCTCGCCAAGCGAAAGCGAATCATCGGCATCGCGGCCCATCAGCGTCGGAAGATCAAACGCCGTGGAAAGCCCGGTCTGCCCGCGGGTAAGGAGGAACTTGAATCGCTCATTAGTCTGTCGCGCGCTGCCGAAGCCGGCGAACTGCCGCATGGTCCACTGCTTCGTGCGATAGAGATCAGGGTGCACGCCGCGCGTGAACGGGTACTGGCCGGGGTCCCCAAGATGCGAGTCATAATCGACTTCGAGGACATCCTCGGGCCGATAGACCGTCTGTAACGGCCGGCCGGAAATGGTCGTGTGTGGGCCGATTTCACCGGGATGGATTCCGATATCCTGCTTCATAGCTGCACCTGCAAGGACCGGGGGTTGTACCCGGTGCGGGACGGATGGCGATGGTCCGGGGTGTCCGAGACAGTGGCATAATACCGCATGGCGGAATGCCTGTCCTGCCGGCAAGACGGCGGGCGAGCCTATCATGGCAATGGTATTTCTTGGCCACATTCCGGGCATCGGCCAGAGACGTTGCCGGTTAGGTCGTAGCCACAGGATTTGCAGGCCCCCGGCGGATATGCCGACTCCCGATCCACACTTTTCATGATTTTGGCTGCTACGATGATCCCGAGGACTGGTCCAACGAATACGAGTAAAAGAACAGTCGCACTGAAGAAACCCCCGATCATCGGACGAATGAAGTTCCGATCCGAGCCATTGCTCCAGCCTTTTGTTTGCTTAAGGATCATTACACAGGATCCCCCCACAACCGCTGCGATCAGATAAACACCGACAATGGAAGATAAGATAAGCCATCCCCAAGCTCGTACTCTGCGCCAGCCTCGTAGCGGTTCCATTGTCACTCATTTCCCGTTTGCTGGGATGCGAGTTCGCTTGTGGCGTCGCTTTGCGGAGTGCCGCATTCCGGGCATCGACCGCTGACGTTTCCAGTAAGGTTGTATCCGCAAATCACGCAACAGTCTTTTCTAGCAAACCGCCTCCGCGCCTGGAAATACAGCGCGGCTCCAAGAAGTAAAATCGGAATTGGAATCGGACATACGATGTGTGGCGCATATCCGGTAAGCGGCCAAGAGATATGAGGTATTTCAAGTCCAAACCGCTCGTGCCATACGAGCGCGTCATCGCGTGACTTGTCGAACGACGTCACAAGGTAGTACTCACCAGAAAACTCTGAATGAGGCCCTACGCATTGCTTGACGAATGGGCAGTCATAACGTGACGAAAAAAACTGGACGGCAACCCGCCCCCGGCCAAGGTAGAACGAAACGGCATGTGTCCAAGGCTCGATCTTGAACGACCAGAAGTGGCTCACAATGAACAGTACCACGAGGCCGACAATGAGCCGGACTAGCGTTAATTGCGAGAATGTGGGATTCCTGCGTGCCAGCCTGACTATTGCCCAATCCTTCATTTCTCAAGATGATAAGAGAAATGAACACACCTAACACGAATGCCGCCGTCATGTCCGCCTTCAATCAGCCGATTGAAGTCAAACCGCTCCCCATTCCCAGCACCCTCGCCCCCGGCGACGTCCTCGTCCGCGTCACAATGGCCGGCGTCTGCGGCACAGATGTCCACCTCCACAAGGGCCAGCTCAACGTTCCTCTCCCGCTCATCATGGGCCACGAAACCATAGGCGAGGTCGCCGCCATTGGCGGCGAGGTCAGCGACTGGCTCGGCAACGTGCTCAAGGTCGGCGACCGCGTGTCATGGACCGTCGGCATGCCCTGCGGCACGTGTCGCTACTGCCGATTCCACCGCCTCCCCTCGCGCTGCCTGAATCGCAAGGCCTATGGCGTCAACACGCCCTGCGATTGCCCGCCGCACCTGCTCGGCGGCTATGCCCAGCATCACCACCTCCGCGCCGGCACGGCCATCTTCAAACTCCCGCCCGACCTCGCCAGCGAGTCGCTCATCGGCGCGGGCTGCGCGCTGGTCACGATGATCCACGCCTATGAAAAAATGCCGATCCGCTGGGCCGAGTCATGCGTCATTCAGGGGGCGGGCCCAGTCGGTCTGGCCGCACTGGCCATCGCCTCGGATGCCGGCGCCCGGCCGATCATCGTCATCGGCGGCCCGAAGGATCGGCTCGATCGCTGCAAGCGGTTCGGCGCGGATGCGCTCATCAACATCGATGAGGTCAAGGACGCCGACAAGCGCCGCGGAATTGTGCTTGAACACACCAATGGCCTCGGTGCCGATGTCGTCATCGAGTGCGTGGGTATCCCCGCCGCCGTGCAGGAAGGCTGGCCCCTCGCCCGCGACGGCGGTCGCTACATGGTGCTGGGCCAGTATTGCGACGCAGGCCCCGTCTCACTGAATCCGCACCTGATCACGAAGAAGGAGTTGGAGGTCTACGGCTCCTACGGCAGCGAACCGCACCACTGGGCCCGGGCGATTGAGTTCCTGCGTGCCCGAAAGGACCGCTACCCCTTTCACGAACTAATCACGCACCGCTTCAGCCTTGAACAAGTGAACGAAGCCCTCGACGCAGTGGCAAGCTGGCGAACCGGCAAGGCCGTGATTTGTCCGAATGGGTGAGATTAGAACTCAGCGTGCTATGTCCCGAAGGGACAATGCGAGAATCGCCCAGCGATTCATCGCTGGGTCGCGTGGTCAGTGTGTGCCATTGAGTCCTGTAGGGGCCTCCTGACAATAGCCCAGCGTTTCAACGCTGGGAAACCGGCCGCCAAAATAATGGAGTCCCGTAGGGACGATTGATGACGTAACCCGGCACACCATCATCCAAACACATACCGCTCGCCGCATTCGATTCCATGTCGTTTCAGGAACGAGACGAACTCGTCCTCAAATGTTCTCGTCCGGTGATGGGCCTCTTGGTTGGCAATGTAGTCCTTTGTCTCATCAACTCCGGAAATCGAGACGCTAAACGCCCCATAGCCTTCTTGCCACGCGAAATCCCGATGCATCGAAAATGTATCGTGAATCCACTTCGAGGAGCCGCCCTTGAGGAGTTGAAGAGCCTTTGAAAGCGGCATTGTTGCAGGCAGGGACAGCAACACATGAACATGATCCTCGGTTCCTCCAACGGCCAGCGCAATCATGGCGTTCTCTCTTGCGATCCCACCGATGTATGGCCAGAGTCGTTCACGTAACTCAGGTTTTAGGAATCTGTGCCGGTTCTTGGTACTCCAAACACAGTGCGTGAGGGTGCTCGAATAGGAATGCGGCATTGGAATGCCCTAATTGCTGTCTTGCGCGAAACGGGACGGTTCAGTCGTCCCTACGGGACTTGGATAGTAACGTGGCCATCGAGTCCCAGCGATGAATCGCTGGGCTATTGTCACCAAGTCCCTACGGGACAGACGAGATGCCTCGCCATGAATCGCTGACCTTTTGCGTGTTGCTCTTACTAGAGCGGTTTTCATTCGGCCATAGCGCCCTTGTGCACTAGAGGTTACGCTGGTTGAGCCAATACACGGAGGTGCTCAATGGCGTATGCGATGGAGTTTCGCGAGGCGGTGGCTCGAGCCTATGACGAGTGCGAGTCATCGACCGAGGTGGCGGAGCAATTCAATTGCAGCGAGTCGTGGGTGCGGCGGCTGATTCAGCGTCGGCGTGAGACCGGCTCGCTGGCTCCGCGGCCGCTAAAGCTGCCCAACAACAACAAGCTGAATGACGGCGATTTGAAGCGACTACAAGAGCTGATTCGCCGGACCCCGGACATGACGTTGGCGGAGCTGGCTGCGGCCCTGGATGATAAGGTGAGCGTTCCGACCGTGTGGCGGGCGACCCAGGCGCTGGGGCTGCCGCTAAAAAAAAGTCCCTGCATGCCGCCGAGCAGGACCGGCCGGATGTCAAAAAAGCCCGGGAGGTCTGGTTCCACCAGTTTGCGGCAACGAAGCTGAATCAGCTTGTGTTTATTGATGAATTCGGCGCGACCACGAACATGACGCGGCGATACGCCCGGGGGCCGCGTGGCCAGCGTGTGGTATGCAAAACGCCGCACGGCCACTGGAAGATTCTCACCACCATCGCGGCGCTCGACATCAACGGCATTCGCACCGCCTGCTGCTTCGACGGCGCGACCGACACGGAGATGTTCGTGGCGTTCGTCGAAACGCTCCTCATGCCCACGCTGAAGCCCGGCCAGATCGTGGTGATGGACAACCTGTCGGCTCACCAGTCGCCGCGCGTCGATCAACTGATCGAGTCGGTCGGCGCTCGGGTGATGCGCCTGCCGCCGTATTCACCCGACTTCAACCCGATCGAGAACGCGATTTCAAAGATGAAGTCCCTGCTGCGAAAACTCGCACGCCGCTCGATGGAAGACCTGGAGTCAGCGATCGCCACGGCCATGGGTACCATCACGCCTCAAGATGCCCGCAGCTTCTTCCACCATTGCGGCTATGACGCTATGTGCGCATGAAAACCGCTCTAATGCCCAATACGAACCTCCCCGCCCGATAACTTGCAATGGCCCATTTCCTGTTACACGCCTAAGCACCCTCACATATTAAGACGCACACCCCGCAGGCCGAAGGAAAGGGTGCATTCCATCGGACGCGTTCCTCGCCGGGCGCGATCCAAGACGCTAGGGGCGTGCCTCGTGAAGAACTCCGTCAAACTCGACGCCGACGCAACAAATCAAACGCTCGACTCCGCGATTCGCACGCAGGCACAGATCGTGCTCGAGTCGCCGCAGTGGGACAACGTCACCCTGAACGGCTACCTCATCTCCGGCGACGACAAGGCCCTGCTGATGGAACTCACCGGCAAGCCCAAGATCCGCCTCAACGCGCTTCCAAACTCCACCTGCCAGGCACAGCTTTATGCCGAGCAGCGCTACGTATTCGAAACAAGAATCAGCGCCACGCCGCAGTGGGGCGGAACTCAGGCCCTTGCCATTGAACGGCCGACGTCACTGCGAGTCCTCGATCGCCGGCAGTTCGCCCGGGCGCGACTCGCCCCGTCGTCCACGGTAAAGCTCGAATGGACCAGCGATGGCCTTGCACGGCGTTACACCGCGACACTCCTCAACATCAGCCCCGATGGCCTTGCTTGTCGAGTGGAAGCACCGGTCGCCGAATTTATCGAAGCCGGAAGCATCCTCACGAGCCGATTCACCCTGCCCCAGTCCGAATCAAAATTCAGCGTCGAATCCAGCGTCTTGAACAAGACGCCCACCGGTGAGGGCCCGTTTATTCTTGGGCTACAGTTTGTAAAGTCGCAGCGGAACAACGAGGAATTGCTGCGATTACGAAAAACCCTGACAGGCCGGTCGCCGGTTGCGACGGCCGTGGAGACCTTCGCGTGACACCCGTTCCTTCATCCACATCGCAGCCGCACACAAACGCCATCGACTGGGCCGTCGAGAATGACGCGGCCCTCTCAGTCAGCTTCATGGCGGAGAATTGTTTCAATAACATGCGGTCGCAACTAGTGGGGCAGGACAAGGCGAAAGGCCTCCTTCAGATTCTGTATCCGATTCCCAACGATCACCAGACGCCGCCCGAATTCACCGCTGGCACGGAGTTGGGAATCTCCTTCCGCCGCGGTCACAAGAAATGCCTCTTTGTGTCAAACGTGATGACCCGGCAATCGGCAACACTCCCCGATGGCAGTACTGTTGACACGCTGGTGCTGAAAATGCCCGGCGATATTCGGGAAATGCAGCGTCGCCTTTACCAGCGTGTGACGGTTCCCGACGAACGACTCGTGCCGTGCAAGCTTTGGCAAGGCGAATGCCACCGTGGCGTCGGCTGGCCGGTCTGTGCGGGGCGGGTAAGCAACATTTCCCTCGGCGGTGTCCTGCTGGACATCCGGGCCGAACACAATCCGCGATTGACCGTCGGCGAAGTGGTGGGCGTGGAAATTACCGTGCAAACCAGCGCGACCCCGCTGGTGGCGACCGGTCAGTATCGACACTGCTCCCTCATGGGGACCGATCGGCTCGGGATCGGCGTTCAGTTCATAGGGCTGGAGAAGGAAACGTCGGGCCGCGCAACCTTGACGCAGATCGCCGAGTTCATCCGCGAACTTCGAAAGCACCCATCCAATTCAAACACACCGCCGCACGACGATTGACACCCGTCGCGCAATCCCGGCGCGAGCCGCGCAGACTTGGCAGGCCGGGCACCGTGCATATGTCATGAAGAGTGGTTCGGCGGAGAAATGTGCGCGCAAAAAAAGAGGATCCGAGCTCGCCGTTACTCGGACCCTCCAAGCCAGGCTGGTGCGCCTAA
The DNA here is from genome assembly GCA_964605185.1 of uncultured Planctomycetaceae bacterium. Lineage (GTDB taxonomy): Bacteria > Planctomycetota > Phycisphaerae > UBA1845 > UTPLA1 > JACRIM01. The sequence goes on from CAZSBF010000024.1 coordinate 30,430, forward strand.
CGGCGCAAGACCCACAGCCTCGGGGTTACTATCGGCGGGGGTCATCCCGGTCTTGAACCTTCTTATCGCTCGGTAACGACTTGTGTATCGTGGCGGATTTACTCGGACCTGCGCGCTTATCGGAGCGCAGATTGACGCGCACATTGCGGCGCGGCAGACTGCGCGTCCATGTTGCAATTACGCCGTGCGTCGGCCCTTTGTTTTTGTTCAATCCTCACCGCGACTGCGGTCCTCTCATCTTGTGGCGATGATGCGGAAATGCCGCCGCCGCCCGACGAGCCGGCCGCAAAGTCCAACGCGGAGCTGGCAGGAATCAAGCCTATCGAATTTGATCCGCGGCGGTCCATCGTCATCAAGGCTGACCGCACCATCACACTGGCCAACCTCATATTTGTGATACAAGGCGATCCGATCGATGGCGAATCGATCGGTGTAACGCTGACCGTCTCCCGGCCTGCGCCCGATGGTTCACGAATGACGTTCGGAGCCATCGAACAGGTGGCGAAGCCGGAGGATCTCGTAAAGAACCCCATCCGTTTCGGCGGCGGCTCGATTCTCGACCCGATCGGCGACGGGATTTTCACCACGATGGCAATCTATCAGCCGAAATTTGCAACAATCAAGGTCACGTCCGTTGAAAAGGACGAGGTGCGCGGCGTGGTGAGCGGGGAGTTCTATCGATTCAGCCTTGCAACGCCGACGGCCAGGCCATCGGTGACCAAGCTTTCCGGTGACTTTGTGGCAGCCCGGATCGATCGATAAGGCCCGAAGGACAATCGTGGTCGGTCAATTCTGCGCGACGGGAGGCAATAAATGAGTGCGAAGCTGTTTCGGGTCATATTGCCGGTGTCCGACATTGAGCGAGCCGCGTCGTTCTATTCAAGGGTGCTGGGCTCGCCGGGTATGCGCGTGTCGAATGGTCGACACTACTTCGATTGCGGAGGCGTGATCCTTGCCTGTTTCGACCCGGGTGCCGATGGCGACGGCTACACGCCGACCCCAAACCCCGAATGGCTGTATTTCGCAGTGGAAAACATCGAGGCGACTTTTGCGTCTTGCCAGACGGCCGGAGCGACATTTTGTAAGGACGATGTCCACGGAGCCGCGTCCGGCGAAATCGTCACGCGCCCCTGGGGCGAGCGATCGTTCTACATCCACGACCCGTTCGGCAACAAGATTTGCTTTGTGGACGCCGCCACCGTGTTTCGGGGATAAGGCCTGTGCATGTCCCTATTCGACCGTCACGCTCTTCGCGAGGTTTCGCGGCTTATCCACGTCACACCCGCGCAGAACCGCCGCGTGATAGGCCAGCAGTTGCAATGGAATGATCGTAACCAGCGGCTGCAACGGCTCGGGCACATCAGGCACATAGAACACGTGCTCCGCAAGGCTCGCAATGTCCGTGTCACCTTCCGTGGCAACGGCGATCACGCGGCCACTGCGTGCCCGGACTTCTTCGATATTGCTGATGACCTTGTCGTACTGGCTGTTCTTTGTAGCGATGAAAACGACCGGCATGTCCTTGGTGATGAGCGCGATGGGTCCGTGCTTCATCTCGGCAGCCGGCATGCCCTCGGCATGGATGTAGGAGATTTCCTTGAGCTTTAGTGCGCCTTCCAAGGCCGTCGGATAGTTGTATCCGCGACCCAGGTACAACCAGTTCTCGGAGTCTTTGAACTTGTCAGCAACGACACGGATCTCGGCGCTCTGCTGCGTGATCTGGCGCACCTTCTCAGGAATGGAGTCGAGGGCCTCAATGTAGGCCTGCAGGTCAGGTTGCGAGAGATGGCGTCGGCGACCTAGATACAGGGCGATCATGGTCAACACCAACACCTGACCAATGTAGGCCTTCGTGCTGGCCACGCCGATCTCGGGCCCCACGTGCAGATACACGCCCGCATCGGTTTCCCGTGCAATCGTCGAGCCAACCACGTTGACGGCACCAATGGCCAGCGCGCCCTTATCGCGAGCCTCGCGCAGAGCGGCCAACGTGTCCGCCGTTTCACCCGATTGACTAATCGCGATAACGACGGTGCCCGGCTCGATAATGGGATTCCGATAGCGAAACTCGGATGCGTATTCGACTTCCGCCGGGATGCGGGCAAGGTCTTCAAACAAATATTCGCCGATCAACCCCGCATGCCAGGCTGTCCCGCAGCCGGTAAGAATAAATCGCTTGGTGCGCACCAACTCGCGGGTGAGATTCGCCAAACCGCCGAGGTGGATGCGGCCATCATTCGCCGTAACACGGCCGCGCATGCAGTCGGCCATGGCCGCGGGCTGCTCAAGGATTTCCTTGAGCATGAAGTGTTCGTGGCCGCTAAGCTCGATGTCTTCGAGCGTTATTTCAAGTTCGGTGACTTCCTTGTTGACCGGCATGGCGTCGAGCGTGGTGGTCTTGAACCCATCATCCCACACCACGGCCATCTCCCCATCGTTGAGGTAGATAACCTGTGTCGTGTGTTGCACGATGGCGGCCGCGTCGGAGGCAACAACGTATTCGCCATCACCAACACCGATGATCAGCGGGCTGCCCTTGCGCGCCGCCACGATCTTGCCCGGCTCCTCAGAGCAAACCACGGCGATGCCATAGGTCCCGCGTACATCCTGCAACGCAGTACGAACCGCCGTCTCGAGGTCCTTGGTGTAGAAGTGCCCAATCAGTTGGACCAAGACTTCGGTGTCTGTCTCGCTCTTGAACTCGACCCCGCGATGCTCAAGGTATGTCCGCAGAGACTTGTAGTTTTCGATGATTCCGTTGTGGATCAGCGCGATACGGCCGGATGCGTCCGTATGTGGGTGAGCGTTGACATCGTTGGGCGCTCCATGCGTGGCCCACCGAGTATGGGCCATCCCGCACGTGCCGCGCAGGTCATCGTTAATAATCAGGCCTTCGAGGACGCTGATCCTTCCAGCGGACTTCTTGACCTTAAGACCATTATTGACAATGGCGATGCCCGCCGAGTCGTAGCCGCGATACTCAAGGCGCTTGAGACCTTCGATCAGGATGGGCCGGGCGTCTCGAAAACCGGTGTACGCAACAATTCCACACATGCAGTGACTCCACTCTCAGGCGGACGGCGAGGCCGATAACCGCCTTAATGCAAACCACAGGATTCTACCCTATCGGTTAGATGGCCGCTTTTCTGCGGGGTTAGTGGGCCCGTACCCAGTTGTTCGGGCATCTCTCATCGCTCTCCTACGCTCGCGCATGGGTGGGGTTCAGGTTCATATTCGCGTTATTGGCATGATTCGCTACTACGGGGCCCTGAGTTGTTCGGCCATAACCTATTTGGTGGCAACGAGTAAGCACGTGGGCGCTTCCGTGCGGTCGTCACACTGGCCCAGATCTCATGGCGTCTATTTCCATCGAGACGACACAGCATCGACCGGCTAATGGCACATGCGAGTGCGATTCTATAGATACTTATGAGCGCTAGTTGACGAAACGTCACCTAACTGAGTCTTCAAGACCTGCCTAGACTTATGTGGTTAGTGTCCTTTCATTTGCACGCTGGCCGTACCTCGGCTCTTGGAGGTGCCCATCATGCCAACGGTCAAGAATCGGCGCGACACGAATTCCACCCCGCGCCACGAAAACGGTCGCACGCTCTCACACGTGTTCACGCTGGAGCGGCAACTGATGATTTATCTCTTGAACTCGTTGGGCGATCCTCCCATTCTCGTGACGTTTTGGAACGGCGAGTCGGTCACGACGTCCTCGGAGCCCCACGTCGCCGAAGTGTGCTTTCACGATCGCGCTTCATTTCTCAAGACAGTGCTTGACCCGGAGACTTATTTTGGCGACGCCTACAGTGCCGGCCAGATCGATGTTCACGGCGATCTCGTCCTGATGTTGGAAGAGCTCTTCAGGCGTGCCGATGCACCAAGTTCGTCCAAGTTGCGCCTGAGCCTTCGCAGGCGGAACACGCTAAACGGGTCTCGTCAGAATATCCACCAACACTACGACTTGGGAAATGCCTTCTATAAATTATGGTTGGACGAGCGCCTGGCCTATACGTGTGCCTACTTCCAACATCCCGATATGAGCCTGGAAGATGCCCAACTGGCCAAGATGGACCATGTCTGCCGTAAGCTGCGACTGCAACCCGGTGAACGTGTGATCGAGGCCGGTTGCGGCTGGGGATCACTCGCCCTGCACATGGCCGCCCGATTCGGCGTGCAGGTCCGCGCCTACAACATCTCGCACGAGCAGATCGCCTACGCAAAAGAAGCAGCAGGGCGCGCGGGACTGACCGGCATGGTCGAATTTGTCGAGGACGATTACCGCAACATTTACGGGACGTGCGATGCATTCGTCTCCGTCGGAATGCTCGAACACGTGGGCATCGAGAACTACCGAAAACTCGGGGCCGTCATCAACCGTTGCCTGACACCGACGGGTCGCGGGCTGATTCACACCATCGGTCGCCATCGATCGATGCCCTTCAACCGATGGTTGGGAACCCAGATATTCCCCGGCGCCGAATTCCCCACCCTGCGCGACATGATGGATGTCTTCGAACCCTACGACTTTTTAGTCCTTGATGTGGAGAATCTACGACTTCATTACGCGCTCACACTGCGTCATTGGCTCGCCCGTTTTGAGCGCGTGTCAGGGCAGGTCGCGAACATGTTCGACGAGCGCTTCGTGCGAGCCTGGCGGTTTTATCTGGCCTCATCAATTCCCGCGTTTTCGTGCGGCTGGGTGCAGCTCTTCCAGGTCGTCTTCAATCGCTTTACCAACAACGACATTCCATGGACGCGGGCACACCTGTACGAGAACACAGGGCAATGACCATGACCGAGCGATGCGATGCGCTCATTGTCGGCGGTGGACCGGCCGGCTCCTCGTGCGCGTGGGCCTTGCATCGCGCCGGAATGAACGTTCACGTCCTGGATAAGTGCGTTTTTCCTCGTGACAAAACCTGCGCGGGATGGATCACACCCGAGGTGCTGTCGCTCTTACAGATCGACACGGCTGCGTATCGTCATGGTCGAGTCTTTCAGGAGATCACGGGCTTCAAGGTCGGTCTGATTGGCGGGCCCCTGATTGAAACGACCTATCCTGCGCCCGTCAGCTATTCCATCCGGCGATGCGAGTTTGACCATTACCTCTTGAGCCGTTGCGGCGCGCGTTGCCACCTCGGCGAACCGCTTCGGTCGATGAACCGAGTGGGCCATGAATGGCTGGTCAATGACAAGTTTGTAGCGCCGCTGATCATTGGCGCAGGCGGACATTTCTGCCCCGTTGCACGATTTCTGGGCGCCCGCATCGGCGCCGAAACCGTTGTGGCGGCGCAGGAGGTCGAGTTTGAACTGAACGACGCACAGCAGCTTGCCTGCACCGTTCGGCCCGACGTGCCGGAACTCTATTTCTGCGACGACTTGCAGGGGTATGGCTGGTGCGTGCGAAAACAGGGCCATCTAAACGTCGGAATGGGGCGCGAAGACCCGAAGCAATTGTCAAACCATGTGCAACGCTTCATTAAGATGCTCAAGAATCACATTAAGATTCCCGCCGACGCTCCGGACCAAATGCACGGCCATGCCTACATTCTCTACGGTCATACGCGTCGAAAGTTGCTTGATCACGGCGTCGTCCTCATTGGTGATGCGGCAGGACTTGCCCATCCCTATAGCGGCGAGGGAATTCGCGCGGCGGTCGAGGCGGGCTTGCTCGCGTCTGAGGTAATCCTAAAGGCAGCGGGCGACTATCGGATCGGTCGTTTGCAGCCCTACGCCGACACACTGATCAATCGATTCGGCCGGCCGGGCCAAAGCGAAACCTGGCTGGCCTATCTACCCATGTCCCTCAAGCGGTCCCTCGCCGGATCACTCTTTGCCACCCATTGGTTCACCCGTCGAATCGTGCTCGAACGATGGTTTCTTGGTTTCTCGCAGCGCCGCCAAGGGATACACGCCCCTTCATTCGCATTCGCCTCAGATACTTGAGGATTCTCCCATGAACGGGTAGCCTAACCGCCGATATCAGCCGGTTGCGCCTGTAGCTCAATTGGACAGAGCATCAGACTTCGGATCTGAGGGTTGGGGGTTCGACTCCCTCCGGGCGCGTTACGACTCACTTCCAGAGTCGGCTCAACTTCGTTTGCGTGCGTAGCCTTGACGCATTGTGGGGCGCGCAAAGACGAATGACGAATCACGCACTGCACAAAACGGCTCACCTCCTCCGATTCGTCATCGCACCATTGTTACTGCTCTCCATGCCTGGCCGTATGGCGCTGGCCCACGATGTCGAGCTGACGAAAGTGGTCGTTCGATTCGAGTCGCAAAGCCGCTATGAAATCCAGTTTCACTACGACGTGAATGCATGGATGCTCGGGGTCCGCCCGGAACACTTGACGGCCCAGGAGATGGCACGGCTCGCGACGATGCCCCTGGACGCGCGGGATGCCCGGTTTGCAGAACTCCGCGAACATGTCCTTCGCAATGTTCGCGTTCGCTTTGACGAGCAAAACGCCGTTCCTGCTTTTGACGTTATGGACAATCCGGATCGACCCGCCTCCCAACCGGCCCACGGTTCCGCGCAGCTGCGTATCGTTCGACTTTCAGGCGAAGTGCCGGCCGGGGCGAGGGCATTTGATTTTTGGGCCTCCCGATCCTTTGGCAACGTCGCCCTCATGATTTCGACCGTTTCATCTGACGTACCGAATCAGCAGTTGCTGGAGCGGGGTGAGCGTAGTCGCCCCTATACGTTGGGCGCCGGCGCACCATCGGCCTCGGCTTTTACTGTTGCACGCCAATATGCAGTCCTCGGCTTCGAACACATCCTTCCCAAGGGGCTGGACCACATCCTGTTCGTGCTGAGTCTCTTTTTGTTGAGCACGAGGCTCGGCCCGCTGCTTTGGCAGATTACGGCCTTCACCCTGGCCCACTCGGTCACCCTCGCCCTTTCGACCTACGGCGTGATCACGCTTTCGCCGAGAATCGTGGAGCCGCTGATCGCATTGTCGATCGCGGCCGTGGCGGTTGAGAACCTGTTCACGACGAAGTTGCACCCGTGGAGGCCCATCGTCGTATTCATCTTCGGGCTCTTGCACGGTCTTGGGTTCGCAGGTGTCTTGTCGGAGCTTGGCTTGCCACGCAATCAGTTCGCCACCGCGTTGATCTCCTTCAACGTCGGCGTGGAACTCGGGCAGCTCTCCGTCATCATGCTGGCGCTTACTGCCGTGGGTTGGTTCCGGTCGCGCGTGTGGTACCGCCCGCGTGTCGTCGTTCCTTGTTCGCTCCTGATCGGCGCAACCGGACTCTATTGGACGTTTGAACGAATATTTGCATGAACAGACCGCGACGCCCTAATTCGCGCCGGTAGTGGTCGAATCCGCAACAGTACCATTCGATTTTGCTTCAGCTGCTTTCACGCCGGCCGGCGTAAATCTCCCGCCGTAGGCGATGCCGCCGTTAAGCGGAGCATAATGCTCAATTGCGATCTGGCTGATAGGAAGCGTGGTCCCCGCTACCTCCGGCTCTTTCGCAAAGGTAATGGAGGCAATTGTCAGGATTGGACCGGAATCGTCGGGTATGTCAGACATGGGACGGCCGACACCAGACTCTGGGAAGTACTTCTTCATCACGCCCCGGTGAACCTGACTGTCATACCATGTCACAGCGGCGTTCTTGTTCTCAAACCATGCGAATATCACGTTCTTGCCGCTGGCCAACCGGGCGGCCTCAACGCCGAGGCATCCGGGTGATTCCCGGAGTGCCTTCGTCAGGTTCGGAAATCCCGGAGGTGGGCTTGGAGGCCGCGCACCACCAGTTTGTGGCTGTCCGCAACCTGCCGCCAATCCCATCGTTAAGAACACTGGCAAGAGCTTCAAGCTCCTCTTGGCATTGATCTTGAGCAGACGCAGGATTGAAAGGGCAACAGTCTCGGAAGATTCAGAACGCGCGAATCTATTTTTCATCGAGTCACCATCATTCTTCAATAAATAGCAACGCCCAGTCTCGACTGGTCGAGGCTGATTACTTCTGGTATTGGGAAACACAGGGAGATTATTCTTCAGGGAGCATGATTCGGCACGACAATGAACTCGTTACGAAGGGGCATTCCCTTCTGTGGCCGGTGCCTTGACCGGCAGCGGGTTTTCGAAGCCTTTGCGTCGACAAATCTCGTCAATTACGTCGTCAAACCGCGCGAGATGATATTCGTCGAGCCGCAGTCTCCGGTCTGAACCACCGGCGGCATAGACAAGGTCCAACCAACCCTTTTTCTGAAATCGGGAGATGTCCAACGATTTCATCGCATCCCAGCCGATCGGGCCGACGCCATTAAGGGTCAGGCCGTTTTCGTCGAGGACTAACCGTGTTCCGCGAACGCGCAGGACGAACCATGCCAGGTACAACGCGAGGACACCAAGACCGCCCGACAGATATTTCTGAAACAGCAGATCATAATTGCTCCGCTGCCCGCGACGACCGACGACTTCCGTCACCTTGCCGCCTTCGAGCTTCGCCATGATTCGATGAATGTTGCCGAAGTAGTGAATCCCCTCGGTGTTCTCATACGTCGGCGGTCCGCCAAAGTACTTTGTGAGGGCCTCGCGCTGCTGCGACGATGTCACCGCATCCTTCACTTTTTCGCGGACGGCATTTTCCGTCGCCTCGTTAATCGTCGGGTAAATCGGACCTGTGGCGGCCTTTGGTCGCTCATCAAGTGGGATGATCTGCAAAAACTCCTTTTGATTCTGGCTTGGCCAGCCGACGAATCCGTCGTAGGCGAACCAGACGGAGAACACCGTCACCATGAGGAGCAGCAAGGTCGTACGAATCTTGCGTTCGGTGGTCGGTCCGCTTTCGATGTGCATGAATTCCTGCCCGCTAGGTATCCGGTCAGACTTCGTCGAACTGAAGGTCGCCCGAAGGCTACCCGCGCCGGGGCTGCGCCGTCAAATCACCCGGCCTTCTGGAAGTCCTGCACGCGCTTGGTGAACTTGTCGACGTCTTCCTGCTTGATCACAAAGACGCGGTCCTTGACCGTGGACAGGCACGCATACCGGCCGCCCTTGTCCGGGCCCTTGGCCGAGATCATGAGCGTCATCGGCGACCCACCCTCGCACTCAGCAGTCACGGACAGTGAGGGTTTGTCCAGTCCATAGTCGTCCAGTTTGGCCCCCATGTAGCGGATATATTCGGAGCACTTGGCGGTATTGAGCAGCGTGAACGTTTCCGTCACCTTGACCGGATCGACTCCAAACGTCGGCTCGCCGAGTAGCTTCCAGGTATCGCCGGATTTCTCGAAGGCGAACTTCTCGGATCCCTCGAATGCCAGGCGCCGGGCCTGCGACGGTTCAAGGGACGCGACCTTTGTGTCGAGCAATTCCGCAAGGCAATCGTCAATGACCTTCGCATCGACTTCGCAAACGGTCGAGCCGCCCGCGGCCATGGCATAGACCACGTCACCCATCTTGGTGAGGTCCACGGCATAGACGGATGGCGGCTGCGCCTCCATCTCCGGTGGAGAATCAGGGCCGGGCTGCGTTGTCGCAGGTTTCGGCTTGGGTTTCGGCGGGTTATTCACCGTGACGGAAACACGAACGGTGGGGGGGGTAAGGCCGAATTTGGAAGCATCCGATGCCATGCCGACGACGCGGCGTCCGCGAAGCATGGCGAGGTCGCCGAGGATCGTATTCACCGCGGTCACTTCAGCATTACCCTGAACTGGTGCGGAAATCTTCCAGCCGGCGTCTTCCTTGGAGGCAACCACGCTGTAACTCGGGAATCCCAACTCAACCTTCGCCGCCATATCCCGTTGGAAACGCATCAGCTCGCGGCTGAGAAATTCCACCGGTCGAACCATCAGCGCGATTGTGGATTCGGCCTTAACAACAGCGACCGTGCCGTCGCGGTCGTTTTTGACGTATGCGCCGGTCTTGCTCGCTGTGACCCCGCCAATCACGAGTCGCGTTGATTCGACCTGGCCTTCGCACGTGACGTCGATGGTGGATCGCGGCTCTTTGAAACCCTGGCTGGGCGTGACCTCGGTCTCATAGCCGATAGCCTTGAGTTCCTTGAGCGCCTTCAAGAGGTCTTCAACCGCGATCGTCTCTGCCGTCGGCCGGTCCGCACCTTGCAATCCGGATGAGATCATCCAAACGCCGTTTTGCTTATCGAGCGTAACAGATTCACCCTTGGCCGAAATCGTGATCTTCTGTGCCCTTGCCGGTTCCACTTCGCAGATGGCCTTGTCTCGAAGGTCATCCAGCTTTAAGGCGATTTTCTTAAACACGGACTCTGGAATCTGAAAGACGGCGGGACTCGCAGGCTCCTGCATCATCGCAAAGACCTTTTCTTCAGCACTGCCGCCAAAGGCAATCTTGTAGGTCTTGCTGCTTACGTCGAATTGCGGTTCTGCGGGCGCCGACGCAGGCGGTGCGGGCGGCGGCTTGGGTGTCTTTGTCTCAGTCTGCACGCTCACGACAAGACGCGGCTTGTCTAATCCATACGGGCGCAGATTCTTCGATTCATCATCAACAAATCGATCGGCCGTCAGCTGCGACAGGGAACGAATCAGGTTTGATATCGCCGTCTTGTCGCCGCGCGCCTTGAACGGCATGTCCAGCGTCCACTTGGCCGCGCCGCCAGTGAAGACGTACTGAGCGTCGCCGGCCGCCTCAAGTCGGATCGCATCGGTGGGCGTGAATTCGCAGACCTTCTTGCCCCGGAAGTCGGAAAGCCCATGCTTCAACTCGGCATTGAGATCCGAATCGACGAGATAGATGGCGTCGTCGCCTTCCTTCTGCACATAGGTCTTGCTGGAAAGCGATTGCCGCGAGCCGATCTTAACCACCACCGATTTGCCCGACTTATCCGTCAGCTTGCAGATGCGGGCCGGCTTCTGCAGACCGGACAATTCGTCGGAAGGTCGCTCGTTGTTTCCCTTTGCATAAGCGACGGAATACTTGAGGCCTTTGATCTTTTCGACATCGCCATTAACGACAAAGTGCTCGGCCACGCCGGCAACCGGTGCGGTCATTCGCCACTTGTCTTTGTCTATCACGAACTTCAGCGGTGCCGCGCCAACGACCACCCATTCAAATTCGGCAACGTCGGCAATCGCCGGGTCAAACAACGACTTGGGCCCCGAGGGTGCCTTTTCGGTCGGGGTATTGCTGCCGCTCTCTGCCCACCATACTCCAATGGCGGCGATCACAAGCGCGAGGACCAGTCCGATGGTTGTTTTCTGATTCATGGTGTATGTCGAACGAGTCGTCCAGAGTTCCTATGATTTCAAAGGATCGCCCGACGCGGCCTATTACCGGCGACGGACATACCAAAGCACGATTCCGGGCGCGAACACCAAGGCCGGCCAAACGCCCCACACGACGAGTCGCATCATCCGTGCGGCCGAAGGCTCGATCGGCAGGACGCGTGGAACCGGGACAGGCCCGCGGGCAATCCACTCATTCTTGCCGGACAGCCAATACAACGCGTTAATGAACAGGTCGACGTTTTCAGTCGGCTCCGGTTCCAGTCGCAGGCGCGACGAGCCGGACCAGACCTTTTGCGTGAGGAATTCATCCCGCAGGCCCGCCCCAAACCCGCAGACCACAAGGGTGCCCTTGGTCTTGTCGCCATCCTTGCGCTGAGCCGTGACCATGAGGTCATACGGACCATGCTGCGGCGGCGTCTTGAGCGTAATCGTGCCGTCGCTTTCGCGATTCTGAATCTCATCGATGATGTAGATCAACTCGGTCATGGTCGCGCCGATGTAGTTCTCGCGATTCGGAAGCTCCAGAACCTTGCTGATCGTCACGTCTTTCGGTGCATCGCTCTTCACAATCATGCTGCACGCATCGGAGAGCAGCAGGCGGGTGCCCTTCATCGGCGCGCCGACCGGGTGATCGGTGAAGCCCATCGCCGGCATGTGAACGAAATTCTTGGGCACGATCCCAAAGCTGTTGGCCTTCTGTCGATCGGGCTCAACCCAGACCATGCGCCGGCCGTTTTCGACCTTGATGCCCCAGTCCTTCTCCAGAATCGGGTTGTATCCATACGGCGGGGTATTCGGCGGACCGCCGAAGAACCCACCACTGCGAACCTCCCACGAAGCAAGGAAGATCACCTTGGCGTCAGCATCAAGCAGCTTCTTGATCGTCTCACGCTGTGCATCGCCAAAGTCGTTCTGCGGTGCCTGCTGCTGCTGGAAGGGATTCTGCATCGCAGGTGGCGACGGTGGCAGCACGACATAAATCTTCGGGATGCCCTCCTCACCCTTCGGCTCTTCCTTGGTCGTCGCCATGTTCCAATCAAGCGACTTAAAATTCGCGCCTTCGAGCCGCTTGCGAACCTCGGACAACTGCTGCGACGGAATCCAGCTCGGCTGCGGTGGAACAGCGAACTGCGTGCGCTGCTGTGGCGGCGGCGGTTCAAACGAGACAATCACCACCGTTGCAACCGGTTTCTCAGAGGTAATCGAAAGTATTGCCGAGGAGATCGCGCTGTCGCCATTGAAGCCGCGGGCCGTGTCTTCTTTGGACGACCCACCCGCTACGCTCTCGCGAACAGGAAAGACCTCGTTAAAGCCGACGACGCGAATCTTGTTGTTCGCTTCGACGACCACCGTGTTTTCTTCCTTAAGCCGATCGGCAACGCTGCCAAGTTTTAGCTCCGGCAGCGCGGCGATTTTCCCGTCCAGATCGGTAATCGCCTTAATGCGATCCTGAAACAGCGTGCCGCTTCGCGCCGCCTCGATGAGCGCCTTGGATTCGGGGTCGAGCGTGGTCAGCCGGGTCGCCAGTTCACTCAGGAGTTTTTCGCAAATCCCCATGTTCTGATCGAGAACGGCCACCGTGCGCTGGGCGCTGGAAATCGCCCGCGCCATCTCCGCCTGATCCCTGGTGTCAATCGCGCCCAGAATGACCAGTCGCGACTTGCCGAGCGACTGCGCCGCCGACTGGAAGACCTCGGCAATCTCCATGCGTGACACCAGCGGTCCGACCTGAACCGAAGTGCCCCAGTTCGGATGTTGCCGAACCATCGGGAATGCCCGCGCGAATTGGTCGACACGATCCATTAGGCTCTCAAGCGAAGACCCGACCTCTGTGGACTTGTCGGCGAAGGACTTGAGTGCAGCGGCTGGATTGCTCTTCGCCTGCCCTTCGCTGCCGACGGCGTCACGAAGCGGTCCGACAATTGCCTTCACCTGCGACGCAACTTCGCGAAGCATCGCCGTGAACTTGGAATCAGGCTTCGTCGTCTCATCGGCCAGCACCGACAATTCGGCGAGCCGCTTGGAGATAGCATCCATGTGAGTCTTGATGTCGGTCAGGGCTGTCTTGGCCTTAGCCGTCGCCTCAGAGTATTTTGGAATCCCGCCGGCCGGAGTCAGTTCTTTGATTTCATCCGTGGCCTTTTGCAACGCATCCCGGTCGGCCTTGAGCGTCGTCACAACGCTTGCAAACACCGGAAAATCGCCGAGCCAAGTCTCAGCGTCCATCAGGCGCTTGCCTTCGGCCATGCGCTGTTCCATATCAGCCTTGAGATCGGCTTGCAGTTTCGCAAAGGTATCGAGCGCATCTTTGTGTTTCTCCGCCTCGCCGCCAAAGGTCTTGCTGATCCGCGCGACAAGATTCTCTCGCTGCATCGGCCCGGACGCCGCCGTCACCTTTACGTTGGGCGAGAAGCGGGTCAATTCGTCGCAATAGTCATTCAGCCGATTGATGTAATCCCGCTGCTTCTGGTCATCCTCGGCGGGCATGTACAGCGTCGATAGCGTGATCTCACCTTTCGCGCCGGTCAGAATCTGCTTGGTACGATCAGAAAGACCATAACTTCCGGCCGCCGCGACATCGTGGCGATAGGACTTGAGTGCGGCGAACCAGTTAACCGCGATCGTCAGCAAGGCCGCCGTGAAGACAGCAATGGCCACGTTCGCGCCGATATTGAATTTCTTCGCGCCGGTAGCCTCGGACGCGGTATGTGTTGCATTCATCGCCATCGTCGGGACTCCAGCATCTTCACGGCCAGGAAGAGGAAGAACACCGTACCGCTGATGAAGAAGACAATCGCCTTCGTGTCAAAGATCCCCTTGCTGAAATCCTGGAAGTGGTGCGTGATGTTGATGTAACTGAGCACGGTGCGCCACAGCCCGCCCTTCCATGCCGCAAACGAATCGACGACGAGCGTAAACAAACTGAGGACACCCATGCCGATCAACGCGGCAACCAGTTGGTGTTTCGTCAGGGCGCTCGCAAACACTCCCACCGCCACATAGAGGCACCCCAGGAGAACCATACCGAAGTAGCCATAGAGAATCGCGGGGACATCATTGCCACCATAGCGAAGAAGCAGACCAACATGCACGAGCGTGGTGACCAGCAGCGACGCATAGAACGTGAGGACGCCAAGGAATTTGCCGAGCACGACCTCGACATCGGTCACCGGTGCCGTCATCAACGCCTCAATCGTCCCCGATGCGAATTCATCGGAGAGAACGCGCATCGTTAGCAGCGGAATCGCAAAAATAAGCACCCACGACATGCTGTCGAGCAGCGGGCGAATGGTCGCCTCATTGCCTTCGATCAGCGTCGCGTTCATGAAGAGATATCCCGTGGCCATCAGGAACACCGCCGCGACCACATACGCCACCGGCGAAAAGAAACTCATGATGAGTTCGCGCTGAGTCAGTGCGAGAACGTTGCGGGTCATACGCGGGCCTCCGTACGGGCGGCGCGCTGATCGGCCATCTGCTGAGCGACGATCTGCACGAAGAATTCCTCCAGGCTGCCGACTTCGAGCCGAAGTTCACGCAGCGACCAGCCTTTTTGTTTGACGATCTTGAAAATGTCTTCCCGTGGGTCGGCCCCGCGCTTGGTCTCAATGGTGACGCGCTGCCAGCCGTCGTCGGACGACGTTTCGACTTTCTCCACGCCGCTGACACCCTTGAGCGCATCTTTCACATCCGAGCCGGAGCCGGACACCTCGGCAATGAGTCGGGAACCGCCGCGAATGCGTTCTTTCAATTCAGTGGGGGTACCCGACGCGACGATTTTTCCGCCGGCAATGATGATGGTGCGTTCGCAGGTTGCTTCCACTTCCGGAAGGATGTGGCTTGATAGCAGGACAGTATGCTTTTTCGCGAGATGATGAATGAGATTTCGCGTTTCGCGGATTTGCGTCGGGTCGAGACCGATCGTCGGCTCGTCGAGGATCAGCACCTTCGGGTCATGCAACAGGGCGTCGCCCAAACCCACGCGTTGTTTCATGCCCTTGCTGAGTTGATGAATCGGCCGGTCGATGAAATCGCCGAGCCAGCACAATTCAGTTACGCGCCGGATGGCGGATTCTCGCTGTGCCCGGTCAAGACCGCGGATTTTTCCGCGAAACGTCAGGTATTCCCGCACCCGCATGTTCATGTCCAGCGGCGTGCTTTCCGGGAGGTAGCCGACAACGCGGCGGACCGCCATGGATTCAGCAAACACGTCATGCCCCGCGACGCTGGCGTGGCCGCTCGTCGCCGGCATAAAGCATGTCAAAATGCGAAGCGTAGTGGTCTTGCCGGCCCCGTTGGGCCCAAGAAAACCGACAATCTCACCCTCTTCGATGGAGAATGAAATGCCGTCCACGGCCTTCCGGTCGGAATAGACCTTTGTCAGATTCTGAACACGAATCATGCGAATCTGATCCTTGCGGTTCGTACCAGCGGCACTTTACCCGTTCTCCTGAACCGCCGGAGAAGGGCGCCGCTTGCGCTGCGTGGCAGTGTATCGACGAATTCGCGCTCCGCAGAGGGTTGCGACACGCGCCTGTCGTATGCCAACCGAATCGTGCGGAAGCCCCACGTTTTAGTTAGTTGCGTTTCGGCTGTCAACCCCAACTATCGATTTACAATCCATTTACACCGCCCTGCGGAAACTTCCGCAATTGGCGCAAGTTTGTCAAATCGTTCACGACGAGGACTCCGCCCTTTGCCTGTCACCGTCTTACCCATTGTGACAGATTTGTTACAGGTGTTGTCGCGTATGGACACACACGCGGATAAAATCACAGGGCGAATATTACCGGTTGGCAACCATCAGACGATATTTCCCTAATCTTCCGTTTCACACCTTGCAATCCCCGGACATCCCCTCCATGATACCCATCGAATCGTTGATCCGCTTTGTACTTCTTCGTTGGGGCCGACTTCGAAATGCGCGGGGTGTGGTCAGCGGCAAGCGTTGACCTGGGGGAGTAGTCGGTTGTCGGTCATTTTGACCCAACCCCGGTAACTAGGGAACCTATTTTTATTGAAGGAGTTGATCATGCGGTTAAGCCGTGCAGCAGCCTATGGCATTTATGCCACCACTCATATTGCCGAGAAGGCGAAAGATTCGCCAATCCCCGGCCAGGATATCGCCGCCACCTGCTCGATTCCGCCGGGACACCTGCTCAAGGTGCTCCAGCAGCTGGTGAAGTCGCGCATCCTGTCGAGCGAGCGCGGCCCCTCGGGCGGCTTTGCCCTTCGCAAGCCGGCCAACAAGATCACGATGCTTGAGATCATCGAGTCGATCGAAGGTCCGATCGATGGCGAGATCGGCGGCTTCGACGACATCACCAGCAAGACCCGAGCCAAGGGCATCTCCAAAAAGGTATGTGACGACGTCGCCAAGTCGGCGCGGAACATCCTTGCCAAGACGACCGTCTCCGATCTGGCTGGTTGATCTGACAATCAATTAGACACATTACACACCCTTCTCGCCGCCTCGCGCGGTTGAGAGGGGTGTTGTTATTTTTACCCGCCACCGGTGCCCGCTAAGCGCCGCCATCGATGCGTGCGATGAGCGACTTGGCATAATCCGCGTCGCCGGCGAAATCGTCGGGCAGGCGGGGGCGTTCCAGCATGGTGGCCCGTCGAGGGTCGGCGGCGTGGTGGACGGCTGCTTCCAATGCCTTCAGCGTGAGCTGCCGGTCGTTGCATGAAAGCAGGAGGAGCCCGCCGGGATCGAGCAGGCTGAGCGCCCCGCGAACCAGGTCGTCGAGGCGATCCTTCAGCACAAACACGCGATTCGGCCGGCGCGTCTTAGAGAAGGTCGGCGGATCCAGAATGATCAGGTCGTATCGCCGATTCTGGCGGGCCGCCCGTTCGTAGAATTCAAATGTGTCCGATCGAAAGAACCAATGCCCGTCGAGCGGGATGGAGTTTTCCGCGAAGTTCTCCTTGCCCCATTCGAGATAGCGAACCGAAAGGTCAACGCTGGAAACCGAGGCCGCGCCGCCCGATGCCGCCGCGACGGAGAAGCCGCAGGTGTAGGCAAAGGTGTTCAGCACGCGCCGGCCCTTGGCCAACTCGCGCACGCGGCGGCGATTGTCGCGCTGCTCCAGAAAGAGGCCAACCGAAAAGCCGTCATACGGCCGGACGACGAATCGCAGCGGGCCCTCGCGGATGACGATTCGATCGGGAGCGGCGTCGCCGATCCACGGGTGCGGGTCGCGGTGCTCGGCGACGGTGTCATCGTCCGCACCCGAGCGGTCGCGCACAAACTTCTTCAGATACACCGCGGTCGCGCCATACGCCCGGTAGCTCCCTTCGATTGCATCCCGCAGCGCATCAAGGCTGCCTGCGAATCGGCCCTCGTGAAGTTGCATTACAAGCACAGGCCCTAGCTTCTCAATCACGACGCCATCGACGCCGTCGGCCGCGCCGTTAAAGAGCCGGACCGCGTCGAGGTCGCCTTTACGCAGGAGCGCGGCGCGTCGTTCAAAGCTCGTGCTCAGTCGCTCGCGCAGGCTGCTCACGAGCCACCCTTTGGACGCAGCTTCATCACGAAGAGCATCGGCCAGCCAAGGTATTTCTGCGCCCGCGGCGAACGCGCGGCGAGTGCCTCGTCCACGCGGTGCTCGCCGACATGCTCAATTCGAAGACCGGCGCGGACGGCGCCCATGACGAAGTCCGACAGTTGGTTGTCGTGGCTCTCGGGGCGCGTTTCGCGGCCGGTAGTGGGGTCGGTGAACCGTGCGGAAATACCCTTGAGCATCATGGCCGGGTGCATGGCGGAGATGACGATCGCGCCGCCGGGTTTGCAAATGCGGCCCAGCTCGGCGAACAGCGGCGTCAATTCGCGAATGTGCTCCACGACTAAGCAGCAGGTCACGATGTCGAACTCGCTGTCGCCGGTTGGGATCGGCCTTGCCACGTCATGCACGCGCCAGTCGATGGGCAGCCCGGCTGCCTTCTCGCGGGC